>NZ_JBHYJX010000029.1:0-105889 GCF_042740985.1 Streptomyces sp. NPDC058985 | reverse complement strand
TGGGGGTTTATTTTTACATTTAAAACTCCCCCCCGAAGCATTACGCCGGCGACACCGCGCCTGGGCCTCTGTGTGGGCGCTAGTGTACAGGTGAAACTTCGCGCCCTCTCGTCATGCGGACTCCGCGCGCTGCGCCCACCACTCCTTGAGCGCGGCCACCGCCGCGTCGTGTTCCATCGGGCCGTTCTCCAGGCGGAGTTCCAGCAGGTACTTGTAGGCCTGGCCGACGGCCGGGCCGGGGGGAACTCCGAGGATCTCCATGATCTGGTTGCCGTCCAGGTCGGGGCGGATCGCGTCCAGCTCCTCCTGCTCCTGGAGCTGGGCGATCCGGTCCTCCAGGCCGTCATACGCGCGTGCGAGAGCCGATGCCTTGCGCTTGTTACGGGTCGTGCAGTCGGACCGGGTCAGCTTGTGAAGCCGGTCGAGCAACGGACCGGCGTCACGGACATACCGGCGGACCGCGGAATCCGTCCACTCGCCCGTGCCGTAGCCGTGGAAGCGCAGGTGTAGCTCGACCAGGCGGGAGACGTCCTTCACCAGGTCGTTGGAGTACTTGAGCGCGGTCATGCGCTTCTTGGTCATCTTGGCTCCGACCACCTCGTGGTGGTGGAAGGAGACCCGGCCGTCGCTCTCGAATCGGCGCGTGCGGGGCTTGCCGATGTCGTGCAGCAGGGCGGCCAGGCGGAGGGTCAGATCGGGCCCCTCGCTCTCCAGGGCCATCGCCTGCTCCAGGACGATGAGTGTGTGGTCGTAGACGTCCTTGTGCCGGTGGTGCTCGTCACGCTCCAGGCGCAGCGCCGGCAGCTCGGGCAGGACCCGGTCGGCGAGGCCGCTCTCCACCAGCAGGGTCAGTCCCTTGCGGGGGTGCGAGGAGACGACGAGCTTGTTCAGCTCCTCCCGCACCCGCTCGGCCGAGACGATGTCGATACGGCCGGCCATGTCCTTCATGGCGGCCACCACCTCGGGCGCAACCTCGAAGTCGAGCTGCGCCGCGAAGCGCGCGGCACGCATCATCCGCAGCGGGTCGTCCGAGAAGGAGTCCTCCGGAGTGCCCGGAGTGCGCAGCACACGCGCCGCGAGGTCGTCGAGCCCGCCGTGCGGATCGATGAACTCCTTCTCCGGAAGCGCGACCGCCATCGCGTTCACCGTGAAGTCGCGCCGGACGAGGTCGTCCTCGATGGAGTCGCCGTAGGACACCTCCGGCTTGCGCGAGGTGCGGTCGTACGCCTCGGAGCGGTAGGTGGTCACCTCGATCTGGTAGCCGTCCTTCTGCGCCCCGACCGTCCCGAAGGCGATCCCGACCTCCCAGACGGCGTCCGCCCACGGACGCACGATCGCCAGGACATCCTGGGGACGGGCGTCGGTCGTGAAGTCCAGATCGTTGCCGAGCCGGCCGAGCAACGCGTCCCGGACCGAGCCGCCGACCAGGGCAAGAGAGAACCCGGCCTCCTGGAAACGGCGGGCAAGATCGTCGGCGACGGGGGCGACCCGCAGCGGTTCGCGCACCGCGGGGGACGGCTCCGGGCTCAGGGCGCTGGGGCTGACTTCGTTGACGTTCGGCACAACAGAACAGGGTACGTGGCCCGGGCGGAGCCAGGCGCCCCCATTGATCGCGGCCCGAATCTCCCAGTTCGGCCCTGCTCCCTTTATAGGCGCACATACGGGGCGGCCCGCCCCCACGGGCGATCTTGTGGCGTACGCCGCGGCACTTCCGCTCGACGCACATCGTTACCATGCGTGGACGCACATTCCGACGACCACTGATCACGACGAGGGACGGGCGAGCGCGTGGCCGAGGCGGCAGACTTCCAGGGGACCAGTCCCTCACCTGCCCGCCGGTGGCTCCGGCGCACCGCGGCACTGCTCGCCGGGGCGCCGCTGCTGGCCGGCCTGGTCCAGCTGCCCGCCGCCGGCGCGGCACACGCCGACGGACAGCCGGCCGCCCGGGCCGACGCCGACTCGGGCCCGGTGGCCGTCGCCGTCGACTCGCTCACCCCCTCAGCGCCCACGGACGGGGACACGGTGACCGTGTCCGGCACCGTCACCAACAACGGCAAGCAGGCCGTCACCGACGCCCACGTGGGCCTGCGCGTCGGCCCCGAGGTGGACACCCGCTCGTCCGTCGACTCGCTCGCCAGGCACAGCGACGACCTCCAGGGGTCCATCGCCCCGGAGATCGAGAACAAATACACCGAGAAGTTCTCCAAGCTGGTCCCGGGCGTGGCCGAGCACTTCAACATCTCCGTGCCCGCCGACGACCTGAACCTCGGCGAGGACGGCGTCTACGAATTCGCCGTCTCGCTCTCCGGGCAGACCTCCGCGCAGCCCTGGGAGCAGATCCTCGGCATCCAGCGGACCTTCCTGCCGTGGCAGCCCGACGGGGCCGACACCAAGACGAAGACGACGGCCCTGTGGCCGCTGATCTCCACCACGCACATGGCCGCCGAGACGGGGCCGAACGAGGAGCAGACCCCGGTCCTCCTCAATGACGACCTGGCCAAGGAGATCTCCCCCGGCGGCCGGCTGAACCAGATGGTGACGCTGGGCAAGGATCTCGACGTCACCTGGGTGGTCGACCCGGACCTGCTGGCCTCCGTCGACGCGATGACCGGCAGCTACCGCGTCCGGGACGGCGACAACACCGTCGCCGGAACTCATCAGGACGTCGCCAAGCAGTGGCTCGCCGACTTGCAGGACGCGGTGGCCGACAAGGAGGTCGTCGCCCTCCCCTTCGCCGACCCCGACCTGGCGTCCCTGGCCCACAACGGCACGGACGTCACCGGCTCGCTGAGCCAGCTGAAGAGCGCCACGGACGTCAGCGAAGGCACGGTCGGGACGATCCTCCACGTGAAGCCGAGCACCGAGTTCGCCTGGCCCGTGGACGGTGCCGTCGACCGGTCGATCGTCAAGGTCGCGACCTCCGCCGGCGCCGACAAGGTGATCGCCCGCAGTGACAGCCTCCAGGAGGGCAACGGTCTGTCGTACTCGCCCTCCGCCGCCCGCCCCGTCGGCGGCGGCACCACCGCCGTCGTCGCGGACGCCCGGCTGTCCACGGCGTTCGAGGGCGACCTGACGAAGGCGTCCTCGTCCACGCTGGCGGTGCAGCGGTTCCTCGCCCAGAGCCTGGGCCTGGGCCTCCAGACCGGGAAGCAGCGCAGCGTGGTCATCGCACCGCAGCGCATGCCGTCCGGGAGCCAGGCACGCGCGATGGCCGAGGCGCTGCGCGCCCTGCAGGGGAGCACCTGGTCCGACTCCCAGAAGCTGGGCGCCGCCGCGGCGGCCAAGCCGGACCCGGACGCCACCACGAAGGTCCCGGGGACCTCGTCGTACCCCTCGGAACTTCGCAAGAACGAGCTGCCGCGGTCGGCGTTCGAGGAGATCGCCCGGACCCAGGGCACGCTCGACAACTTCCAGGTCGTCCTGTCGAACCCGTCCCGTGTGGTGACCCCCTTCGGACGTGCCCTCAACCGGGAGATGTCCGTGTCCTGGCGGGGCCGGGCCACCGAGGCGGAGTCGTTCCGCGACGGCGTGAAGGGCTACCTCGACGGGCTCACCGGCCGGGTCAGACTGATCGACAAGTCCGAGACCAAGCTCTCCGGGCGCAGCGCCACCATCCCGGTGACGGTGCAGAACAACCTGGTGCAGGACGTCGGGCCCCTGGTCCTGCGGCTCACCTCGACCAACCCGACGCGCCTGGAGATCGACGGCGACCGGTACGAGGAGCAGCCGATCCAGGTCTCCGGCGGCCACAGCCAGTCGGTGAAGTTCACCACGTCCGCCAATGCCAACGGCCGGGCGACGGTGATCGCCCAGCTGTACACGATGGACGGACGCAAGTACGGCGAGCCCGTCACCTTCGACGTGAAGGTCACCGAGATCACGGCCACCGTGATGCTCGTCATCGGCGGCGGTGTCCTGCTGCTCGTCCTGGCCGGTTTCCGGATGTACACGCAGCGCAAGCGCGCCGCGGCCCGGGACGCCGAGAAGAACGGGTCCGACGGGTCGGAGGCGTCCCAGGACCATGAGGACGCACCGGAGAACCCGGACGGCGCCGAGGGGCGTCTCAACAAGGAGTCCGAGGCACCGGCCCGGGCAGGCGACCCCGAGCAGCCGAGTGACCCGACACCAAACACCGCAACGGAAAGCACCGACCCGTCCGGCACGGGTGAGAGAGTGGACCGTTGAGGATGTCGTGGCCGGTCGGCCCGGGACGATGAGGTGGGGTAGCGATGAACGCGCCGTACGACGGTGACCGCGGTCAGTCCGCGGACGGCTCGGGCCACCCCGAGGGCCCGCCGCAGGACCCCCGTCAGACGCCGCCGGAGCCGCCCGCGGACATGTACCTCCAGGACGCCTACGACCAGGACCCCTACCGGGCACAGGACCTCTCCGCCCAGGACCCGGTCTCCGAGGCGCTCTACGACCGCGCCGCGCACCCCCCGCCGCCGCCGGGCGCGTACCCGCCGCAGCAGCCGCTGTACTCCCAGCCCGCCCAGTCACCGCACGCCCCCGACCCGCGCGTCTGGGGGCAGACCCCGGCCCCCGAACCGGAGGGCCCGACGCAGTACCTGCCGTACGGCGACGACCCGCGGACCACCCAGTTCGTCGGCGTGGACGACCTGGTCACCCAGGCCGGTGACCAGCGCCACGAGCCGGACGCCTTCGCGCACCTCTTCCGCGACCAGCAGCAGGGCGGCGGCCACCCCTCCTACGACGACCACGGCGGTGTGCCCGCGCCCGCCCAGGCACCGGGGCCATACGGCGCTCCCCAGGGCCCGGCCCAGTACGGCGCCCCCGAGGGCCCCGCTCAGTACGGCGGCCCGCAGGGACCGGCACAGTACGGCGGCCCCCAGGGCCCCGCACAGTACGGCAGCCCGCAGGGACCGGCACAGTACGGAGCCCCGCAAGGGCCCGCCCCCTACGGAAACCCTCCGGCACCCGGTCAGTACGGCGGCCCGGCACCGGGGCATGAACAGCACGCGGCACCTGCTCCCGGCCAGTACGCGGTCGCCCCGACCCCGGAAGCGGCCGAGGCCCCCCTCGTGGAGCCCGAGCAGGCTCCCGCGGCCGCTCCAGCCGGCGCGGCCAAGAAGGGCGGGCGCGCGGGTGGCCTGCTGAAGTCGAGCGCGGTGATGGCCGCGGGCACGATGGTGTCGCGGCTGACGGGGTTCATCCGGTCGGCGCTGATCGTCTCGGCTCTGGGCGTCGGGCTGCTCGGAGACACCTTCCAGGTCGCCTACCAGCTGCCGACGATGATCTACATCCTCACCGTCGGTGGCGGCCTCAACTCCGTCTTCGTACCGCAGCTCGTCAGGGCGATGAAGGACGACGAGGACGGTGGCGAGGCCTTCGCCAACCGTCTGCTGACCCTCGTCATGGTGGCGCTGGGCTCCCTGACCGTGATCACGGTCTTCGCCGCACCCCTGCTGATCCGGCTGCTCTCCAACCCCGTCGCCAGTGACCCGGCCGCGAACGAGGTCGGCATCACCTTCGTCCGCTACTTCCTGCCCTCGATCTTCTTCATGGGCCTCCACGTGGTGATGGGGCAGATCCTCAACGCCCGCGGCAGGTTCGGCGCGATGATGTGGACGCCGGTCCTCAACAACATCGTCATCATCGTGACCCTGGGGATGTTCATCTGGGTCTACGGCACCGCGGAGAACTCGGGGATGAAGGTCACCAGCATCCCGCCGGAGGGCGAGAAGCTGCTCGGCATCGGGGTGCTGCTGGGCCTCGTCGTCCAGTCCCTGGCCATGATTCCCTACCTGCGAGAGACGGGGTTCCGGCTCCGGCCGCGCTTCGACTGGAAGGGCCACGGACTTGGCAAGGCCGTCACCCTCGCCAAGTGGACGGTCCTGTTCGTGCTCGCCAACCAGGCCGGCGCCATGATCGTCATTCAGCTCTCCACCGCGGCCGGCAAGGCCTCGCCCGTCGACGGCACCGGCTTCGCCGCCTACGCGAACGCACAGTTGATCTGGGGCCTGCCCCAGGCCATCATCACCGTCTCCCTGATGGCAGCCCTGTTGCCCCGCATCTCCCGCTCGGCGTCCGAGGAGGACGGCGGAGCGGTGCGGGACGACATCTCCCAGGGTCTGCGCACCACAGCCGTCGCCATCGTCCCTGTGTCCTTCGCATTCGTCGCGCTCGGCATCCCGATGTGCACGATCATGTTCGGCTCCTCGGGCACCAGTGAGGCGACCAACATGGGCTACATGCTGATGGCCTTCGGCCTCGGCCTCATCCCGTACTCCGTCCAGTACGTCGTCCTGCGCGCCTTCTACGCCTACGAGGACACCCGGACGCCCTTCTACAACACGGTCATCGTGGCCGTGGTCAACGCCGCCGCCTCGGGACTCTGTTTCCTCCTGCTGCCGGCGCGCTGGGCCGTGGTCGGCATGGCCGCCTCCTACGGTCTGGCCTACGTGATCGGCGTGGGCGTCGCCTGGCGCAGGCTGCGCAGGCGGCTCGGCGGCGATCTCGACGGCGCCCGGGTGCTGCGGACGTACGCCCGGCTGTGCATCGCGTCCGTCCCGGCCGTCCTGCTCGGTGGCGCGGCCTGCTACGCCATCACCAAGTCGCTCGGTCAGGGTGTCGTGGGATCGTTCGCCGCGCTGCTGGCCGGCGGGCTGCTGCTGTTCGGTGTCTTCTTCGTCGCCGCCCGCCGGATGCGCATCGAGGAGGTCAACTCCTTGGTCGGCATGGTGCGCGGACGCCTGGGACGCTGAGACCCGGGGTAGGCGCACAACCATCGTTCGCCGCCGTGTGTCGTGCATAGCGCCGGACTGTGGGCACAATTGGGTTCGGCGTCGGACGCGCACATCGGGAGTCGGCCGACGCGCATCGAATGGGGAGGCAGGAACGACGGTGGCGGAACGGAGCACAGCTGCCGTCGACGTGGCAGACAACAGCGGTGATGAGCCGCTGACCGCACAGGCGGACCAGTCCACGGCCGACGGGGTGGCCAACAACCGGGAGCGGGACACGGACAGCGACGAGGCACAGGGGACCCCCACGAGCGAGGAAACCGGCAAGGCCTCGCCTCCCGAACTGCACAGCGGGCACAAGCTCGCCAGACGCTACCGCCTCGAGGAGTGCGTCACCCGTCTGGACGGCTTCAGCAGTTGGCGCGCCGTCGACGAGAAGCTCCGCCGCGCCGTCGGAGTCCACATCCTGCCGACCGACCACACGCGGGCCCGCTCCGTGCTGGCCGCGGCACGCTCCTCCGCGCTGCTCGGCGACCCCCGCTTCGTCCAGGTGCTGGACGCCGTCGAGGACAACGACCTCGTCTACGTCGTCCACGAGTGGCTCCCCGACGCCACAGAACTGACCGCGCTCCTCGCCTCCGGCCCGCTGGAGGTGTACGACGCCTACCAGATGGTCAGTCAAGTGTCCTCCGCCATGGCGGCCGCCCACCGTGAGGGGCTCGCCCATCTGCGGCTGAGCCCCAACGCGGTGCTGCGTACGTCGACGGGCCAGTGGCGGATCCGCGGTCTCGCCGTCAACGCCGCACTGCGCGGTATCAGTTCCGCGTCCCCCCAGCGCACCGACACGGAGGCCATCGGCGCCCTGCTGTACGCCACGCTCACCCAGCGCTGGCCGTACGAGAGCGACGCCCACGGTCTGGCCGGTCTGCCCAAGGACCTCGGGCTGATCCCCCCGGACCAGGTCCGCGCGGGCGTCCACCGCGGTCTGTCCGAACTGGCCATGCGGGCACTCGCCAACGACGGCGCGACCGCTTCCCGGCACGAGGCCCCGTGCACCACGCCGGAGGAGCTGGTGAAGGCGATCGGCGAGATGCCCCGCATCCGCCCGCCGGAGCCGTCGTACACCGCACCGCCCGACTACCAGCGCACCGCCTACCAGCAGGGCGCGTACGGCCGTCCGGCACCGCGTCCCGGCGTCACCCAGGCGGTGCAGGCACCGCCGCCCCCGCTGCAGAGCCGCACCGGTAAGGCACTGAAGTGGAGCGTCTCGGCTCTGCTGATCGCCGCCCTCGGCCTGGGCAGCTGGCAGCTGGCGGACGCGCTCATGGAGCGCGGCGGCAAGTCCGACGACCAGAACCAGACGCAGACGACGGACGGCGACAACGACAAAAGCCCGACGAAGCCGGTCAGCGAGCCGATCGCCATCGCGGGCGCGCATGACTTCGACCCGTTCGGCGACGACGGGTCCGAGTACCCGGAGAACGTCAGCAAGGCCTACGACGGCAGCCCGAGCACGTACTGGCAGACAAGCCACTACGCGAGCGCCGACTTCGGGCGGCTCAAGCCGGGTGTGGGCATCGTCGTCGACCTGGGCAAGGTCCAGCAGGTCGGCAAGGTGGCCGTGTCCTTCGGCGGGGACACCTCGGTGGAGCTCCGGGCCGGCGGCGACACCGACTCGGAACCACAGTCCTTCAAGGGTTACACGAAGGTTGCCAGTGGCTCCGGCACAACGGTGGACCTCAAGCCGGACGAGGCCCTCCGGACCCGCTACCTTCTGGTCTGGCTGACCGAGCTGCCGCTGACGGACGGGCAGTTCCGGGGCCGCGTCGCCGACATCAAGGTGACCAGCTGACGACGTCTGCCTGAAGGGGGAAATCCGATGGCGGAAGGCGCCGGGTACGACGGAGTGAGCGATCAGGATCTGCTCACCGGCCATGTCGATGGCGACCCCGACGCCTTCGGTGAGCTCGTACGCCGTCACCGCGACCGGCTCTGGGCCGTGGCCCTGCGGACGCTGGGGGACCGGGAGGAGGCGGCCGACGCCGTTCAGGACGCTCTCGTCTCCGCCTACCGGGCCGCCCACACCTTCCGCGGACAGGCGGCCGTCACGACGTGGCTGCACCGGATCACCGTGAACGCCTGTCTGGACCGGGCACGCAAGGCCGCTTCCCGGAAGACCGCTCCGGTCGACGACACCGAGCGCCTTGAGCAACTCCTGGAGCCGCACGAGTCGGCCTCCGCCCCCGCCGAGCGCAACGACCTGCACCGCCAGCTGCTGAAGGCCCTGGGCACCCTGCCGGCCGACCAGCGGGCAGCCCTCGTCCTGGTGGACATGCAGGGCTATCCCGTCGCCGAGGCCGCCAGGATCCTCGACGTACCGACCGGCACGATCAAGAGCAGGTGCGCCCGGGGCAGAGCCAGACTCCTGCCGCAGCTCTCCCATCTACGCCCGGACGGCAGCGGCGGGGGCGGCGAGGACAGGAAGTCCGGCGCCGAGCGGAACCGGACGCCGGGGACATCCGTCCCACCGGCAGCGGGACCGCACCGTGCGGGACCGCCGGAGAACGGGCCGGGCGATTCAGCCGCAGTGAAGGGCGGAGGTGGACGAGCGTGACGTCGTCGACGACAGACAGGGCCGGGCACCCGGACGTCGCGGAGATCTCCGAACTCGCCGAAGGCCTCCTCCCGACCGCCCGGACGACCGACATACGGCGGCATCTGGAGGGGTGCGACCTCTGCGCGGACGTCTACGCCTCACTGGAGGAGATCCAGGGACTGCTCGGCACCCTGCCGGAGCCGGAACGGATGCCGGACGACGTGGCCCAGCGCATCGACGCCGCCTTGGCGGCCGAGGCGCTGTCGGGCCCCACCACAGGGGAAGCCGCGTCCAGCGACGACAGCGCGCGTGTTTCACGTGAAACATCGGCACCAGCCTCGGCATCGGCGGCAGCCGACCGTCCCGCCGGGCACGCCCGTCCCTCCTCCACCGGACCGGGCCGCAAGGACCGCCGGCGTGGTGGCAGGCGCAGGATCGCCGTACTCGGCGCCGTGGCCGCCGCAGCCGCCATCGGCCTCGGTTCGGTCGTCGTGTCCTCCCTGACCGGAGGGAGCCCGTCGGACGACACCGCCCACGGACAGCAGTCGGCGCCGGCGGACACCTTCTCCGAGGGCAAGCTCCAGGACAAGGTCACCGACCTCCTCGCGGACGGGCAGGGCAACGAGAGCGGACCGCGTACCCCCCGCACCTTCGGCACGGAGTCCGAGAACGGCCACGAGACCGGTGCCGAGAACCATGTCTTCAAGCAGCCGACGATCCCGGAGTGCATGGCGAGGGGCATCGGCCGCGACGACGCGGCGATCGCCACGGAGAAGGGCGTCTACCAGGGCAAGGACGTCCTGCTCGTGGTCCTGCCCGACGCCTCCAACGACTCGCGGGTCACCGCCTACCTCGTCGACTCGTCGTGTGTGCGCGAGCCCGCCGTCAGCAAGGCCGAGGTCCTCTTGAAGCACTCCTACGCACGTTCGTAGCGATCAGACTCTTCCCTCCCGTCCCGCGCCCCGGCGCCGTTCCCGTGTGCCCGGGCACGGCGGGAATGCGCGCCCCGTAGGATCCGTTAGGTGGGGTGAGAGTTCCGAGTGCAGCTTCACCCGGCCCCGAAGAAGCTAGTCCAGAGACGAGGAATGCAGCCGTGAGCGACGTCCGAAACGTGATCATCATCGGCTCCGGGCCCGCCGGCTACACGGCGGCCCTGTACACCGCGCGCGCTTCGCTGAAGCCGCTGGTGTTCGAAGGAGCCGTCACCGCGGGCGGAGCACTGATGAACACCACCGAGGTGGAAAACTTCCCCGGCTTCCAGGACGGCATCATGGGCCCTGAGCTCATGGACAACATGCGCGCCCAGGCCGAGCGCTTCGGCGCCGAGCTGATCCCGGACGATGTCGTCGCCGTCGACCTGTCCGGCGAGATCAAGACCGTCACCGACACCGCGGGCACGGTCCACCAGGCCAAGGCCGTGATCATCACCACCGGCTCCCAGCACCGCAAGCTCGGCCTGCCGAACGAGGACGCCCTCTCCGGACGCGGCGTCTCCTGGTGCGCGACCTGTGACGGGTTCTTCTTCAGGGACCAGGACATCGCGGTGATCGGCGGTGGTGACACCGCGATGGAGGAGGCGACGTTCCTCTCCCGCTTCGCCAAGTCCGTGACGATCGTCCACCGCCGGGACACCCTGCGCGCCTCCAAGGCGATGCAGGAGCGCGCCTTCGCCGACCCGAAGATCACGTTCGTCTGGGACAGCGAGGTCGCGGAGGTCCAGGGCGACCAGAAGCTCTCCGGCCTGAAGCTGCGCAATGTGAAGAACGGCGAACTCTCGGACCTGCCGGTGACGGGCCTGTTCATCGCGATCGGCCACGACCCGCGCACCGAGCTCTTCAAGGGCCAGCTCGACCTGGACCCGGAGGGCTACCTGAAGGTGGAGGCTCCGTCGACCCGCACCAACCTGACCGGTGTCTTCGGCGCCGGTGACGTGGTCGACCACACCTACCGCCAGGCGATCACCGCGGCCGGCACCGGCTGCTCTGCCGCTCTCGATGCCGAGCGCTTCCTCGCCGCGCTCAGCGACGAGGACAAGGCGGAGCCCGAGAAGACCACCGTCTGACCCCCATCCCTCGCACCAACCAGTTAAGGAGCCCGCCGTGGCCGGCACCCTGAAGCATGTGACCGACGACTCCTTCGATCAGGACGTCCTCAAGAGCGACAAGCCCGTCCTGGTGGACTTCTGGGCCGCCTGGTGCGGTCCGTGCCGCCAGATCGCGCCGTCCCTCGAGGCGATTGCCGCCGAGTACGGCGACAAGATCGAGATCGTCAAGCTGAACATCGATGAGAACCCGGGTACGGCCGCCAAGTACGGCGTCATGTCCATCCCGACCCTGAACGTCTACCAGCGTGGCGAGGTGGCCAAGACCATCGTCGGCGCCAAGCCGAAGGCCGCGATCGTTCGCGACCTCGAGGACTTCATCGCCGACTGACGTTTCACGTGAAACACGAAGGGGCCGACCCGGACGGGTCGGCCCCTTCGTTTACGGCAGCTTCCTCGTCCCGGCTCGCCGCTAGAGCGGACGCAGCGCGGGTTCCTTCTGAACGGCTCCGAGCAGACGGTCCAGCGCCAACTCCACGTCTTCCTTCCAGGAGAGCGTGGACCGCAGATCCAGCCGCAGCCGCGGATGGCGGGGGTGGGGCCGGACCGTCTTGAAGCCCACCGCCAGCAGATGCTCCGCGGGCAGGACGCAGGCCGGTTCCTTCCAGCGTGCGTCCCCGAAGGCCTCGATCGCCTTGAAGCCCCGGCGCAGCAGATCCTTGGCAACCGTCTGGACCATCACGCGCCCGAGCCCTTGGCCCTGGTAGCCCGGCATCACGAACGCCGTGATCAGCTGTACCGCGTCGGACGAGACGGGGCTGGTGGGGAACGCTGTCGAGCGGGGCACGTAGGCCGGCGGGGCATAGAGAACAAAGCCCACCGGCACATCATCGACATAGACCACCCGGCCGCACGATCCCCAGTCCAGCAGCACAGCGGAGATCCAGGACTCCTTCTCCAGGCCGGGCGTCCCGGCCTTTACCGCGGCTTCGCCGCTGACGGGATCCAGTTCCCAGAAGACGCACGAGCGACAGCCCTGGGGAAGGTCCTGAAGGTTGTCCAGCGTGAGCGGTACGAGCCGGCGCCCCATGAAGGCTGTTCCTCGCTTCCTTCGCCTGCCGCGTCACGAGCGGCGGTCAGAGCGCTCCGTTCCCTGAGCAGGCTGCCGATGAAGCCACCGACCGCGCCCAGCCCCAAGCCCGCGCTCACCAGTCCGGTGCGGCCCATCGTGCGCATGGCCCCTGCCTTCCTCTCAGAGGTACTGCCAGGTGATGACGCATCCCGATCGCATCGTATCCACGATGCGCTGGCCCCGACACCGACGCACAGCAAAGGGCGGGCCGTGTTCCGGTATGCACCGGACACGGCCCGCCCTGGCGGCCTGTGCTTCAGGAGTCGAGGTCTTCGTCCTCGTCGTCCAGGAGCCCCTTCTGCAGCACGGGCCCTTCACCGGGGGCAAGGCTTCCGAGGATTCGCTCAAGGTCGTCCATGGAGGCGAACTCCACGGTGATCTTGCCTTTCTTCTGTCCCAGGTCGACCTTCACCCGGGTCTCGAAGCGGTCGGACAACCGCGTCGCCAGGTCGGACAGCGCCGGGGAGACCAGAGAACCGGCACGCGGGCCCTTGGCACGCTGCGGCTTCTGGGGCCGGGAACCCATCAGGGTCACGATCTCCTCGACCGACCGCACGGAGAGCCCTTCGGCCACGATGCGGTGCGCGAGGCGATCCTGCTCCTCCGGGTCGTCGACGGAGAGCAGCGCCCGGGCATGCCCTGCGGAGAGCACACCCGCGGCGACCCGGTTCTGCACCTTCGGTGAGAGCTTCAGCAGACGCAGCGTGTTGGAGACCTGAGGCCGGGAGCGCCCGATCCGGTCGGCCAGCTGGTCGTGCGTGCAGTTGAAGTCCTTCAGGAGCTGGTCGTAGGCGAAGGCCTCTTCCAGCGGGTTCAGCTGGGCACGGTGCAGGTTCTCCAGGAGGGCGTCCAGGAGAAGCTTCTCGTCGTCTGTCGCCCGGACGATGGCCGGGATGGCCTCCAGCTCCAGCTCGCGGCAGGCCCGGAAACGACGCTCGCCCATGATCAGCTCATAGCGACCCTGGCCGATCGGCCGGACGACGACCGGCTGGAGGAGCCCGACCTCCCTGATGGAGGTGACCAGCTCGGCCAGCGCGTCGTCGTCGAAGTCCTTACGCGGCTGCTTCGGGTTCGGCGTGATGGCATCGAGAGGGACCTCGGCGAAGTGCGCCCCCATGGGCGCCCGGAGACCCTCCGCGCCACCGGATGCCGCCGCCGGCTCCTCTGTTTCACGTGAAACAGCGGGCAGCGTGGCCACCTTCGCCGCGGCCACACCGCGCTCGTTCGGCAGCAGCGGCATCGTCCCCGGAGAAGCGGAGGCCGCGTTCCCCAGCGCTGCCGAAGCCACCGACTTCTCCGTCGGGGCGTTGGGGATCAGTGCGCCCAGACCACGGCCCAGCCCCCTCCGTCGCTCACTCACTGGATCCCCTCCACCGTGTTCGGGTCATTCTGTGCGCCGAGGTGAGCATGCGTCGCCTCGTACTGGACGCCCACGCCCTTCAGCGCCATCTCACGTGCCGCCTCCAGATAGGAGAGGGCTCCACTCGATCCTGGATCGTAGGTCAGTACCGTCTGCCCGTAGCTCGGGGCCTCGGAGATACGGACCGAGCGGGGAATGCTCGTCCGCAGCACTTCCTCACCGAAGTGGCTGCGTACCTCGTCGGCGACCTGGGACGCGAGCCGCGTCCGGCCGTCGTACATGGTGAGCAGGATGGTCGACACATGGAGCGCCGGGTTGAGGTGCCCTCGGACCAGGTCGACGTTGCGGAGCAGCTGCCCCAGACCTTCCAGCGCGTAGTACTCGCACTGGATCGGGATCAGCACCTCCTGGCCCGCGACAAGCGCATTGACCGTCAGCAGACCGAGGGAGGGCGGGCAGTCGATGAGAATGTAGTCCAGCGGCTGCTCGTACGAGGCGATCGCCCTCTGGAGCCGGCTCTCCCGGGCGACCAGTGAGACCAGTTCGATCTCGGCGCCGGCAAGATCGATCGTGGCGGGCGCGCAGAACAGACCCTCGACATCCGGGACCGGCTGGACCACTTCCGAGAGTGGCCGGCTTTCGACGAGTACGTCGTAGATCGAAGGGACGTCGGCGTGGTGATCGATACCCAGGGCGGTGGACGCGTTGCCCTGCGGGTCCAGGTCGACGACCAGGACTCTGGCACCGTGGAGGGCGAGTGAGGCGGCAAGATTGACGGTCGTCGTCGTCTTACCCACACCGCCCTTCTGGTTGGCGACCACCATGACCCGGGTCTGCTCGGGTCGCGGCAGCCCTTCGCCGGCGCGCCCCAGAGCCTCCACCGCCAGTTGGGCAGCGCGACCGATCGGAGTGTCGTCCATCGGAGGCGGTGTTTCACGTGAAACATCCGCTCCCATCGACTCGGTACGGGGACCGGGGACCGGATCGGTCATCGGTCCCGCGATATTGGCGTCGGACCGCAAGGATTCACTCTCCTCGACTTCAGGCTCGCAATGAACAGAGCCTCCCATGCCTTCGGGGTCATGAACCAGTGAGGCCTGGTGTTCTGTGGAGAAATCCACCTCTGTGGACAACTCCACCCCCTCTCCGAGCGACCCGAGAGGCTTTCGGTCGCGGGGGTCGGCCGCAGCGCGGCCGCGACTGATGATGCCGTGCAGCAGTGAGCGACGTTTCACGTGAAACACGATGCACAGCGCGCGATGCCGAACTCCCGCGACACTCCGGCATGCGGAGGTTTGGCAGCTTGTGTGGAGTACGGCCGGACGCCAGGACGGGTCAGCCGCGACGCCGACGCGTCCGCCCCGTCCGAGCCGCCTTGGCCCGTTTGGCGGCGAAGCGCACACCGCCAGGGCTCTCACCGACCTCGACCCGCACCACGGTGGACAGAGGATCCACGACGCCCTCGCCCACCTGAAGAACGGAAGTCTTCTCGGCACCCAGCTTGCTCAGCGCGGTGGCAGCCGCCTTCAGCTCCTCCTCCGCCGTGTCGCCCTTGAGCGCGAGCATCTCGCCGTAGGGACGCAGCAGGGGAATCCCCCACGTGGCCAGCCGGTCGAGCGGTGCGACGGCACGAGCCGTCACCACGTGCACCGGCGGCATCTTGCCCATGACCTCCTCGGCCCGGCCGCGCACGACGGTCACATGGTCCAAGCCCAGCAGCTCCACGACCTCGGTCAGGAAGTTCGTGCGCCGCAACAACGGCTCCAGCAGAGTGATCTTCAGGTCGTCCCGCACCAGCGCCAGCGGGATCCCGGGCAGCCCGGCGCCCGACCCGACGTCGCACACCGTCACTCCCTCGGGCACGACCTCCGAGAGCACCGCGCAGTTCAGCAGATGCCGCTCCCACAGGCGGGGAACCTCACGCGGGCCGATCAGGCCGCGCTTCACCCCAGCCTCGGCAAGCAGCTCCGCGTAGCGGACCGCGTCCGCGTAGCGATCGCCGAACACGACACGTGCCTGCTCGGGCACAGGGGGAAGCTCCGCTGCCTCCGTCACGGGGACCGTCCTTCCGTACGGCGCCCGGCGCACCAGGCGCCGGTGCCAGAACCACCAGAACTATCAGGCTGACAAAACTCGGCCCCGCCTGCGCAACAGACGGGGCCGGAGAACGAGAGAACCGATCAGGCGGGAAGCACGACGACGAAGCGCTCGGGCTCCTCGCCCTCGGACTCGCTGCGCAGCCCCGCGGCCTTGACCGCGTCGTGCACGACCTTGCGCTCGAACGGGGTCATCGGCTTCATCCGCACGGACTCGCCGCTGCTCTTGACCTCGGCCGCGGCCTTGGCGCCCAGCTCGGACAGCTCGGCGCGCTTCTGGGCCCGGTAGCCGGCGATGTCGAGCATCAGTCGGCTGCGGTCACCGGTGTCCCGGTGCACGGCCAGGCGCGTCAGCTCCTGCAGAGCCTCCAGCACCTCACCGTCCCGGCCGACCAGCTTCTGGATGTCGCGGCTGTTCGAGTCGCTGATGATCGAGACAGAGGCACGGTCTGCCTCGACGTCCATGTCGATGTCGCCGTCGAGGTCGGCGATGTCGAGCAGACCCTCCAGGTAGTCCGCGGCGATCTCGCCCTCCTGCTCGAGGCGGGAGAGGGTGTCTGCGCCCTCGGCAGCGGCGGAGGTGGTGCCTTCCGTCACGGGATGGACTCCTTCTTACTTCTTCGACGGGGACTTGGGCCGCTGCGGGCCCTTGCGCTGCCCGGACTGGGCCTTGCTGCGGGTGCCGCCGCCCTTCTGCTGGGCGGGCTTCTGCTGTCCGGACTTCTTGGCGGCATCGGCGGGCTTCGAAGCCTGCTTGCCGTCCTCCGGCTCGTCGGACTTGGTGAGCGAGGTCTTCGCCTCGGCCTCACCGGCCGGCTTCGCGGACTGGTGGCGCTGCGACTTGCTCTGGCGCTTGGGCTGCTGACGCTTGGGCGTGGCGGTGGCGACGGCCGCGCCGTCCTCGCTCTGAGCGGCCGCGGAGGCATCGCTCTTCAGCACATTGCCGTCGGGCTGGGCGGCGAGACCCGCCTTGTTCAGGCCGTTGATGAACTTGCGCTCGAACTCGTTGCGGTCCCGGCCCTTGGCGACGATGGCCTTCACGACGGCCCTCTCGCCCCGGCCGCGCGTCTTGCCGTGCTCGGTGACGCTCTTGTGCAGTCGCTCCAGGTAGGAGGCCTGGGCCTTGGAACCCGGCGTCGGGTTGTTGCGGATGACGTACATCTGCTGACCCATGGTCCACACGTTGGTGGTCAGCCAGTAGACGAGGACACCAACCGGGAAGTTCACACCGAAAACGGCGAACATGACCGGGAAGACGTACATCAGCATCTTCTGCTGCTGCATGAACGGGGTCTTCACCGTGGTGTCGACGTTCTTCGTCATCAGCTGGCGCTGGGTGAAGAACTGCGACGCGGACATCAGCACGATCATGATCGCGGTGACGACCCGCACGTCGGTCAGCGAGGCGTTGAGGGCGGCGACGTCGCTCTCGCTGCTGAAGAACTTGGAGGCCAGCGGGGCACCGAAGATGTGGGCCTGCTGCGCGCTCTCCAGGAGCTTCTGGTTGACCGCACCGACGGTGTCACCGGACGCGATGCCGTTGAGCACGTGGTACAGGGCGAAGAAGAACGGGGACTGCGCCAGGATGGGAAGGCACGAGGAGAGCGGGTTGGTGCCCGTCTCCTTGTACAGCTTCATCATCTCTTCGGACTGACGCTGCTTGTCGTTCTTGTAGCGCTCCTGGATCTTCTTCATCTCCGGCTGGAGCGTCTGCATACCGCGGGTCGCCTTGATCTGCTTCACGAAGAGCGGGATCAGGCAGATGCGGATGAGGACCACCAGGGACACGATGGACAGGCCCCAGGCCCATCCGGTGTCAGGTCCGAAGATCGCCCCGTACACCGTGTGGAACTGGACGATGACCCAGGAGACGGGCCAGGTGATAAAGCTGAACAGGCTGGCAATCGTGTCCACTAATCATGCTCCTTGGGCATGGGGCGAGGTCTCTGCGGCCGGGCCCGAGGGGCCGGAGGGGCTCGTGGGAGCCGTCCGTCCTTCGGTGGCCGGTTCGGCGGCGGAGGGCCCGCCCTTACGTGCGCGCCAGGCGTCACGCAGCATTTCGTGCCACCGCGGACGCTTGCGCGGCGGAACATGGTCCACGCCGCCCAGCGACCACGGATTGCATCGCAGGATGCGCCATGCCGTGAGCGCCGTGCCCTTGACGGCTCCGTGCCGGTCGATGGCCGTGTAGCCGTAGTGGGAGCACGACGGGTAGTACTTGCACACCGGCCCCAGCAGCGGACTGATCGTCCACTGGTAGAGCTTGATCAGAGCCAGTAGCGGGTACTTCATCGCGCGCCCCCTCCCAGTAGCCGCTCCAGGGCGGCGTCCAGGTCTCGGGCCAGCTGTGCATGGTCGGCGTCACCCGCACCGGGCAGCGCTCGTACGACTACCAGGCTACCGGGGGGAAACAGGTGGATCCGGTCGCGCACCAGATGGCGGAGCCTGCGCTTCACCTTGGTGCGCACCACCGCGCCTCCTACAGCTTTGCTCACGACGAAACCCGCACGTGTCGGGGGAGCGCTCTCCCCAGGCGCGTGCGGGTCCGTGGCACCGCTTCGAAGGTGGACGACGAGGGCCGGGCGGCCGGCCCGGCGGCCTCGTCGTACCGCGGTCGCGAAGTCCTCGCGCCGCCTCAGCCGGTTCTCGGTGGGCAGCACGATGTCATGACCTGACCGGGATCAGGCGGACAGGCGGGCGCGACCCTTGCTGCGGCGAGTCGCGAGAATCGCGCGGCCGGCACGGGTACGCATCCGCAGCCGGAAGCCGTGGGTCTTGGCACGACGGCGGTTGTTCGGCTGGAAGGTGCGCTTGCTCACTCGGGGGCTCCAGAAAGAATCGGGTGTTGGCGGGGTGCCGTCCTGGCTGTCACCGTGCGCCCACGAGTAGCTCGCGTTACGCCCGAGTGCACCGCTTTTCGATCACCTTGAACGTGACCTGTGCCCATCGGAGGCAGGCGGCAGCAGCCATCGACAACTCGACCTGGTTACGGTACGTGCGACTGCGCCATTCGGTCAAACCAGCGGGGACCGGGAGACACTTGTCCACAGGCTGGGGACAACAACTTGAACCCTACCGGCCGCGCTGACTACCGTGGCTGAACTCCGATTCGTTCCCTTATCCCTGCCCCATCCGAGTTTCATCCCGACCCGTCCCCGAATCACACCTTCGAGGGACTCGTGAGAGAGCGTGCCCTGTGGCTGACGTACCTGCCGATCTTGCCGCAGTGTGGCCACGCGTACTGGAACAACTTCTCGGGGAAGGCCGCGGGCAGGGCGTCGAGTCGAAGGACGAGCACTGGATCCGGCGCTGTCAGCCGCTGGCGCTGGTCGCCGACACCGCCCTGCTCGCCGTGCCGAACGAATTTGCGAAGGGCGTACTGGAGGGCCGTCTCGCCCCCGTCGTGAGCGAGACCCTCAGCCGCGAGTGCGGCCGCCCGATCCGCATCGCGATCACCGTCGACGACACCGCGGGCGAGCCCGCCGGCCCCGCCCCGCAGCCGCCGCCGAACCGTCCCCAGCCCCGCTACGAGGAGCCCGAGCTCCCCGCTCCCGGCCAGGGCCGCGACGAGTACGAGGGATACGGCCGCCACCGTGCCGACCAGCTGCCCACCGCCCGGCCCGCCTACCCGCAGGAATACCAGCGCCCCGAGCCCGGCTCCTGGCCGCGCCAGACGCAGCAGGACGACTACGGCTGGCAGCAGCAGCGCCTCGGCTTCCCGGAGCGGGACCCCTACGCCTCACCGCCGCAGGAGCCCTACGGCCAGGACCCGGCGCCGTACCCCCACGACGCGTACCAGCAGGACTACCGGCCGCAGTCACCGGAGCGCCCGCCGTACGACTCCCCGCGCGGCGACTACGACCAGCAGCGCGGGGACTACGACAAGCCCCGCGGCGACTACGAATCCCCCCGTGGCGACTACGAGCAGTCCCGGGGCGAATACGAGGCCTCTCGCGGCGAATACGACTCCCCGCGCGGTGAATACGACCAGCGCGGCCCCCGCCGGGACCTGCCCGAGCCCCCGTCCGGCTCCGGACGCGTACACCGCGGCGGCCCCGTCGGCCCCGGTCCCGCCACCGGCGCCCCCGGTCCGCTCGCCGCGCAGCCGGCACCGGCGACCGGACCGGGCGAGCCAACCGCGCGCCTGAACCCGAAGTACCTCTTCGACACCTTCGTCATCGGCGCCTCCAACCGCTTCGCCCACGCGGCGGCCGTCGCCGTCGCCGAGGCGCCCGCGAAGGCGTACAACCCGCTCTTCATCTACGGGGAGTCGGGGCTGGGCAAGACCCACCTGCTGCACGCCATCGGGCACTACGCCCGCAGCCTCTACCCGGGCACCCGCGTGCGCTACGTGAGCTCCGAGGAGTTCACCAACGAGTTCATCAACTCCATCCGCGACGGCAAGGGCGACAGCTTCCGCAAGCGCTACCGCGAGATGGACATCCTGCTCGTCGACGACATCCAGTTCCTGGCGGACAAGGAGTCGACGCAGGAGGAGTTCTTCCACACCTTCAACACGCTGCACAACGCCAACAAACAGATCGTGCTCTCCTCCGACCGGCCGCCCCGGCAGCTGGTGACCCTGGAGGACCGGCTGCGCAACCGCTTCGAGTGGGGCCTGACCACCGACGTCCAGCCGCCCGAGCTGGAGACGCGCATCGCGATCCTGCGCAAGAAGGCCGTGCAGGAACAGCTCAACGCCCCGCCCGAGGTACTGGAGTTCATCGCCTCGCGGATCTCCCGGAACATCCGCGAGCTGGAAGGCGCGCTGATCCGGGTGACCGCGTTCGCCTCGCTCAACCGGCAGCCGGTCGACCTCGGGCTGACCGAGATCGTCCTCAAGGACCTGATCCCGGGCGGCGAGGACTCCGCGCCCGAGATCACCTCCACGGCCATCATGGGCGCGACCGCCGACTACTTCGGCCTCACCGTCGAGGACCTGTGCGGCACCTCGCGCGGGCGCGCGCTGGTCACGGCCCGGCAGATCGCCATGTACCTGTGCCGCGAGCTGACGGACCTCTCGCTGCCGAAGATCGGCGCCCTGTTCGGCGGCCGGGACCACACCACGGTGATGCACGCCGACCGCAAGATCCGCAATCTGATGGCGGAGCGGCGCTCCATCTACAACCAGGTGACCGAGCTGACCAACCGCATCAAGAACGGCTGACGGCCGCCTGCACCGCCCCCACATGCGCCTCCGGACACTCCGGGGGCGCCTTTCGCGTGCCCGTGGGTCGCGTGCGTCGTGCCCGGAGGTCGTACGCCCGTCCCAGCCGCTGTTCGATTACCTGCGGGGTTACGGCCGTCCTCCACAGATTGGGCCACTTTTTTCCGTCCACACCTTGGGGACTGGGAAGTTGTCCCGATCCTGTCCACAGGCCAGGCTGTTGAGGGATCATCAGGGCAGGTCAGCTCCCTGTGGATTCGTGGACGAACGATCTCCACAGGCTGTGGACGACGAGACGGTCCACAAGCTGTGCATCGAGTTGTCCACGGGCAACCCACAGGCTGGGGCCGGTTGTCCCCAACGATCATGGGCTTCTCCACATGTCTGTCCACTGTTCGGCAACATGACGCGCCCTGTCACCGCGTCGAGTGAAAGGCGTCACATCAGGGTGCCGGGTTGGGCTGTGGGAAAGGTGGGTAAACCTGGGGACGGCGTTGGGGAGAAGTCGCCTCTCCCTGTGCACGGAGTGTGCAGAACTTTCTGTTCTCCACAGATACGCCCGGTTGTCCACGGGCTCCGCCCACAGGACCAGTGGACAAAATTCCTGCTCTGACCTGGGCAAACGCGGTTATCCACGGTATCCACAGGCCCTACTACTACTCCTGACCTTAGAGAGAGCGGAATTCGTTTCGAAGCGGGTCCTGTGCACAACTCGCTCTCCGGAGCCCGACCGTCCCTCGTCACGACTTGACCCCGAAGGGCACCTACTGTCAGTGGGGTGCGTCAGACTGGTCCCCGGTGTTCCGGTCCCGTGGGGACGACGACACCGACCCAGACGACGAAGGCCAGGCAGAGCGAGCAGCGCCGGCAACAGCAGGAGGCGGCAACAGTGAAGATCCGGGTGGAACGCGACGTACTCGCGGAGGCCGTGGCCTGGGCGGCGCGCAGCCTCCCGGCCCGTCCGCCGGCGCCGGTCCTCGCCGGCCTGCTGCTGAAGGCCGAGGAGGGGCAGCTGAGCCTGTCCAGCTTCGACTACGAGGTCTCCGCGCGGGTGTCGGTCGAGGCCGAGATCGAGGAGGAGGGCACGGTGCTCGTCTCCGGCCGCCTGCTCGCCGACATCTCCCGCGCCCTCCCCAACCGGCCGGTGGAGATTTCCACAGACGGTGTACGGGCGACGGTCGTCTGCGGTTCCTCGCGCTTCACCCTCCACACCCTGCCGGTGGAGGAGTACCCGGCGCTGCCGCAGATGCCGGAGGCGACGGGCACGGTCCCCGGCGAGGTCTTCGCCGCGGCCGTGCAGCAGGTCGCGATCGCCGCGGGCCGCGACGACACGCTGCCCGTGCTCACCGGTGTGCGCATCGAGATCGAGGGCGACTCGGTGACGCTCGCCTCGACCGACCGCTACCGCTTCGCGGTCCGCGAGTTCCTGTGGAAGCCGGAGAACCCGGAGGTCTCCGCGGTCGCCCTGGTGCCCGCGAAGACGCTCCAGGACACCGCCAAGGCGCTGACCAGCGGTGACCAGGTGATCCTGGCGCTGTCCGGCTCGGGCGCGGGCGAGGGCCTGATCGGTTTCGAGGGGGCCGGCCGCCGGACGACGACGCGTCTCCTTGAGGGTGACCTCCCGAAGTACAAGACGCTGTTCCCGACGGAGTTCAACAGCGTCGCCGTGATCGAGACCGCCCCCTTCGTGGAGGCCGTCAAGCGCGTGGCCCTGGTCGCCGAGCGCAACACCCCGGTGCGGCTCAGCTTCGAGCAGGGCGTGCTCATCCTGGAGGCCGGTTCCAGCGACGACGCACAGGCTGTGGAAAGGGTCGACGCCCAGCTGGACGGCGACGACATCTCGATCGCCTTCAACCCGACCTTCCTGCTGGACGGCCTGAGCGCCATCGACTCGCCGGTCGCCCAGCTGTCCTTCACGACGTCCACGAAGCCGGCGCTGCTCAGCGGCAAGCCCGCGCTGGACGCCGAGGCGGACGAGGCCTACAAGTACCTGATCATGCCGGTGCGGCTGAGCGGCTGAGCCGTCCGCACCGTCGGTGGTTGTCCACAGGGTGAGGAAAACCCGCAGGTGGGGGCGTACGTCTGAGCGCGTATGCCCACAGCTGTGCACGGGCGTGCGGGTTTAGGCTCGGCGCGGGTACGAAAGTGCCGCGGCACGCATCCGGCGGGTACGGAGGTGCCGCCTTGCCACCTCGCACACCTAAGGAAAGCAACTGATGGAGCTCGGTCTCGTCGGCCTCGGCAAGATGGGCGGCAACATGCGCGAGCGGATCCGCCGCGCGGGCCACACCGTCGTCGGATACGACCGCAATGCGGACCTCGCCGACGTCCACAGTCTGGAAGAGCTTGTGGGCAAGCTCAGCGCCCCGCGCGTGGTCTGGGTCATGGTCCCGGCCGGCGAGGCCACTCAGGCGACCGTCGACCGGCTCGGCGAGCTGCTGGAACCCGGCGACGTCGTCGTGGACGGCGGCAACTCCCGCTGGACGGACGACGAGAAGCACGCGGAGGAGCTGGCGGCCAAGGGCATAGGCTTCGTCGACTGCGGCGTCTCCGGCGGCGTGTGGGGCCTGGAGAACGGCTACGCGCTGATGTACGGCGGGGACGCGGAGAACGTCGCCAAGGCGCAGCCGGTCTTCGACGCCCTCAAGCCGGAGGGTGACTTCGGCGCCGTGCACGCCGGCAAGGTCGGCGCGGGCCACTTCGCGAAGATGGTCCACAACGGCATCGAGTACGCGATGATGCAGGCCTACGCCGAGGGCTGGGAGCTGCTGGAGAAGGTCGACTCCGTGGAGAACGTCCGCGAGGTCTTCCGGTCCTGGCAGGAGGGCACGGTGATCCGGTCCTGGCTCCTCGACCTGGCCGTCAACGCGCTCGACGAGGACGAGCACCTCGGTGACCTGCGGGGTTACGCACAGGACTCCGGTGAGGGACGCTGGACCGTGGAGGCCGCGATCGACAACGCGGTGCCGCTGCCGGCGATCACCGCGTCGCTGTTCGCGCGGTTCGCGTCCCGCCAGGACGACTCCCCGCAGATGAAGATGATCGCCGCGCTGCGCAACCAGTTCGGCGGCCACGCGGTCGAGAAGAAGTAGGCACCACCAGTTGGGGAGGTCGGCGAACGACCATGCACGTCACGCATCTGTCGCTGGCCGACTTCCGTTCGTACGCCCGGGTCGAGGTGCCGCTGGACCCGGGCGTCACCGCCTTCGTGGGCCCGAACGGGCAGGGCAAGACGAACCTGGTCGAGGCGGTCGGCTACCTCGCCACCCTCGGCAGTCACCGGGTCTCCTCCGATGCGCCCCTGGTGCGCATGGGGGCCGAGCGCGCCGTGATCCGCGCCCAGGTCAGACAGGGCGACCGGCAGCAGCTGATCGAGCTGGAGCTGAACCCGGGCAAGGCCAACCGGGCCCGCATCAACAGGTCCTCGCAGGTCAGGCCGCGTGACGTGCTCGGCATCGTGCGCACCGTGCTGTTCGCGCCCGAGGACCTGGCGCTGGTGAAGGGGGACCCCGGGGAGCGGCGCCGCTTCCTGGACGAGCTGATCACCGCCCGCTCCCCGCGCATGGCGGGGGTGCGTTCCGACTACGACCGTGTCCTCAAGCAGCGCAACACCCTGCTGAAGTCGGCCGCGCTCGCCCGTCGGCACGGCGGCCGCACGATGGACCTGTCCACGCTCGACGTCTGGGACCAGCACCTCGCGCGCGCGGGCGCCGAGCTGCTCGCGCAGCGCCTGGACCTGATCGCCGCGGTGCAGCCGCTGGCCGACAAGGCGTACGAGCAGCTGGCCCCGGGCGGCGGCCCCGTCGCGCTGGAGTACAAGCCGTCGGCGCCGGGGGAGGCGCACACGCGTGAGGACCTGTACGAGCAGCTGATGGCCGCGCTCGCCGAGGCGCGCAAGCAGGAGATCGAGCGGGGCGTCACCCTGGTGGGGCCTCATCGGGACGATCTGCTGCTCAAACTCGGTTCACTGCCCGCCAAGGGGTACGCCTCCCACGGTGAGTCCTGGTCGTACGCGCTGGCGCTGCGGCTGGCCTCGTTCGACCTGCTGCGGGCCGAGGGCAACGAGCCGGTCCTGGTCCTCGACGACGTCTTCGCCGAGCTGGACGCGCGGCGCCGGGAGCGGCTGGCCGAGCTGGTGGCGCCCGGTGAGCAGGTGCTGGTGACGGCCGCGGTCGACGACGACGTGCCGCGGGTGCTGGCGGGGACGCGGTTCACGGTCGCGGAGGGCATGGTGGAGCGCGTATGAGCACCGACGAACCGGTTCCGGAGGAGCAGCCCGGGCCCCGGGGGAGGAATCCCGAGCCGTCCGGCGTCGACCTCGCGCGGGTGGCGCTCAGGGCGGCGCGGGAGGCGGCACGCGCGCGTGGGGACGCGGCGCAGCAGAAGAAGCAGGCGCGGCGCGGCGGCCTGCGCTCCGGGGCGCGGGCCGACGGGCGGGACCCGATGGCGCTGGGGTCTGCGATCAACCGGCTGATCACCGAGCGTGGCTGGGAGACGCCGGCCGCGGTGGGCGGCGTGATGGGCCGCTGGCCGCAGATCGTCGGCGAGGACGTGGCCAAGCACTGTGTGCCGGAGCGGTACGACGAGGATGAGCGGGTGCTGGTGGTGCGCTGCGACTCGACGGCCTGGGCGACGAATCTGCGGTTGCTGGCGCCGACCTTGGTGGCCCGGCTCAACGAGGACCTGGGGCACGGTTCGGTGCGGATGATCAAGGTGCTGGGGCCCGGTGGTTCCGGGGGTGCCGGGCGTCGTTACGGCCCGTTGCGCGCGCCCGGCAGCCAGGGTCCGGGTGACACCTACGGGTGAGCGACGGGCGTTTCACGGGTGACGGTCGGGCTCTTTGGCGCCCTGGCACAGATGGGTGATGTACCTCACATATTTGGGCGTCGATGACGGGTGTGAACCGCCGGCGACCGCTGAGGCGTACCCCTGCGTGCGGTCGTGAACCACGATCTGACTCCCAAGTAGCCAAGGGTTGACGCCTCGAAGCGCTGAGTGCCGTTGTGAGCCTCTTGAGGCCCCCTTCTGCATATCGGGAGTCGGGCGAGGCTGGTTCAGGGCGGCACATGCGGACTCAGGTACCGGCAAACCCCCATCAGTGTCAGTGGTACCGGTAGACTGGGAGAGAATCCCGCCCCGAACGTGGGGACCGTTCGGGACTAGCTGAGCAACGCTGATCAAGGCTTACCAACGCAACATGCCGCAGCCGCTCCGGCAACCCGCCGACGAGCCCGGCTCGTGCTGTGCCAGAAAGGGCGCTTCGTGGCCGATTCCGGCAACCCCAACGAGAACAACCCGTCCACCGACACCGGCGTGAACGACGTGGTGAGCACTTCGAACGGCGCGGCCTCCGCCTCGTACGACGCCAGTGCCATCACCGTGCTCGAGGGTCTGGACGCGGTCCGCAAGCGACCCGGTATGTACATCGGCTCGACCGGTGAACGCGGCCTGCACCACCTGGTGCAGGAGGTCGTGGACAACTCCGTCGACGAGGCGCTGGCCGGCCACGCGGACACCATCGACGTCACGATCCTCGCCGACGGCGGTGTCCGGGTCGTCGACAACGGCCGTGGCATCCCGGTGGGTATCCACCCCGTCGAGAAGAAGCCGGCCGTCGAGGTCGTCCTGACGGTGCTGCACGCGGGCGGCAAGTTCGGCGGCGGCGGCTACGCGGTCTCCGGTGGTCTGCACGGCGTCGGCGTGTCGGTTGTGAACGCCCTGTCGTCGAGGCTGGCCGTCGACATCAAGTGCGACGGCTACCGCTGGACGCAGGACTACAAGCTGGGCGTCCCCACCGCTCCGCTCGCCAGGCACGAGGCGGTCGAGGACTCCGGTACCACGGTCACCTTCTGGGCCGACCCGGACATCTTCGAGACCACCGAGTACTCCTTCGAGACGCTGTCGCGGCGCTTCCAGGAGATGGCGTTCCTCAACAAGGGCCTGCGCATCAATCTCACCGACGAGCGCGAGTCGGCGAAGGCCACCGCCGGTGCGGACGAGGCGGGCGAGGACGAGAAGCACGAGGTCAAGACCGTCTCGTACTACTACGAGGGCGGCATCGTCGACTTCGTGAAGTACCTCAACTCCCGCAAGGGAGAAGTGGTGCACCCCACCGTGATCGACCTGGAGGCGGAGGACAAGGACCGCAACCTGTCCCTCGAGGTCGCGATGCAGTGGAACGGCGGCTACACCGAGGGTGTCTACTCCTTCGCCAACATCATCCACACCCACGAGGGCGGTACGCACGAGGAGGGCTTCCGTGCGGCGCTGACCTCGCTCATCAACAAGTACGCGCGCGACAAGCGGCTGCTGCGCGAGAAGGACGACAACCTCACGGGTGACGACATCCGCGAGGGTCTGACGGCGATCATCTCGGTGAAGCTGTCGGAGCCGCAGTTCGAGGGGCAGACCAAGACCAAGCTGGGCAACACGGAGGTCAAGACCTTCGTGCAGCGCGTGGTCTACGAGCACCTCGCCGACTGGCTCGACCGCAATCCGAACGAGGCGGCGGACATCATCCGCAAGGGCATCCAGGCGGCCACCGCGCGTGTGGCGGCCCGCAAGGCCCGTGACCTGACCCGCCGCAAGGGTCTGCTGGAGACGGCGTCGCTGCCGGGCAAGCTGTCCGACTGCCAGTCCAACGACCCGACCAAGTGCGAGATCTTCATCGTCGAGGGCGACTCCGCCGGCGGTTCCGCCAAGTCCGGCCGGAACCCGCAGTACCAGGCGATCCTCCCGATCCGCGGCAAGATCCTCAACGTCGAGAAGGCGCGCATCGACCGGATCCTGCAGAACCAGGAGATCCAGGCGATGATCTCCGCGTTCGGCACCGGTGTGCACGAGGACTTCGACATCGAGAAGCTCCGCTATCACAAGATCATCCTGATGGCGGACGCCGACGTCGACGGCCAGCACATCAACACCCTGCTGCTGACCTTCCTGTTCCGCTTCATGCGGCCGCTGGTCGAGTCCGGGCACGTGTACCTGTCCCGCCCGCCGCTGTACAAGATCAAGTGGGGCCGGGACGACTTCGAGTACGCGTACTCCGACCGCGAGCGCGACGCGCTGATCGAGATGGGCCGCCAGGCCGGCAAGCGCATCCGCGAGGACTCCGTGCAGCGCTTCAAGGGTCTCGGTGAGATGAACGCCGAGGAGCTGCGCATCACGACCATGGACCAGGAGCACCGCGTCCTCGGCCAGGTCACGCTCGACGACGCCGCACAGGCCGACGACCTGTTCTCGGTGCTGATGGGCGAGGACGTCGAGGCCCGGCGCGCGTTCATCCAGCGCAACGCCAAGGACGTCCGCTTCCTCGACATCTGAGTCGGTCTCAGCTGACCGCACCAGGAAGGACCTTCACCAGCAATGACCGACGAGAACACCCCTGTGACGACGCCCGAGGGCGACGCCCTGGCGATGCGTGTCGAGCCCGTCGGGCTCGAGACGGAGATGCAGCGCTCGTACCTCGACTACGCGATGTCCGTCATCGTCTCGCGCGCGCTGCCCGACGTCCGTGACGGCCTCAAGCCCGTGCACCGCCGCGTGCTGTACGCGATGTACGACGGCGGCTACCGCCCCGAGCGCGGCTTCTACAAGTGCGCCCGTGTCGTCGGCGACGTCATGGGCAACTACCACCCGCATGGCGACAGCTCCATCTACGACGCGCTGGTGCGCCTCGCCCAGCCGTGGTCGATGCGGATGCCGCTGGTCGACTCCAACGGAAACTTCGGCTCGCCGGGCAACGACCCGGCGGCGGCCATGCGCTACACCGAGTGCAAGATGGCGCCGCTGTCGATGGAGATGGTCCGCGACATCGACGAGGAGACCGTCGACTTCACGGACAACTACGACGGCCGCTCCCAGGAGCCGACCGTCCTGCCCGCCCGCTTCCCGAACCTGCTGATCAACGGTTCGGCGGGCATCGCGGTCGGCATGGCGACCAACATTCCGCCGCACAACCTGCGCGAGGTCGCGGCCGGCGCCCAGTGGTACCTGGAGAACTACGAGGCCTCGCACGAGGAGCTGCTGGACGCGCTGATCGAGCGCATCAAGGGCCCGGACTTCCCGACCGGCGCCCTGGTGGTGGGCCGCAGGGGCATCGAGGAGGCGTACCGCACCGGGCGTGGTTCGATCACCATGCGCGCGGTCGTCGAGGTCGAGGAGATCCAGAACCGCCAGTGCCTGGTGGTCACGGAGCTGCCCTACCAGACCAACCCCGACAACCTCGCGCAGAAGATCGCCGACCTGGTGAAGGACGGCAAGATCGGCGGCATCGCCGACGTCCGCGACGAGACGTCGTCCCGCACCGGCCAGCGCCTGGTCATCGTCCTCAAGCGGGACGCGGTCGCCAAGGTCGTCCTGAACAACCTCTACAAGCACACCGACCTGCAGTCGAACTTCGGCGCCAACATGCTGGCGCTGGTCGACGGCGTGCCGCGGACCCTCTCCCTGGACGCGTTCATCCGCCACTGGGTGAACCACCAGGTCGAGGTCATCGTCCGCCGTACGCGCTTCAGGCTGCGCAAGGCGGAGGAGCGGGCGCACATCCTGCGCGGCCTGCTCAAGGCCCTGGACGCCATCGACGAGGTCATCGCGCTGATCCGGCGCAGCGACACCGTCGAGATCGCGCGCCACGGCCTGATGGGCCTCCTGGAGATCGACGAGATCCAGGCCAACGCGATCCTGGAGATGCAGCTGCGCCGCCTGGCGGCCCTGGAGCGGCAGAAGATCGTCCAGGAGCACGACGAACTCCAGGCGAAGATCCGCGAGTACAACGAGATCCTCTCCTCCCCGGTCCGGCAGCGCGGCATCGTCAGCGAGGAGCTGGCGGCGCTCGTCGAGAAGTACGGCGACGACCGCAAGACGAAGCTGATCCCGTACGAGGGCGACATGTCCATCGAGGACCTGATCGCCGAGGAGGACATCGTCGTCACGGTCACCCGGGGCGGCTACATCAAGCGCACCAAGACCGACGACTACCGCGCCCAGAAGCGCGGCGGCAAGGGCGTGCGCGGCACGAAGCTCAAGGAAGACGACATCGTCAACCACTTCTTCGTGTCCACCACCCACCACTGGCTGCTGTTCTTCACCAACAAGGGCCGTGTCTACCGGGTGAAGGCGTACGAGCTGCCCGACGCCGGCCGGGACGCGCGCGGGCAGCACGTCGCGAACCTGCTGGCCTTCCAGCCGGACGAGACGATCGCCCAGATCCGCGCGATCCGCGACTACGAGGCGGTGCCCTACCTGGTCCTGGCCACCAAGGCCGGCCTGGTGAAGAAGACGTCGCTGAAGGATTACGACTCGCCGCGTTCCGGTGGTGTGATCGCCATCAATCTGCGCGAGCAGGCGGACGGTTCCGACGACGAGCTGATCGGTGCCGAGCTGGTCTCGGCCGAGGACGATCTGCTGCTGATCAGCAAGAAGGCGCAGTCGATCAGGTTCACCGCGTCGGACGACACGCTGCGTCCGATGGGCCGTGCGACCTCGGGCGTCAAGGGCATGAGTTTCCGTGAAGGGGACGAGCTGCTCTCGATGAATGTTGTTCGAGCCGGTACGTTCGTGTTCACTGCCACCGACGGCGGTTACGCGAAGCGGACCTCCGTCGACGAGTACCGCGTCCAGGGTCGCGGCGGCCTCGGCATCAAGGCCGCCAAGATCGTCGAGGACCGCGGGTCGCTCGTGGGTGCGCTGGTGGTCGAGGAGCACGACGAGATCCTCGCCATCACACTCTCGGGCGGTGTGATTCGTACGCGAGTCAGCGGGGTCAGGGAGACCGGCCGTGACACCATGGGCGTTCAACTGATCAATCTGGGCAAGCGCGATGCCGTCGTCGGCATCGCACGCAACGCCGAGGCGGGACGCGAGGCGGAGGAGGTCGACGGCGATGTCGTCGTCGACGAGGCCGCCGAGGGTCCCGAGACCACCGGCACGGACGAGGGTGAGGCGCCCTCGGCCGAGTAGCACGAGGAGAGAGTCATCGTGAGCGGAGCCACGGGCGCCGGGTCGGCCGGTACCTCCAGGGGTACGGAAACGGGCGGCGGCGGCCGTGGCTCCGCCGCGCGTGCGACCGATCCGCACACGACTCAGCTGCGCAAGATCGACGACGGCGCGACCGACTCGCAGGCGTCGCAGAAGCATGGATCCCAGGGGGGAACTGTGACGGACACCCGAGGCCAGCAGAGTCAGCAGGCGGCCTCGCCGCTGCCGGGGGAACGGCAGCGCCAGCAGCCCGGCGGGCCGTACCACCCGCCGCAGGCCTACCAGACCCAGGGCGGCACCGCGTCCGCCGTGCGCCGCCCGCGCACCGGCGCGCGCACCACGCCCCGGGTCCGCAAGGCGCGCCTGCGCGTGTCGAAGGCCGACCCGTGGTCGGTGATGAAGGTCAGCTTCCTGCTCTCCATCGCGCTGGGCATCTGCACGATCGTCGCGTCCGCCGTGCTGTGGATGGTCATGGACGCCATGGGGGTCTTCTCCACCGTCGGCGGCACGATCTCCGAGGCGACCGGATCCAACGAGTCCAACGGCTTCGACCTGCAGTCGTTCCTGTCGCTGCCCAACGTGCTGCTGTTCGCGACGGTCATCGCCGTCATAGACGTTGTCCTCGCGACGGCGCTGGCCACGCTCGGCGCGTTCATCTACAACCTGTCCGCCGGCTTCGTCGGAGGCGTGGAGCTGACGCTCGCCGAGGACGAGTGAGCGTCCCTCCGGGACCCTGCGACAACCGATTTTGGGACTGCCCTCCTCGTGCGCTAATCTTCAGGAGTCAGCGCGCGGGACATACACCGCAGAGCGCGGCGGGGCTATAGCTCAGTTGGTTAGAGCGCATCCCTGATAAGGATGAGGCCACAGGTTCAAATCCTGTTAGCCCCACCAGCGAGAAGACCCCCAGTCGGGAACGGCTGGGGGTTTTTGACATCCATGACTGTCCATGACTGACATCCACGGTGGTCACGGAACCAGCCCCCGCTTCCCGGCGTCGTGCAGGGTACGCACGCTTCGTTGAGGAGGACTGTGGAAGGCGATCCGCCGTGGTGGGCGATCTTCGTGATCTCAGCCGGGGTGACCGTGGTCCTCGGGGCGATCCTTCTGTCCGTGGTCGCCGCAGTGGCTCTCAGCGTGTTCTGGGTGCGCGGCAGGTTCCGCCGCCGCCCATCCGGCGGGAACGTCAGCCGATGAGCGGATCTTCCAGGGGTTCAGGACATCGACTCGAGGCCGGCCGCATCACCCCGGTCAGGCAGGTGCAGCGAGCGCAGCTCCAGCACCTCGCTACGGCGGAGCGCGAGGACCAGGACCAGGGCGAGGACGAGGACGCAGGCCGCGTTGCGAGCCGCAGGCAAGCAGAATCAGCGAGGACTGCCTGATCAAGGCAATGGCCGGCCCATCTCCTTCTGCGAAGATCGCAGCACCGCATCCTTGCAGATGACAAAGGTGGTTGACCTCATGAGATCGACTCGCGTGATCCTTGCTGTGGCCGCAGGCGCTCTTGCCCCGGCGCTGTTGCTGGCTACGCCGTCCATGGCCGCCTCCATCGCCCCCGCAGGCGCCGTCGCGACGGCCGGCTCGCCCTACGACGAGATGAGCGCGGACGACCTGCGGGTGGCGATATCCCGCATCCTCGCCGACCCCGACAGCGGCAAGCGCGTGATCCGGGAGGCGAACGCGCTCCTGGACAGCGGCACCGTGGAGGAGATGCGCGCTTGGCTGGAGACGGGCTATCCGCTGGCGCAGGCCGAGGACGACCGGGTCGCGCTCTTCAGGATTCTTGCCGACCCGGACAGCGGCAGGCGCGTTATTGCGGAGGTCAACCAGCTTCTCGACAACGACGATCCCCAGCAGACGCGTGCCTGGCTGGAGACGGGCTATCCGCTGGCGCAGGCCGAGGACGACCGGGTCGCGCTCTTCAGGATTCTTGCCGACCCGGACAGCGGCAGGCGCGTCATTGCGGAGGTCAACCAGCTTCTCGACAACGACGATCCCCAGCAGACGCGTGCCTGGCTGGAGACGGGCTACCGCCTGGCCCAGGCCGAGGACGACCGGGTCGCCATTTTCCGGCTCCTCGCCGACCCCGACATCAGCGACGCCCTGCGCGCAGCGGCCGGTGCTGCCCTTGACGACAACACCCCGGAAGCGCTGCGCGACTTTCTGGAGGTCGGCCAGTACGAGGTCGACTAGTTGACACGGACCAGCCCGGTTACCGCCGAAGCCCGACGGACATCCAGCCTGCGGTCAACGGCGGCAACAGGTAGGAGAAGGCCCGACCGCTGGCGACGGGGGATGCGCCAGCGGTCGGGCTGTGGCCAAGGCTAACAAGGGCCGGTGCGTCATGGGTGCCGACTGGTCGGTCGGGCCTCCGGGGAGTGACCGGGATCACGTTGTCAGTGGTCGCACGGCGGCTCGTAGTCCAGGCGCGGCAGGTACTCGTGCCACTTCTCCTCGGTGAGTACGTTCCGGGTGGCCGAGCAGATGCGGTCGATGGCGTCGTCCACCCCGAGGTTCCAGAGCCGGACGGTGTCCGTTCCGCTCGAGACCCCCAGCATGTGACGCACGGGGCTGAAGGAGAGGAAGTTCCCCGTCTTGGCGTTGGGGCTCATCGACTGGCCGATGGGCGCGGCCTCGGCGGGCGTCGTGACGTTCCAGAGGCGGACGGTGTTGTCGTTGGCGCCGCTGGCCAGGGTCTCGCCGTCCTCGCGGAAGGTCAGTGACACCACCGAGTCGGTGTGACCGGCGAGGGTCGACTCGGCCCGGCCGGGTTCGCCGCCGCTGGGGACGGCCCAGAGGCGGACCGTGCCGTCGTCGCTGCCGCTGGCCAAGGTGTCGCCGTCCGTGCTGTAGGCGAGGGCGTTGACGGGCCCGAGGTGCCCGGTGAGGGGCGTACCGCGGGGGGTGGCGTGCGCGGGGTCGTCCACGTCCCAGAGCCGTACGGTGTCGTCCGCGCCGCCGCTGGCGAGCGTACGCCCGTCCGGGCTGAAGGCCAGGGTGTTGACGTATCCCCGGTGGCCGCTCAGCGGCCGGCCCAGACGGCGTGGGTGGGACGGGTCCTCGGTGTTCCACAGCTGGACGGTGCGGTCGTCGTAGGCGGTGGCCAGCGTGCGGCCGTCGGGGCTGAACGCCAGGGTGTCGGGGCCCGCGTAACGGGTGCGCAGCGGCACCGGCGGCCCGTGGGCGGCGGGGTGGGCCGGGTCGCCGACGTTCCAGAGACGGACCGCGTCCGCGGAGAGCACCGCCAGGGTGTCGCCGTCCGGGGAGAACACCAGTGACCGAATGTCGCCCTCGCCCGGCCTCAAGGGCTCGCCCAGTGACACCGGCCGGGCGGGTTCCGTCACGTCCCACAGGCGGACCCGGCCGTCGCGGGCCGCCGTGGCCAGCACGTGCCCGTCCCGGCGGAAGGCGCCGATCCGGCCGATCATGTCCGACGTCGGCAGCGACCACAGGCGCACCTTGCTGTCGCCGCTGCCGGTGGCGAGGGTCCGCCCGTCGGGGCTGAAGCCGAGGGCGTACATCTCGCCGCTGCTCCCGGCCAGTGGCATGCCCACCTGCGACGGGTAGGACGGGTCGCTGACGTTCCACAGGCTCGCCGTGCTGTCCGCGCTGCTCGCGGCGAGCATGGCGCCGTCGGGGCTGAAGGCCACCGACCAGATGGGGCCGGTGTGGCCGGTGAGCGGAGCGCCCGCGGATCTCGCGCGGTCCGGGTCGGCCACGTCCCAGAGCCGTACGGTGTCGTCCGCGCTCCCGCTGGCGAGGGTGGTTCCGTCGGGGCTGAAGGCCACGGAGTGGATCAGCGCGCCGTGACCGGTCAGCGGTCGGCCGGCCGGCTCCGGGCGGTCCGGGTCGGCGACGTCCCAGAGCCGGACCGCGTTGTCGTCGCCACCGGCGGCCAGCGTCCGCCCGTCGGGGCTGAACGCCACCGAGCGCACCGCCGCCTTCGCACCGGTCAGGGTGGCCAGGGCGCGCGGCCGGCGCGGGTCGGCCACGTTCCACAGGCGCGCGGCGTGGTCGTCGTGGGCGGAGGCCAGGGTGCGTCCGTCGGGGCTGAAGGCGAGCAGGTAGACGGTGCCGCCCTGGCCGGTCAGGGGTGCGCCGAGCGGACGCGGACGGCTCGGGTTCCGTACGTCCCACAGCCGGATCGTGCCGTCGTCGGAGGCGCTGGCGAGGGTGCGGCCGTCCGGGCTGAACACGGCGGTGCTCACCCAGCTCCGGTGGCCGGTGAGGGGCTTGCCCAGCTGTTCCGGCCGGGCCGGGTCCGACACGTCCCACAGCCGCACGGTCCGGTCGTAGCTGGCCGTCGCCAGCAGCCGCCCGTCGGGGCTGAAGGAGGTCAGGTAGACGGCGCCGGTGTGCCCGAGGAGCGGGGTGGCCAGCGGCGCGTTCACGATGGATATCAGCCGGTTGCGGACGTCCTCGTCGTCCGGTCGCAGGCGGTGCGCCGCCAGGTCGAGCTGGGCGGACAGGGACGGGTCCGTGTCCTCGACGCGGTCCGCCTCGGCGACCACCTGCTCGTACACCGCGTCGTTGCGCTGCTGCCAGGCGATCACCGCCGAGCCGACGGCCACCAGGGCGAGCACGACCAGCGTCGACACCGCGGCGCGCCTGATCAGGACGGTGCGCCTGCGCAGTCTGCTCGCGGCGGCCAGGAAGTCGACCGCGCTGCGGGTCAGGAAGGTGCCGCCGGCCGAGTCCGCCCAGCCGCGGGCCTGTTCCAGCCGGGATCCCCGGTAGAGCAGCGAGGTGTCGCGGTCCGATTCCTCCCAGGCCCGGCCGTCCTCCTCCAGCCGCTGGCGCAGCAGGTTGCCGGCGCGGTCCTCGTCGATCCAGTCGCGCAGCCGCGGCCAGGCGTGCAGCAGCGCCTCGTGGGTGATCTCCACGGCCTCCGCGTCGAGGGTCACCAGCCGGGCCCGCACCAGTGCCTCCAGGGACTCCTCGGTCTTGCCGGGGTCCCTCGACTCCTGCGCCAGCCGCCGCCGCGTGCTGCGTCTGCGGGTCGCCTGGGTGTCCTCGCCCAGCCGGACCAGCCTGAGCAGCAGCAGCCTCGCCGCCGTGCGGGCCGCCGGGTCCAGGTCGGACCAGGCCCGTTCGGCGGTTCCGGCCACCGCGCCCTGGATGCCGCCCGCCGCGCGGTATCCGGCGAGTGTCAGCCGGCCCGCCTTGCGCCGCTGCCAGGTGGCGAGCAGGGCGTGCGAGAGGAGCGGCAGCACGCCCGCGTCGTGGGTTCCGTGCCGGCCGTCGGTGCTCACCTCACGGATGATCAGCTCGGCGAGACCGGGTTCGAGTTCCATGCCGACGGCCTTGGCCGGTGCGGTCACCGCCTCGCGCAGTTCCGCGGTGGTCAGCGGCCCCAGCACCATGTGCCGGTGCTGGAGCGCGTCGGCCAGCTCGGGATGGCGCAGGCACTGCTCGTAGAAGTCGGCGCGGATGCCGAGCGCCACGAGGACCGGCGCCGCCTCCCCCGGACCCCCTGGCACGCAGGCGGCCTGCAGCATCGCGATGAACGCGCGCCGCTCGGACTCGTCGGGGCAGAGGGTGAAGGTCTCCTCGAACTGGTCCACGATGACGACGGGACGCGCGGACGGCGACTCCGGATCAGGCTCGTGCCCAGACCCAGACCCAGACCCAGACCCAGACCCAGACCCAGACCCAGACCCAGACCCAGACCCAGACCCCGACTTCGCCCCCGACCCCGACTTCGCCCCCGACCCCGCATCCTCGCCGGGCGCCGCCCACGCCGCGAAGGCCGCCCTGACCGCGTCCTCGGTCCCGGGGTCGCCCGGCTTCCCCGTCCTGCGCACGGCGCGTACGACGGGCTCCAGTTGGGGTATCCGGCGGCTCAGCTCCCCGAGCGGATCGACGCCCGGCACGAGCTGGAGCACGCGCCTCGGCTCCCTGGGCCCACCCGGCGGACCGGCCCCGCCGCCCGGCGTCCCCTCGCGCAGGGCGGGCACGAGCCCGGCGTTCAGCAGGGAGGACTTCCCCGCTCCCGAGGCGCCCACGAGCATCACCAGGCCGCCCGTGTCCTCGGCCGCGCGGAGCTGGGCGACCAGGGCCCGCGTGCTCCGGTCCCGCCCGAAGAACCAGTCGGCGTCCTGCCGGCGGTAGGCGGCCAGCCCCCGGTACGGGCAGACACCGCCGGCGGCCTGGGGCTCGGCCGCGGGGTCTTCCTCGTCCGCGGCGGACGGCGCGGCGCGTTCGCCCGTCGGGTCGGCCATCGCCCGCTCCCACAGGCGCTGCCACTGGACCAGGTCGTACAGCCCGGCGGAGACCGGTACGGGACGTGCCCGGCGGGCGAGCGGGACCAGGACGTGCAGGACGGCCGCGAGGGCGGGGAACTGGGCGGGGACGTTCTTGGCCCGCCGCCAGTCGCTGATCCGCTGGGCGGAGACCCGTACGGGACGGCCCCGTTCGTCGACCCGCTGGAGCCGGACGACGGCCTCGGACACGCGTTTCAGAGGAGGGTTGCCCGCCTCCTTGTAGAGCAGTGCGAGGCGTTCCGCGAAGGCCGTGCGTGCCCCTGAGTCGAAACTCAAGGTCTCCACTCCTTACTTCCCCCGCACTTGGACGTCCGGACCGGAAAACTCACTCTATATGCCTGACCTGCGGCTACCTCGGTTCCGCGGGTCCGGATCCTCCTCGGCGGCGACCTCAGGTGGCAGGATCCCGTCGCAGTGGCCGGTCGGCCGCGATCCACCCTGACAGGTCAGCGGCTCGGTGTTCGCGGAGCCACCCCACCAGGCCGCACGTTCTCGGTCAGCTTTCGGCGGCCCGGCCCTTCCCGAACCGCTCCGGTACCACCCGCAGTACACCGCCGGCATGGTTCGGCACCGGTCCCCACGAGGGGAGGGACCGGTGCCCGACCATGACGGCGCGTCTGCTGTCCAATTCCCGCGGGCGCCCGGTCGACACGCGGGCGCGCCCGGCGGGTTCGGCGCCGCGATCCGCGGGCAGGCACGTCGTGAAGGTTCCGAAGCCGACCGCCGCTGGAGCGCGTATGAGGATCTCCGTCGACCCCGAGCAGTGCTACGGCTCCGGTGACTGCGTCCACCGGGCCCCGTCCGTCTTCACCCAGGTGGACGGTCTGGGTGCCGTGATACCCGGGCGGGAGCACGACATCGGCGTGGACCGGGTGCGGGAGGCGATCGAGGGGTGCCCCGCCGCGGCGATCACCGTCTCGGGCGAGTGAGTGGGCGGGGAGAACGAGGCGCGTCCGTCGCCGGGACGCCGTCCCAGGCCCTGGTCACCCTCGCCGCCCGCTACGTGCGCCACGCGCCCGGCACTCTCGGGAAGTCGGCGCTCACCACGCACTGGCTGAACGCGCGGCTGCGGGAGCGGCCCCGCCGCAGGGTCGTCCGGGTGCGCTCCGGCGGCCTGTTCGCCGTGGACACGCGTGACCTCATCCAGCGGTACCTGTACCTGTTCGGCGTCTGGGAGCCGCACCTGACGGCGTGGCTGCGCCGCCGACTGCGCCCGGGGGACGGCTTCGTGGACGTCGGGGCGAACATCGGGGTCTTCAGCGTGCTCGCGGCCCAACTCGTCGGTGCGGAGGGCCACGTGGTCGCCGTCGAGGCCTCCCCCGTCCTGCACCGCCGTCTGGTGGGGCACGCGCGGCTCAACGGCCTGCACAACGTCCGCGCCCTCAACGCCGCCGTGTCCGACCGCCGCAGGACCCTGCGCTTCGTGCTCGCCAGCTCACGGAACACGGGCGCGAACAGCATCGTCCCGTACGACGGCCCGGCGGAGTCCGGCTTCGAGGCCGAGGCCCGGCCGCTGCCGGAACTCCTCGACCCGGCGGAGCTGGCCGGCGCCCGGGTGATCAAGATCGACGTGGAGGGAGCGGAGGGCGGCGTCGTGCGCTCTCTGGCGCCGGTGCTGGGCGACCTGCGGCCCGACGCGGAGATCTGTGTCGAGGTCACGCCGGAACGCATGGCGCTGCTGGGGGACTCGGCCGACGAACTGCTGGGGGTGATGCGGGACGCCGGGTTCCACGTCTACCGCCTGGCCAACGACTACGCGCCCGGCAGCTACCCCGCGGCGCTGCGCGGCGAGCCGGGTGTACCGGTCCGCTGGCGAGGGCCGGTCGTCGAGGAGAGCGACCTGGTCTTCTCCCGGGTGGACGCCGAGACGCTGCCCTGAGCTGCCGTCACGGCGGCGGGTCGGGCGGCCGTCACCGCCGTCACCGCCGTCACCGCCGCAGGTCCGCGCCCTCGGTCCGGTGCGGCGGGTGCCAGCCGAAGGACGACAGGGCCCGCGCCCTGGCCTCCACCACCGCCATCCGGGCCTCCCGTTCGGCCGGGTCGACGTGCGACGCCTGGCCGGTGACCTGGCCCTCCCACTTGCGGTAGAGCAGGCCCACCTCCTCGGTGAACCACCCCCGGCTCACGCAGTTCAGGGCCAGCAGCAGGCCGGTGTCCTCGGACGCCGGGAGGGCCATCCAGCCGCCGAGGGCGAGCAGCAGGTCGCGCCTGACGAGGAGCGTCGCCGGATGGACCTGGGCGCGGAATCCGTTGGCCCGCCAGAAGTCGAGCACCGCGCCGCGTTCGATCGGTCCGTGCGCGGGGTCGCCCGGGAAACCGGCCGTCGAGCCGTCGGGCAGGAGGTCCAGGGCCCGTGAGGTCGCCCAGCCGAGCCCCGGGTCGGCCTCCAGCGCGGTCAGGTCGCGGGCCAGGGTGCCCGGCGCGAGCCGGTCGTCGGCGTCCAGGACCTTCACGTACTCCCCGTCCGCGTGGGCCAGGGCCATGGTGCGGGCGACACCGGGGCCCGCCTGCCGGTCCCCGCGGCCCTGGCGGAAGACGACGCGCGGGTCGTCGGGCACGTGCGGGCGGACGTCGTGGGTCCCGCCGTCCTCCTGGATCACCCAGCGCCAGTCCCAGCCGTCGGGCAACTCCTGGGCGGCCAACGACGCGTGGGCCTCCGGCAGGTAGTGCGCCGAGGGGCCGTGGACGGCCGTGACGATGACGATGTGCCGGCTCACGGGCGGCACTCACCACCTTTCCGCAGGAGTGCCGTACAGGCTATGACGCGTGAACAGGCGCCGGCGGGCGGGGGGCCGGGCGGGACGAAGAGCCGACACACGAAGGGAGCCCCACACGCGAGGGGAGCCCAGACGCGAGGGGAGCCACCACATGCGAGGGAGCCCAGACGCGAGGGGAGCCACCACATGCGAGGGAGCCCAGACGCGAGGGGAGCCACACATGCGAGGGAGCCCAGACGCGAGGGGAGCCACACATGGCGGCGGCCCGGCTGCTCTGTCGAGCGGCCGGGCCGTTTCTGGCGTGTGGTGCGGTACGCAGATCGCCGTTGTGTCGGTCGGGCGGGGCGGGCGCGGTGCGAACCGGGCGCCGCCTCGGCCCGCTCAGCGTTGGAGCGGCGCGCTGTGCTGGGCCGGTGACCCCGCGGTGTCGTCGCAGGGGAGGCCGGTGGCGGTCTCGGTGGCCGTGGCGGTCGCGTCGCTGAGCGGACGGTGCCGGCAACTGGGGGCCGAGCCGTGCGCCTCGGCGCGGATGCGCTGCTTCATCGTGGGGGGCAGGGAGCCGGCCCGGGACCAGGACCAGGGGAGCGCCGTCGCGGGTGCCGCCTCGGGGGAGGCGCTCTCGCTCTTGCTGTGCGTTCCGGTCTGCGGCGCGGCCGCGGCGGCGGTCGTCGTGATGAGTCCGAGCGCCGTGCACAGCGCGAGGAAGGCGGTGACGATGGTGGTCCACAGCGTCATGACCTTGTTCCGGGCCATAACCCCTCACTTTCGGGTTGGGCGATTTGCGTACTTTCCTCATGATGTGTATGCGGATCGCGAAGTGGTGGACCTGCGCCCGTGGCGCGTCGATGTTCAGATGAACACAACCCGAATGGCCGCAAGAGGGCCGAAAAGATGCCAATACGGGAGAGAGCGGGGCGAAAAGTCACCTCGCGTAGGGGTGTGATCACCCTCCGATCAGAACGGGTTCGTCCGCTTCTGGAGGGCTTCGGCGCACGGCAGTTGACCGCCGACGCAGGTCACCGATCGGTATCGGCCGGTGTGTATAGTCGGGCGCCAGAGGTCCCCTACGTCAAGGAAAGACGAGGTCGCGCGGTGAAGAAGCTTCTCCTGGTCGCACTGGCCGCCATCGGCGGGCTCCTCGTGTACCGCCAGATCCAGGCGGATCGCGCCGAGCAGGATCTGTGGACGGAGGCGACTGACTCCGTGCCCACGGGTTCCTGAGTACGACCGACATCCGGTCCCGAGCAGACCCCGGCCGTCGAACGGTCGGGGTTTTCTGTTGCCCGGTTGCCCGGTTGCCCGGTTGCCCGGATGCCCGGATGTCCACGCGGGGGCGCGGGAGCGCCACGGCGCGCGGCAGGATGGGGCACGGTCGTTCGGGTCGGGCGGCGAGGGCCGGCGAGCGCGAGGGGTGGCGGGTCATGGGACGGTGGTGTACGGCTTGGCGGCATGCCGGGTCCGGGGGCGCGGGCCCGCAGTCGGCCGCGCCGGCGCCCGGACGGCGGAGTGCGCCCCGTCGGAGTACGGAGCCTGCGTCGCGTACCGGGCCCGAGAGTCGTACCGCCGCGGCGAGCCGTACAGCGGCGGAGAGCCGCACAGCCGTGGCGAGCCGTACGGCGTCCGTGCGGCGGCTGGCCGTCGTGACCGCCGTACTGGCCACCGCCGGCGCCACCGCCACGGCCGTCGCCCTGCCCGCTGGTGCCGCTTTCGCGGCCGGTGACGCGCCGGGGTACGCCTTCGCCGACGGCGCCCCGCGGGTCGAGGGGACGAACGCCGCCCGGGACGCCGCGGCGCTGACGGCCGGAGCCACGTACCGCAGCTCGCTGCCGCGCGACGGCACCCTCCACTACCGCCTCGACCTCGACGCCGCCTCCGACGCCTACGTCTCCGTGACCGCCGTACCCGGCTCCGCCGGCGAGGTCACCGCCGTCGACGGCATCCGCGTCTCCGTGCAGGACGCCGAGGGCGGCTCCTGCTCCTCCGACAGCGCGACCTTCGGCGCGGCGCACAGCCCCCGCCCGGTCACCGCGTGGGGGATGCGGGAGATCGCGCCCGGCGGCAACCGGTGCCAGGAGCCCGGCACCTACTACGTCACCGTCGAGCGGGCCAGGCCTCAGGACTCCCCGCCCGAGGACTGGGACCTGGAACTCACCGTCGCCACCGAACCCCGCCCCGCCCAGGCGGGTGCGACCGAGGCACCGGAAGCCTGGGACTCCGCCTCGCCCGAGGCCGTACCCGGTGATCCGGAACCCCGCACGGGCGGCAACGGCTTCGCCCACGCCACGCCCCTCGGACCGGGCGCCTGGCGCGACGGCATCCGGCCCGGACAGACCCTCTACTACAAGGTGCCCGTGGACTGGGGCCGCCAGATCCACGCGACCGCCGAACTCGACGGCGCCCGGGAGGCCTCCGGCTACGCCACCGGTGCCCTGCGCCTGGCGCTGCACAACCCGGTGCGCGGCGAGGTCGACGCCGCCGCCAAGGGCTACACCGGCCGCCCCGCCACCGTCGGGCTCGCCGCCCTGCCGCCGGTGGCCTATCCCAACCGGTACGCCACGAGTGGGCAGGTCGGCGCGGTGCGCTTCGCCGGCGACTACTACGTCGTCGTGCACCTGGCGGCGCAGGTGGCCGAGGACTTCGGCGAAGGGCCCTTCGGACTGACGCTCCGTGTCGGACTGGAGGGATCCGCGCGCGGCGGGCCCGACTACGCGGGTGAGTCGCGGCCCGAGGGGCTCTTCGCCGTCTCGGCCCAGGACCGGGCGGCGGCGCCGGAGAGCGGCTCCCCGGACGACGACGGCCTCGCCATGAAGGCGGTCGCCGTGGGCGGTATCGGCACCGGCAGCCTGCTGCTGGCGGGCCTGACGGTGTGGACCGCGGCGGCCCGGCGCAGGGCGAGGTGAGGAGCGGCCCGGTTCAGATCCGGGTCAGCGCCCAGAAACCCACCGCGTAGCAGGCCAGCGCGAGGAGCAGCACGGGCACCGCCACCGCCGCCGGGGGACCCGGACGGCGCCGCCGTCGCGTCGCCCGGTGCTGCGCGGGGGCCTGTGGGCTGCGGGCGGTGTACGAGGCGGTGGGGGCGTCTTCGGGCGCCTGCCACGGGGGCGGCGTGAAGGACGGCGCGAGGGCCGGGGCGGGCGGCGGCGGGGCGTGGGGCGGCGGGTTCTCGGGCGGGTACTGGCCGGGGTGCGGGACGGGTGTCGGCGCTCCGTCCCTCGCGGCGGAGGTGAGGGTCGGCTGCGGGGGCGGCAGGTGGAAGCTGCCGGTCTCCGACATGGCGGACGACGGCACGGGGGGTGCCGACGGCGTGGCGGAGGCCGGCGGCGACGCGGGTCCAGAGGGTGCCGGCGACGCCGGAGGCGAGGGTGTGACCGAGACGGACGGACGGCGCGGGTCGGTCGGTGGGTCCGCCGACAGGCCTCCCGGTGGGTCCGCCGACAGGCCTTCTGGCGGGTCCGTCGACGGGTCTCCCGGTGGGGTGTCGTCCAGTGCGGACGCCCGCTTCAGCGGACCGTCGGCGGCGAACCCGGCGGGCAGCGGGCCGACTTGGTCGAAGATCTCGATCAGCTCGTCGTCGGGTCCCGGCTCCGGCAGCAGCTCCGCCGCCGCGGCCAGCGCCTTGCGCGCCCCCGTCGCCGTACGGAACCGGGCCGGCGGATCCGGCTGCACCAGCGTCGCGACGACCTGCCACAGCGGCTCCGGTATCCCCTGCGGCGCGGCCGGTGTCCCGTGCTCGGCGAAGTGCTGGACCAGCGCCTTGGCGTCCGGCTTGGCCCCCTCCAGCAGGTACAGGGCGACCAGGCCGACCGCGAACAGGTCCGCCGCGAAGTCCGGCTCCGCGCCCAGCATCTGCTCCGGCGCGAGATAACCGGGCGTCCCCACCACGAGGTTGGTCTCGGTCAGCCGCGGCTCGCCCAGCCGCATCGCGATGCCGAAGTCGGACAGCCTCAGCCGCGGCCGGCCCGTACCGGTGGCCTCGAGGAGCAGATTGGCGGGCTTGATGTCCCGGTGGACCACGTCCTCGGCGTGCACCGCCGCGAGGCCCGCGAGGAGCTGGTCGATCAGCGTGCACACGAAGGCGGGCGGCAGCGGGCCGTAGTCCCCGATCAGATGGACCAGGGAGCCACCGGTGACCAGGTCCATCGTGAACAGGACCTGGTCGTCGTCGGCGGCCCAGCTCGCGGGCGCGAGCACATGGGGATGATCGATGCGCAGCGCCTGCTCCCGGACGAACCGCAGCAGCGAGTGCGCGTCCCGCTGCTGGAGCACCTTTGCGGCCACATACCGTCGGCGGCGGTGGTCCCAGGCACGCCAGACGGCACCGACCCCGCCGCGGCCGATCGGGTCGACCAGCTCGTACCGTCCGGCGAAGACCTCACCCATGGCTGTGTGTCGCTCCTCCCCTCGCGCCACTCCCGGGTCCGGCCGCGACCCCCCTGTGGCGGCCGGACCCCGGGATCAGTTCTGGTGGGACTGGTAGTGCGCGACCGCGTCCGAGGTGCGGCCCGCTCCGTACACCCGCAGAAACTCCGCCAGCTCCGGGTGCGAGGAGGACAGGGCGTCCGCCGCGTCGATGATGTCCCCGGCGGCCGCCACCGAGCGCAGCAGCGACTGGATCTCGCGGACCACCCGCTTGACCGTGGGCGCACCCGAACTGCTCGTCGTCTGCGTGGTGTTGTTGAGCACCGAACCCCCCTGCGACTTCTTGATCTCGTCCATGCGCTCCGTCGCCTCGGCCGCGCTCACACTGCCGTCCGCGACCTGCCCCGCCAGGTCCTGCAGCAGCTGTACCCGCTGCACCACCGCGGGATTGCCGATCTTCGCCCGCTGACCGCTCATCAGCTGCGAGAGCATCGGCGCGGACAGTCCCAGGACCCCCGCGAGACGGGCCTGGTTGAGACCAAGATCGTCGATCAGCCTGCGGAAGAGCGCCCCCAACGGCTCCCCGTACCAGTTCCGCTGCAGTTCCCGCGCTCTCGCGGTGGCTTCCTGCTGTGCGGCGTCCATTGCGTCTCCCCATCGCTTCCCCAAGAACCGCAGTTCGCTCCAGCGAACCACGCCGAGCATCTTACGGAGCGTGGTCGTTGACCGGGAGCCCCAATCATTTGTGAGATCCGGGGCGCGACCCGGTACTCTTGTCCGCGGTGACCGTCGGCCCGCCCGAAGCGACCGGCGCCGCCTCCCGAGGGGCCTTAGCTCAGTTGGTAGAGCGCTGTCTTTGCATGGCAGATGTCAGGGGTTCGACTCCCCTAGGCTCCACAAAAACGAAAGCCCCCTCCGAACTGCGGAAACGCGGTGCGGAGGGGCTTTTCGCGTTGCAGCGTCCGCCTCGCCCGCCGCGTCCGCCGCGTCCGGCCGTACGTCGATGCGGTAGCCGACGCCGGGCACGGTGGCGATGGCCTCACCAAGCCCTTCGAGCTGCGGGAGCTGGTGCTCCGGCTCCGGGCCCTCGACCGCAGGCGCGCGCAGAGCCGGACTCCGGTGCGGGAGATCGCGGGGCTGCGGCTCGACCCGTTCCGCAGGGAGGTGTACCGGGACGGCCGTTTCGTCGCGCTCACCAGGAAGCAGTTCGCCGTGCTCGACGTACTCGTCGCCGCCGAGGGCGGGGTGATCGGCGCCGAGGCGCTGTTGGAACGTGCGTGGGACGAGCACAGTCGTCGGCACTCAGCTCGAACCCGGAGGCCTGGTCGTCGAGCCGGCGGTGAGCATGAGGATCGGCATGCCGCTGCCGGAGTCGACGATGCGCCGGGCGACCTCGTCGCCGGAAGGGCCAGGAATGTCGCGGCCGAGGACGGCGACGCCGTACGCGTTCACACCGAGCAACTCCAGAGCGCTGGCCTCCGCCATGTACGGCTCGTCCTCGACGATCAGCACTCGCATGCCCCGATGCCAGGAGCCGGCGCATGTCGTCGGCGTATCGAAAACCGCGTACGCGGCGGCAACACCGCGTTCCCTTGTCTATAGGCATGACTCGTGACACATCCGCACGCAAGAAGTCCCACCGGCGTACCGACGTCCTGAGGACCGGCCTGTCGGTGGCCGCCCTGATCACCGTCGCCCTCGGCTGCCAGGCGTTGGCGTCCTGGTCGACGCTCATGTCCCCGACCGCCTCACCCGGTGAGGCACGGCCCATGGAGCCCCCCGGCGGGATCGACGAGGAGGACGGTGTCGTCCCCGACGGCACGACCGTCCTCGACACGGACGTCCCGGCCGTCACCCGTCTCGAACCCGCGCTCCTCGCGGCACTGCGGCGGGCCGCGGCGGACGCCGAGGACGACGGCGTCCAAGCATTCCGCGTCAACAGCGGATGGCGCGCCGCGGACTACCAGACACAGCTCCTCGACGAGGCGGTCAACGAGTACGGCTCCCAGGAGGAGGCCGCGAAGTGGGTGGCCACCGCGGAGACCTCCGCCCACGTGTCGGGAGACGCCGTCGACATCGGGGGCCCCGACGCGACGGCCTGGCTCTCCCGCAACGGCAGCGCGTACGGACTCTGCCAGACCTACGCCAACGAGCCCTGGCACTACGAGCTGCGCCCCGAGGCCGCCGCGCACGGCTGCCCGGCCATGTACGACAACCCCGCACAGGACCCGCGGACGCAGCGGTGACCAGCGCATTCGATGTGAAGACGAGCGACCCGCACGACGAGCGAGGGCCGGGGCCCTGGCGACGTGGCCGGGTCCTCGCCGCCCTGGCGGTGCTGCTCGGCCTGCTCATGCCGCTGCACGCGCTGGTCACGCACCGGCTTCTGGACGGGCGGCCGCGACCGCATCGCGCAGGCGCTCGCCGAGGCCGTCGCCGCCGAGGAGAACGAGCGGATGATGCTGCTCGGCGACCTGAACGGCACCGTGGACGACGGCGCCCTCGACGGCATCACCTCGCGGACGGCCTCGGCCCAGGAGCAGGCCGGGCACGGTTTCGGCTTCAGCTGTCCGGCCGGCTTCCCCGTGGTACGGATCGACCAGATCCTGGTCCGGGGCGTACGGACGGACCGCTCGTGGACACTGCCGGCCACGGGCAGCGACCACCTGCCAGTGGCCGCGGGGATCAGCTGGTGAACGCGGCTTTTCACCCGAAATGCGCACGGCCGCGCGGAGACGTTCCTCACCGGCCGCACCCCCGCACCCCGGCCGACAGCGGGCGCAGAATCCGGAAGATCATCAACAGCCATGAGAAAAAGCCCAGTTGACCGCCTGGAACAACCCAACCGCCGACCCGGCCCCCAGGACACGAGCCCACGGACGGACGCCGCTCGGCACCCGGGCGGCGCTGTCTGCTCTTGATATCGTCACCCCACAGGGCAGGTGGAAGGGGCAGAGCATGCGGGCGAAGGTACGGGCCGCTCTTGACGCGCTGTATATGAAGCGCCTGGTCAAGGAGTTGGAGGGACGCCCACGCCCCCAGCACATCGGCATCATGCTCGACGGCAACCGCCGCTGGGCCAAGATGTCGGGCATAGACGACCCCCGAGAGGGCTACCGAGCCGGCGGAGCCAAGGTGCTGGACTTCCTGCGCTGGTGCGACTCCGCACAGATCGAGCACGTCACCCTCTTCATGCTCTCCGACGACAACCTCCACCGGCCCGAGGACCAGCTGAACCCACTGATCGACATCATCGCCGAAGTCGTCGAGCGGCTCGCCGCCCCCGGCAACCCCTGGCGCGTGGAAGCGGTCGGCGCCCTGGACCTGCTGCCCGCCGAATCCGCCGGCCGCCTCAAGACCGCCACCGCCGCCACCCAGGACCGCAAGGGCGGCACCAAGGTCGACGTCGCCGTGGGCTACGGAGGCCGTCGCGAGATCGTCGACGCCGTCCGCTCCGCCCTGACCGAGCACAGCTCCCAGGGCGGGGACATCGACGAGTTCATCGAGACCTTCACCATGGAGCACATCTCCAAGCACCTGTACTCCAAGACGCGGTCCGAGTCCGACCTCATCATCCGCACCTCCGGGGAGCAGCGCCTCTCCGGATTCCTGCTCTGGCAGTCCGCCTACGCCGAGGTCCACTTCTGCGAGACCTACTGGCCGGACTTCCGCGAGATCGACTTCCTCCGCGCCCTGCGCTCCTACTCACTGCGCGAACGCCGCTACGGCCGCTGAGCCGCCGTTTCACGTGAAACATCGCCGTGGGGCGGAAGACCCGAAGGTCTTCCGCCCCACAGCGATACCGGTCCGGAGAAAAATCAGCGGGGCTCGTCGCCCTCCGCCGCCTCCTCCTGCGCCTGCTTGGCCTGCACCTCGGGGTCGAGAATCGCCTCACCCGTGCCGTCCACCGACGTCAGCCGCCCGGACTCGGGCACCTCCGTCGCCTCCGGCGGCTCCACCAGCCAGTCCGGGTTGGCCTGCTTGTCCCACCACTTCCAGGCCGCGAAAGCGCCACCCGCGACGAGACCCGCCACCGCCAGAACCCTGGCGATCCGGCCGGCCCTCGCACGCCGCTGGTGCTTGCGGGTCAGCTTCTCGATCTCCTTCGCCGTGACCTGACCCCGGAGCGCGGCCAACGCGGCGGCACCCCGCGCCGTCGCCTCGTCCCGCACGGGACCGGCCGCGGCCACCGCCTGCTCGATCCTCGGCCGTGAAAAGTCGGCCGCCTGCCGAGCGGCCAGACGGGTGCGGACAGCCGCCTCCTGCGCGGCGGCGTCCACCTTCGGCGGCACATGCGTAAGGGCCTGCTCCAGCCGCGGCGCGACATGCGCCCCGTACTGGTGACGAGCCTGGTCTGCGGCCTGCGACACCTTGGGCGCCAGCCGTACGCGCGCCTCCTGTGCGTAGTGAGCGGCCCTGTCCTTGGCCGTGTCGGCGTAGGGCGCCACCACTTCCGCGGCGTGCAGCACGCTGTCCTTCGCCGAACCGGTCGCGGCGCGCACGCTGTCGATGCGGGTCACGGGTTCCTCCTCCTCGGTGGCGTACGGTAATTCGACTTTCCACCCTTTTACGGATCATGCCTGTGGACGCAAAGCCAGGCATGCGAGGGCGGCCATCCGGGTCACCGACGATGCCCCCGGGCTCCCCGGGGCACATGGTGATGAAGTTGCGGACAAGAGCAGATCAAGCTCAATAACGGGTGAATACCGGGCAACACGAGCCCGTACCCGACAATGCCACGGATCGGCCCTCCGCGCTCGCACCCGGCTGTATCAGCGCCGAACGCGCCCTCGCCCATGGGAGTATCGGTGCGCACCACCAGACGACGGAAGGCACCCCGTGGCCGAGCAGCTCTACGCCACCCTCAAGACCAGCCAAGGCGAGATCGAGATCCGGCTGCTCCCGAACCACGCACCCAGGACGGTCAAAAACTTCGTCGAACTCGCCCGGGGCGAGCGGGAGTGGACCCACCCCGCCACCGGCGAGAAGACCACGGACAGGCTCTACGACGGCACCGTCTTCCACCGGGTCCTCAGCGGCTTCATGATCCAGGGCGGCGACCCGCTCGGCAACGGCACCGGCGACCCCGGCTACCAGTTCGCCGACGAGTTCCACCCCGACCTCGCCTTCGACAAGCCCTACCTGCTCGCCATGGCCAACGCCGGCCCCGGCACCAACGGCTCGCAGTTCTTCGTCACCGTCTCCCCGACGACCTGGCTGAACCGCAAGCACACCATCTTCGGCGAGGTCACCGACCCGGCCAGTCAGAAGATCGTGGACACCATCGCCGCGACGCAGACCAACCCGCGCACGCACCGCCCGCTCAACGACGTCGTCATCGAGACCGTCGTCGTCGAAACCCGCCAGGGCTGACCTCCCCCCGCACTGGGCAGGAACCAAACGCTCCGCCCATCCGTAAAAAAGGACGAGGCGGCGCACGCGCGCACACCGCCCGCAGGGACGACCGAGGGGAAGTCATGGACCACGCGGCAGCAGGCCCGCCGGACGCCCAGAGCCTGCCCGGCTGCTATCGCCACCCGGACCGCGAGACCGGCATCCGCTGCACCCGCTGCGAACGCCCCATCTGCACGGACTGCATGATCAACGCGTCCGTCGGCTTCCACTGCCCCGACTGCGCAGCCGGCCGCACGGGCGGTGGCCCCGCACCCGCCGCCTCCCGGCCCCGCACCCTGGCCGGAGGCACGATCGCCGCCGACCCGCACCTGCTCACCAAGATCCTGATCGGGATCAACGCGGCGGTGTTCATCGCCGTACAGGCGCTCCCGTCGTCCTTCCTCAGCGACATGGTGCTCATCGGACGCTGGCCCCCCGCCCCCTTCGTCCCGACCGAGGGCGTCGCGGAGGGCGAGTGGTACCGCCTGGTGACCACGATGTTCACCCACGAGGAAATCTGGCACATCGGCTTCAACATGATCAGCCTCTGGTTCCTCGGCGGCCCGCTGGAAGCCGCGCTGGGCAGAGCCCGCTACCTCACGCTCTACCTCGTCTCCGGACTGGCCGGCAGCGCCCTCGCCTATCTGATCGGGTCACCCACGACGGCCACGCTCGGCGCCTCCGGCGCGATCTTCGGGCTCTTCGGCGCCACCGCCGCGCTCGTCCGCCGCCTCAACGCGGACATGCGGCCGGTCGTCATCCTGCTGGTGATCAGCCTGGTCTTCACCTTCACTCGAAGCAACATCTCCTGGCAGGCCCATGTCGGCGGTCTCGTCGCGGGCGCCGTGATCGGCTACGCCATGCTCCACGCACCGCGCGAGCGCCGGACCCTCGTGCAGTACGGCACCTGTGCGCTGGTCCTGCTGGTCGTCGTGGGGCTGACCCTGTTGAGGAGCGCACAGCTCACCTGAGCATCCGTTTTCCACAGTGGGTGTCGGATCTTGTGCACAGTGTGCGGGAACAGATGTGCCCCCTGTCACTGACGAGTGTTTCCGCAGGTCAGGCAGGGGGCGAACATGCTTTCGGATGCCGGTACTTCCGTCACACCGGCGTCAACGTCCTAGGGGTTATCCACAGATCGTCTTTCTTTTCCCCATGTGGATAACGCCTGTGGATAACTCCGTGGATAGCCCTGGGCAGAGCTACTGGGGCGCTACTTCCACTGCGTGGAGACGCCGAAGCCGGCGGCGATGAAGCCGAAGCCCACGACGATGTTCCAGTTGCCCAGGGAGTCGATCGGCAGTGAACCGTCGGTGACGTAGAAGACGACGATCCAGGCGAGGCCGATGACGAACATGGCCAGCATGACGGGTGCCACCCAGCCGCGGCTGGTCAGCTTGATGCTGGTCGACTGCTTGGCGGGCGGCGGCGTGTAATCGGCCTTCTTGCGGATACGTGACTTCGGCACGAGGGTCTCTCCTGTCGATGCGCTACAAGGGGACTCTGAGCGCTCCCCCGGGCGTCCGTTAGCGTAGTCCTTCCGTGGCGCCGAAGGAGATAAGGGTACGTTGAGCAATTCTGCCGACTCCCCCGGGACGGGATCCAGCCCTGCCCGCCGGCGCCGTTTCCGGCCCGTGCGCGTACTCACGGCAGCCGTCTTCGCTCTCGCGGGACTCATTTTCTTCACCAGCTTCAACACCGCGAAGGGCACCAATATCCGGACGGACGCCTCGTTGCTCAAGCTGTCCGACCTCATCCACGAGCGGAGCCTGGAGAACGGGCAGCAGGAGGAGGCGAACGCGAGCCTGCGCCACGACATAGAGTCGCTCGCCGAGCGCGACGACGGACGGTCGAAGTCGGAGGACGACGAACTCGCGGCGCTGGAGGAGGAGGCCGGCACGCAGAAGCTGACGGGCGAGGCGATCTCCGTCACACTCGACGACGCCCCGCCGGACGCCACCGCCAAGCTCCCGGGCTACCCCGAGCCGCAGCCCGACTACCTGGTGATCCACCAGCAGGACCTCCAGGCCGTGGTGAACGCGCTGTGGCAGGGCGGCGCCAAGGGCATCAAGGTCATGGACCAGCGGCTGATCTCCACCAGCGCGGTCCGCTGCGTGGGCAACACCCTGATCCTGCAGGGCCGCGTCTACTCACCGCCGTACAAGATCCAGGCGGTCGGTGATCCGGAGCGGCTCAAGGAGACGCTGGCGGCGTCGCCGGCGATCCAGAACTACATGGTGTACGTCAACGTCTACGGACTCGGCTGGAAGGTCGAGGAGGACGGGAGGGCGACGCTGCCCGGCTACTCGGGCACGGCGGACCTGCACTACGCCCGGCCTGTGGAGTGAGGCCGTTCCGGAGGGCCCCGCGCCGCTAGTCTGGTGCGGTGCGGCGTGAGTCTGGCGCCGCGGTGCGACGGAAGGGACGGCATGTACGGCTGGATCTGGCGGCATCTGCCGGGGAACGCGTGGGTGAGGGCGCTGCTCTCGCTCGTGCTGGTCGTGGCCGTGGTCTACGTCCTCTTCCAGTACGTCTTCCCGTGGGCCGAACCGCTGCTTCCCTTCAACGATGTGACGGTGGACAACCAGTGAGCGCGCGCATCCTCGTCGTCGACAACTACGACAGCTTCGTCTTCAACCTGGTCCAGTACCTGTACCAGCTGGGCGCCGAGTGCGAGGTGCTGCGCAACGACGAGGTGTCGACGGCGCACGCCCAGGACGGCTTCGACGGCGTGCTGCTCTCTCCCGGGCCGGGGGCGCCGGAGCAGGCGGGTGTCTGCGTGGACATGGTCCGGCACTGTGCCGTCACGGGTGTCCCGGTCTTCGGCGTCTGCCTCGGCATGCAGTCGATGCAGGTGGCGTACGGCGGTGTGGTGGACCGGGCGCCGGAGCTGCTGCACGGCAAGACCTCGCCGGTCGAGCACACGGGCGCGGGCGTCTTCGCGGGTCTGCCCTCCCCCTTCATCGCGACCCGGTACCACTCGCTGGCGGCGGAGCCGGGCACGGTGCCGGCCGCGCTGGAGGTGACGGCCCGCACCCACGACGGCATCGTGATGGGCCTGCGCCACCGTGAACTGCGTGTCGAGGGCGTGCAGTTCCATCCGGAGTCGGTGCTGACCGAGCACGGGCACCGGATGCTGGCCAACTGGCTGGTGGAGTGCGGCGACCAGGACGCGGTGGCGAGGTCGGCGGGGCTCGCCCCGGTGGTGGGCAGGGCCACGGCGTGACCGCCCTGCGCCCCGAGCGCGACTCCGGCACGGCCGGTGACCAGGGATCCTCGTACGGACGGCCGTACGGGGATTCCGGTGCGTTCGGGGGCGGGTGGGAGGAGGACTTCACCTCGGCGGGTCCCACAGGCCCCACAGGCCCCACAGGCCCCACAGGCCCCACAGGCCCCGTCGATGACGAGACGGTGGCGCTGCGGATCCCGGAGCCGCCGCCGGAGCGGACGGCCGCTACCGCGCCCCCGACCGGCGGCCGTGCGGCCCGCAGGAAGGCCGCGAAACGGCGCCACGGGCGCCGTGGAGCGCCGCGCGGGGCGTCGGTGGACTCCGAGTCGGCCGAGGAGCCGAAAGCGCCGCTGTCGCGCGTGGAGGCCCGCCGTCAGGCCCGGGCCCGCAAGCCCGGCGCCGCGGTGATCGCCAGCCGGGCGATCGGTGAGGTCTTCATCACCACCGGCGTGCTGATGCTGCTCTTCGTCACCTACCAGCTGTGGTGGACGAACGTGCGGGCGCACGCGCAGGCGGACAAGGCGGCCAGCAACCTCCAGAACGACTGGGCGAGCGGCAAGCGCAACCCGGGGACCTTCGAGCCGGGCCAGGGCTTCGCGCTGCTGCACATCCCCGACCTGGACGTCGTGGTGCCGATCGCCGAGGGCATCAACAGCAAGAAGGTGCTGGACCGCGGCATGGTCGGGCACTACGCGGAGGACGCGCTGAAGACGGCGATGCCGGACGCGAAGACGGGCAACTTCGGGCTGGCGGGGCACCGCAACACGCACGGCGAGCCGTTCCGGTACATCAACAAGCTCAAGCCGGGCGATCCGATCGTCGTGGAGACGCAGGACAAGTACTTCGTCTACAAGATGGCGTCGATCCTGCCGGTGACGTCGCCGAGCAACGTCAGCGTGCTGGACCCGGTCCCGAAGCAGTCGGGGTTCAAGGAGCCCGGCCGCTACATCACCCTGACGACCTGCACGCCGGAGTTCACCAGCAAGTACCGCATGATCGTGTGGGGCAAGATGGTCGAGGAACGGCCGCGCAGCAAGGGCAAGCCGGATGCGCTCGTCAGTTAAGGGCGGATGACCAGTGGCAGCGACCACCGACACGGAGCACGACTCGGAGCAGCGGGAGCGGGCCGCCGCGCGCGGGCGCGGGCGGGGTCCCGGGCGGATCGTCGCGCGCGCGGTGAGCGTCTTCGGTGAACTCCTCATCACCGCGGGCCTGGTGCTGGGCCTGTTCGTCGTCTACTCCCTGTGGTGGACGAACGTGGTCGCCGACCGCGCGGCGGACAAGCAGGCCGACAAGGTCCGGGACAACTGGGCCGAGGACAGGGTCGGGCCGGACGGCCCCGGGGCGCTGGACACCCGGGCGGGGATCGGATTCCTGCACGTCCCGGCCATGGGCAAGGGCGACATCCTGGTGGAGAAGGGCACGTCGATGAAGATCCTCAACGACGGCGTGGCCGGCTACTACACGGACCCGGTGAAGGCGACGCTGCCGACTTCGGGCAAGGAGGGCAACTTCTCGCTCGCGGCCCACCGCGACGGGCACGGGGCGAAGTTCCACAAGATCGACAAGATCGACGAGGGCGACCCGATCGTCTTCGAGACGAAGGACACCTGGTACGTCTACAAGACCTACGCCGTCCTTCGCGAGACCTCGAAGTTCAACGTCAAGGTCCTCGACGAGGTTCCTCTGGAGTCCGGCAAGAAGAAGCCCGGCCACTACATCACCCTGACGACCTGCACCCCGGTGTACACGAGCAAGTACCGGTACGTGGTCTGGGGCGAACTGGTCCGGACGGAGAAGGTGGACGGGGATCGGACGCCGCCGGCGGAACTGCGCTGACTGACCTCCATGCGGGAGGTCAGTCCCCTAACATGACGGAGGCCCGAAGCCGCAACTTTCTCTTGCGGCTTCGGGCCTCTTGCCATGCTGCCTACCGCAGCGCCTTGAGCAGCACTCCGGCGCTCCAGGCCTCCAGCTCCTCGCGGTTCACGGTGATGACTCCGCTGAGTTTGGCGATCGCCTCCGATTCGTGGCTGAAGTTGGACGTGGCGACGAACAGGGCGACGTCCGCCTGGTCGATGGCGCGTGCCGCGCCCGCGAACTTCTGCATGTCGGCGCTGGGTACGGTCCAGCGGCCGGACCTGTTCTTGCACTGGACGGCCACGGTGCGTCCGTCGGCGGTGCGGCCGGTGATGTCGATACCGCGGTCGGTGCGGGCCTGTCGTACGACGACGTCGACGCAGCCGTCCCGGCGCAGCAGGTCGGCGACGTGGTGTTCGAACGCCCGCCAGGTCATCGCATTGAGTTTCGCCCTGACGTCGTCGGCGGGGGTGTCTCCTTCCAGGGTGGCGAGGCGCTTGTGGTGCCAGCACAGCTTGCGCTCGACGTTCTCGATGTCCGCGCGGAGTTCGATGAGCTCGCGGCGGTGTTCGCCGGACGTGGCGATGAGGGCGTTGAACATCGGTACGACGGTGCGGCCGAGGATGTGGGTGATGCGCTGGTCGATGTGAGTGTCGAGGGCGGCGGGGTCTGTCGGGGCAGGGTTTTCCACAGGCTGTGTGCGTGCCAGGTACTCCACGTCCAGGAGGTAGACCCGCACTTGACGTGCGACTTCGCTGTCGCGGAGCAGCATGGCGATGTTGAGGACGGCTCGCCTGGAGTAGATGGTGAGGCTCCGGCGGGCCTGTGGATAGCTGGCCAGCGAGAGTGACAGGTTGTCACTCTCGAATTCCCGCAGGTCAGCTCCTCGGAGCACGGTCATTCCGTTGGCTTCGAGTTCCGCACGGTGGCGCTTGGTCAGTTGGCGAACGGCTTCGGCGGTGACTTGGAAGTACGCCGCCACCATCGCCGTAGTCACGTGCATGCCGTCCGGCAGCAGGGACAGTGCTTTCACGCGGTCGAGTGCGTCCGTGCGTTCCAGGACGCTGCCGCGCAGGGCCGGGGATTCCAGTAGGGCCGTCTCGTTGATCATGGTCGTTCTTCCCCTCTCGGGAGGTGTGGTCAACCAGGGTCAACGAGTCATGACATATGAAGACACGATCTCCGCGGCGTCGCGCTGAGCTGCACCGCTTCGTTGCTTGTCATGTCCCGCGCGTCGGATAGGGTGCTTTCCGGGCTGACCACCTGGGGGGAAGTGTTGTCCATGGATTCCGTGCTGTTGTGTGCCCGTTTCTCACGGGCCTCGCCGGACTCGTGCCGCTGAAGCGGTACTTCGCAGCGTCCCGCTCCCGCCGTCCGGCCGCGCCGGTTTCCGCCCAGTCACGCAGAAGCAGCCGCTCCGGTCTTCCGGAGCCGCTTCGTCATGCCCTGACCATGCTCGAAAACGATGTCAAGAGGAACTCCCGCATGAACAAGAAGTCCGTGGTCGCCGGCGTCTTCGCCCTCGCCGCCGCCCTCCTGCCGCTCAGCGCGGCGCCCGCCCAGGCCGCGTCGAACCCCTGCGGCGGGCCGTACCAGACCATCGCCTACGTCGACGGCCGGCTGCCGGGCGACAGCGGCAATGACGACGGCGACATGGTCGCGTACGCCGGCGGCACCGGCTACCTGTGCGTCGTCTTCTACAACGGCACGCCCGGCGGGGCGAACGAGATGTACTTCAACGTCTGTCCCGGCAAGACCAGTGGGTCCGGGTGCGGTACCGACCACGGCGACTACGCCTCCTACGCGGGGCCGATACGCATCACCGACACCGGGTGCTTCACCGCCGCGTACATGTTGCGGAACGAGAAGGACACGACCTGGCTCATCAACGGCAAGCGCAGCTACGGCCCGCGCTGCTGATCCGTCCCCGGACCACCCGCACCTCCCAGCTCCTCCCCGTCCCGCAGAGAGGATCCCGCATGGATCAGCAAGTCCTCAGAGCCCAGAAGTGGGTCAACGAGAAGTACGGCAGCGTCGCCGGTTACCAGCGCTGTCCCGAAGACGGCCGTACCGGCTGGTCGACCATGTACAGCCTCACGATGGGGCTCCAGCACGAGCTGGGCATCAGCCCGGTCGTCGCGAGCTTCGGCCCGGGAACGTACGCCCGCGTCGAGGCCCTGGGTGAGATCGGGTTCGGCTGGGAGGAGAACCGCGACCTGCTGGCCTGCATCCAGTTCGGCATGTGGTGCAAGGGCTACTGGGCGGTCGAGCCGGAGAGCGAGGGCTGGTTCACCGGCGTCACCCGGGAGGCCGTCAAGGAGCTCCGCTCCAACATGGGCCTCCCGGAGGGCGACGGTGTCCTCAACGTCAAGATCATCAAGGCGATCCTCAACATGGACGCCTACGTCGTCGTCGCGGGCGGCAGTGACGAGGTCCGGGGCATCCAGCGGTGGCTCAACGGGCGCTACTGGGACCGGAGCGCCTACAGCATCGGTCCCGCGGACGGGATCTACTCCCGTGACGTGCAGAAGTCGCTGATGATCGCCCTCCAGTACGAGCTGGGCATCGCCGCGCCGAACGGGAACTACGGACCCGCGACGCAGGCGGGGCTGCGGTCCCACCCGGTCGCCCAGGGCGCGTCCGGCACGCTGGTGCAGATATTCTCCGCCGCCTGCGTGTTCAACTCCCCCACCTACGACGGCGAACTCAACGAGGTCCCCACCACCTGGCGTTCCACCTTCGACGGCAAGCTCGCCGAATGGGTCAGCGCCTTCCAGAAGTTCAACAAGCTGGCGGTCAACGGCGACGGCGACTTCCAGACCTGGTCGCAGCTGCTGGTCTCCATGGGGGACCCGGACCGTCCGGCCACCGGTTCGGACACCCGCTACGAGATCACCCCGTCGCGTGCGAAGTGGCTCAAGGACAACAAGTACGAGATCGTGGGCCGCTACATCTACGATCCGCCGGGTTCCACCCTGGACAAGGAGATCAAGCCGGGCGAGCTGGACACGATCTTCTCGCACGGGCTGCGCGTCTTCCCGATCTACCAGGACAACGCCCGTGAGCTGGACGACTTCACGTACGCCAACGGCTACCAGCACGGCCTGAACGCCCACGAGCTGGCCAGCGGTTACGGCTTCAACCCCGGTACCACGATCTACTTCGCCGTCGACTACGACGCCACCCAGGAGGCCATCGACGGCTCTCCGAAGGGCATCATCGTCTACTTCCACGGCGTACAGGCCGCGCTCGCCAGCAAGGGCAAGAAGTACAACCACGGCGTCTACGGCTCCCGCAACGTCTGCATCAACGTCACCAACAAGACGTTCGCCCGGTACTCCTTCGTGTCCGGCATGTCCTGGGGTTTCTCCGGCAACCTCGGCTTCCCGATCCCGCGCAACTGGTCGTTCAACCAGATCAAGGAGTTCAAGGTCCAGAACGGGTCGGACACCTTCGACCTCGACCGTGACGTGATCTCGGGTCTCGACCGCGGCGTGGGCTCGGTCAACGACCAGGCCGGACCGGCCGACGACTTCATCGCGTACGTCCAGAAGCTGTACGACCTGGCCGGTTCCTACGGGGCGACCGGCCAGAAGCGCAGCCGGCTCGTGATGGAGTACATCCGTCACTACGAGTACGGCGACAAGGACACCCTGAACAAGCTCGGCTGGTGGTACCTGATCGGCGGGTTCGACCAGGGGTTCGTCGATTACTGCAACGCGCGGGGCATGTCCGTCAGGAAATCCTTCAAGGACCCCTTCACCGGCTATGACCTGGGCGCCGAGCACATGATGGCCACGGCCAACGCGCACCTGCTGACGGACCAGCCGTCCGACCGCCAGGGTGCCAACGGCGGTGACGTCGGCGGCTGGGCTGGCGACCTGATGACGTTCTGGTCGGACTGGCGCAACTCCGAGACGGAGTACGCCGACCCGCTCGCCTTCTGCCACGCCAGGCTCGCCGTCCCCGGGGTGTCGTCCTCGTTCGGCTTCAACGACCTCATCGAGGACGCCGACGGCTATCTGATCGCCCGCGCGGTCCGGGGCAACAAGACGGTCGTGGAGGCCGTCAAGGCGCTGTACCAGCAGGGTGGCGGCGGTCTGACCCGCTTCAACGACTACTTCACGCAGCGCTGGGGCAACGCCACCGACTGCAAACAGTCCGCGCACAACGCCCTGACCGCCTCCGACACCGTCCTGGGCCCGGCCCGCAAGCAGCTGATCAGCCTCAAGGGCGCCGTGCTGCCGGCGGTGTACCAGAATGCGCCGGGTGGTTTCGACAAGCTGCAGAACTTCGAGCAGGGATTCGTGGACGCCCTTCTCGCCCGCATGGGCATGGAGAAGAAGAAGGCGGCGCAGTACCGGGCCAATCACGAGGCGTTCCTCAAGGCGGCCCGCGGCCGGGCTGCCGCGCGTTCCGCCAAGGGCTGACGGATGACCCCGGGGAACAAGACCGTCCGGCCCGAGCGGCTCGCCTATCTGGGCGGGCTGGCGGTGATGGGCGTCGCGCTGCTGTTCCTGCTCGGCACCGGCGGCATCGTTGTCGCCGTCGTGCTGGGGATCCTCTGCGTCGGGATGGTCGCCGGAGGCCGTGGCGGCGTCCGGGCCGTGCGCGAGGGTGCGTGGGCGCGGCCCCGTACCTGGCTGTCGCTGGGCGTGGCCGCAGTGTCGGCCGGTGTCGTCGGGTTCGCGGCCGCCTACCTGACCGGGATCCTCTCCGGAGGCCTCGACGTCGAGGAGGCCTGTGTCCACGGTCACGGCGTCCGCTACGACGACGCCTACCGGGAAGCGCACGCGGAAGAGTTCAGCCGCTGGTTCCCGCTGCACAGCAAGTGCAACGAGAGCTTCGACCTCGTTCCCTCCTGGGTCAATCCGGCCATTGTGTTCTTCGTCCTGCTGGCGGCGGCCGGTGTGCTCTGCCTCGCCGCCGCGGTGGTGACCGCTCTGAGACCAAGGAGAGACAGATGATGATGGGCGAACTGACGAGGCGCCGTTTCGTGGGGGCGACGGCCGGTGTGGCGGGTGCGGCGGCCCTGACCTCGCTGCTGCCCGCCGCGGCGGCCGCCGCGGCCGAGACGGCCGGTGCGGCCGGTGCGGCCGGTTCCTGGGCCGGGGAGCGCAGCAGCAACGGCTGGCCGCTCCTGGAGGCTCCGGAGTCGTTCGGCGTCGAGGGCAGCGACCAGGAGGTGAGACTCGCCGGCGGTGACGCCGCCGTGGTCCTGCTGCACGTCGCGCGCCGCTTCCACTACGAGATCGGAGAGCTGCGGGCCGGCGAGATCCACGGGTGGACGTCCGGCCGCCGGGTCGCGCGGGAGTACGAGTCGAACTACCTGTCCGGTACGGCGATCGCCGTGCGGCCCCTCTCGTATCCGGCCGGGGCGCGGGACGGCCTGTATCCGAACGAGCTGGTCGTGGTCCGGGACATCCTCGCCGAACTGGACGGCGTCGTCGTCTGGGGCGGCGATCTCACGCCGGTCAAGGAGTCCCACTTCGAGATCGCCGTGAAGCCCGGACATCCGCGGCTCAAGGGTGTCGCCCGCAAGATCGAGGGCTGGCGGAAGGGCCCCGGGGACGAGGGCGCCGGGGCGACCGACGCGTTCGACCCCGCACGCCGCGAGAAGGCCCGCGCCTTCGCCCGGCGCTCGGCTTAGCAGAGCGCCCGGTTCCGCTCCGGGCCGACGAGAGCCCCGGTCCCTCCGTCGAGGGGCCGGGGCTCTTCCTGTCGCCGGGTGCGGCGCGGGTCAGTCGTCGCCGCGGAGGCCGCCGATGATGCCTCCGTTGTTACCGCCGTTGTTGCCGCCGTTGCCGCCCACCGTGGTGAGGGTGATCGGGGTGGCGGCGGGGTCGTCGACCTCGGTGTTCGCCGGCGGGTTCTGCTGTATGACCACGGCGTTGCCGTCGTTGGGTCCGGTCACCTGGATGTTGGTGAAGCCGGCCTGCCGAAGCGTCTGCTGGGCCTGGGGCAACGGGGTGCCGAGCTTGATCTCCGGCACCTTCTTCTTCTCCACGGCCTTGCCGACGACGACCGTGACCTTGGAGCCCTTGTCGACCTGCTGGTTCGCCGCGGGCGTGGTGGAGATCACCTTGCCGACCTGGTTCGGGTCCTGGGTCGGCTGGTCGGTGCAGGTGGCTTCCAGGTCACCGCTGCTTTCGATCTGTGCCTTGGCCTCGTCGCAGCTGCGGCCGACCACGTCCGGCACGGTGGCCTTCTCCTCGGCCTTGGCGACCTCCAAGGTCACCGTGGAGCCCTTCTCCAGCTCGCTGCCGGGGTCCGGGTCCTGGCTGAGGACGGTGCCCTCGTCCTGGGAGGACTCGGTCTGCTTGGTCTCGACCTTGAAGCCCTTGTTCTCGAGTTGCTCGGTGGCCGTGTCGACGTCCTTGTCGATGACGTTCGGCACGGCGACCTTCGGGGCGCCGGTCGAGACGACCAGGTTGACGGTGGACTGCTTGTCGACCGAGGTCCCCTGCCTGGGGTCCTGTGAGCAGATGTTGCCCTTCTTCTGGTCCTCGCAGGGCTTCTGCGAGAAGGCCAGTTCCAGGTCGGCGTTGGTGGCCTGCTGCTGCGCGTCCTCCTTGGTGAGGCCGACGAACGTGGGCACGTCGACCTTGTCGTTACTGGGCCCCCCGTCCCCGCTGAACGCGTACTTCCCGATCAGGATCGCGCCGACGAGGACGAGGACGCCCGCCAGGACCAGGAAGATCGTGGACGTGTTCGACTTGCGCGGCTGCTGCCGGCGCCGGTCGGGGCGTTCGTCGTAGCCGTAGCCGCCGTCGTCCGGGTTCATGGGCGGCAGCATGGTCGTGGCGCCGCCGCCCCCGTCCGAGCGCAGCGCGGTGGTCGGCTGCTCGTCGGGGTAGGCGCCGTAGCCCCCCGCGGCCATGGCGCCCATCGCGGCGGTCGCGCCGACGGGCTGGCCGTCGAGGCAGGCCTCGATGTCGGCCCGCATCTCGTCGGCCGACTGGTAGCGGTAGTCGGGGTCCTTGACCAGGGCTTTCAGCACGATCGCGTCCATCTCGGGCGTGATCTCGGGGTCGAAGACGCTCGGCGCCTGCGGTTCCTCACGCACGTGCTGGTACGCGACGGCGACCGGGGAGTCGCCGACGAAGGGCGGCCGCACGGTCAGCAGCTCGTAGAGCAGACAGCCCGTGGAGTACAGGTCGGACCGCGCGTCGACCTGCTCGCCCTTGGCCTGCTCCGGGGAGAGGTACTGGGCGGTGCCGATCACCGCGGCGGTCTGCGTCATGGTCATGCCGGAGTCGCCCATCGCGCGGGCGATGCCGAAGTCCATGACCTTGACCTGGCCGTTGCGGGTGAGCATGACGTTGGCGGGCTTGATGTCGCGGTGGACGATGCCGGCCCGGTGCGAGTACTCCAGGGCCTGGAGGATGCCGATGGTCATCTCCAGCGTCCGCTCCGGCAGCAGCTTGCGGCCGGAGTGGAGCAGCTCACGGAGTGTGGAGCCGTCGACGTACTCCATGACGATGTACGGGATGGAGACCCCGTCGATGTAGTCCTCGCCCGTGTCGTAGACCGCCACGATCGCGGGATGGTTGAGCGAGGCGGCCGACTGGGCCTCCCGGCGGAAGCGGGCCTGGAAGGACGGGTCGCGCGCGAGGTCCGCGCGCAGCGTCTTCACCGCCACCTGGCGTCCGAGCCGGGTGTCATGAGCGTGGTAAACCTCCGCCATGCCACCACGGCCGAGCACCGGGCCCAGCTCGTACCGGCCGCCGAGGCGACGCGGCTCTTCCATAACTACCTACCAGCCCTCTCCGTCGGTCCCGACCGGCATGCTTGTACGGTCGGAGGCTGCCGTCCGGCCTACGGTACCCGGCTCGCTCTGTGTGCCTTGGCCAAGCCTGGCAGCCGATACAGGACCGGTATCGCAACGTGCGCCGATGTGAAGGGGACGTGACCGGAGTCACGTCCCGTTCATGGTGTGGTCACCTCTTGCTGTCGATGACGGCCTCCATGACGTTCTTCGCGATCGGTGCCGCGAGGCCGCCGCCGGAGATGTCGTCGCGTACGGCGTTCTCGTCCTCGATCACCACGGCCACGGCGACCGGCGCGCTGCCGTCCTCGCCCTTGGCGTACGAGATGAACCAGGCGTAGGGGTTCTCCTTGTTGTCGACGCCGTGCTGTGCGGTACCGGTCTTGCCGCCCACGGTGACGCCGTCGATCTGTGCGTTGGTTCCCGTGCCGTCCTGGACGACGGTCTCCATCATGTCCTGGAGGATCTGGGCGTTGTCGGCGGAGAGCGGCTTGCTCATCTCCTCGGGGTCCGTCTTCTCGATGGTGTCGAGGTTCGGGGCCTGGAGTTCGTCGACCATGTACGGCTTCATCAGGGTGCCGTTGTTGGCGATCGCCGAGGTGACCATGGCCATCTGCAGCGGGGTCGCGGCGGTGTTGAACTGGCCGATGGAGGAGAGCGCGACCTCGGAGGGCGCCATGTCGGCGGAGAAGACGGAGGGGTTGGAGCGGACCGGGACGAACTGCTCCTCGGTGAAGCCGAACTTCTTGGCCTGCTCCAGCATCTTCTCGTTGCCGAGGTCGGAGCCGATCTTGCCGAAGACGGTGTTGCAGGACACGCGCAGCGCCTCGCGGAGCGTGGCGTTCTCGCAGGGGAGGTCGCCCTCGTTCTTCAGCTCGGTCGTGGTGCCCGGCATGGTCCAGGGCAGCGGGGTCTCGGTCTTGTCGTCCGCCGAGGTGTACTTCTCGTTCTCCAGGGCGGCCGCCGCGGTGACCACCTTGAAGGTGGAGCCGGGCGGGTAGACCTCGCGCAGCGCGCGGTTGAGCATCGGGTCGTCGGGGCTGTTCTTCTTCTGGAGCTTGTTCCAGGCCTCCCCGGCCGCCTCGTTGCTGCCGGCGATGGAGGTGGGGTCGTACGACGGGTAGGAGGCCATCGACAGGATCTTGCCGGTGGACGGTTCGAGGGCGACGACGGCGCCCTTGGCGCCCTGCTTCTTGAGGCCGTCGTAGGCGGCCTTCTGGGCGGCGCTGTTGAGGGTGGTGACGACGTTGCCGCCCTCGCGCTTCTTGCCGGTGACCATGTCGAGGGTGTTGCGGAAGAACAGCCGGTCGTCGTTGCCGGTGAGGATGCCGTCGTCGATGGACTCGAGCTGGGTGGCGCCGTAGGCCTGGGAGACGTAGCCGGTGACGGGCGCCCACATGGCGCCGTCCTTGTAGGTCCGCTTGTACTTGAAGTCGCCCTTGGTGGTGGCGTGTCCGGTGATGGCCTTGCCGTCGACGATGATGTCGCCGCGGGGGCTGGCGTACCGCTCGATGGCGACCCGGCGGTTGTGCTCGTCCTCCTTGAGGTCGTCCGCCTGGACGTACTGGAGCCAGTTGTCGCGGATGAGCAGGGTGAGGACGAGCAGGCCGCAGAAGATCGCGATCCGGCGCAGTGGCTTGTTCACGGTCGGACCACCTGGGTCATCTCGGCGTCGGGGCTGGCGGGAGCGGCGGGTGCCGGTCTGCGGGCGGTGTCGCTGATGCGCAGCAGGATGCCGATCAGTGCCCAGTTGGCGATGACGGAGGAGCCGCCGTAGGCCAGGAAGGGCATGGTCATTCCGGTGAGCGGGATGAGGCCCATGACGCCGCCGGCGACGACGAAGACCTGGAGGGCGAAGGCGCCGGAGAGGCCGATGGCGAGGAGCTTGCCGAAGGGGTCGCGGGCGGCGAGGGCGGTGCGCACGCCGCGTTCGACGATCAACGCGTAGAGCAGGAGCAGCGCCATGAGGCCGGCGAGGCCCAGTTCCTCGCCGAAGGTGGCGAGGATGAAGTCGGAGTTGGCGGCGAAGCGGATCAGCTCGGAGTGGCCCTGGCCCCAGCCGGTGCCGAGGGTGCCGCCGGAGCCGAAGGCCCACAGGGCCTGCATGGCCTGCTCGGAGTGGCCGCCGACGCCCGCGCGGGAGAGCGTGTACTCCTTCATCGGGTCGAGCCAGGCGTCCACGCGCTGCTGGATGTGCGGCTCGAAGCTGGCGACGCCGACGGCGCCGACGGCGGACATCAGCAGGCCGAAGACGATCCAGCTGGTCCGCTCGGTGGCGACGTACAGCATGATCACGAACATGCCGAAGAAGAGCAGCGAGGTGCCGAGGTCGGTCTCGAAGACCAGGATGAGGATCGAGACCATCCACACCACGAGGATGGGGCCGAGGTCGCGGCCGCGCGGCAGGTAGAGGCCCATGAAGCGGCGGCTGGCGAGCGCGAGGGCGTCCCGTTTCACCATCAGGTAGCCGGCGAAGAAGATCGCCAGCACGATCTTGGCGAACTCACCGGGCTGGATGGAGAAGGAGCCGACCTGGATCCAGATCTTGGCGCCGTAGATGTTCTTGCCGAGGCCCGGGACGAGCGGGAGCAGCAGCAGGAACAGGGCGCCGAGCATGGAGATGTAGGTGTAGCGCTGCAGGACGCGGTGGTCCTTCAGGAAGATCATCACGGCGACGAAGAGGGCGATGCCCATGGCGGTGTACATGAGCTGGCGCGGCGCGGCGGTGCCGGCCTGCTCGATGTCCTGGAGGAGTTCGGACTGGTCCAGGCGCCAGATGGCGACGAGGCCGAGGCCGTTGAGCAGGGTGGCCAGTGGCAGGAGCAGCGGGTCCGAGTACGGCGCGAACTTGCGTACGACGATGTGCCCGACGCCGGCCAGCAGGCCGAGGCCGAGGCCGTAGCTCAGCAGCCCGGCGGGCACCTCGTCGTTGATGGCCAGACCTACGTTGGCGTAGGCGAAGACCGGGATGAGGACGGCGAACACGAGCAGAGCCAGCTCGGTGTTGCGCCGGCTCGGGGCGCCGATGGCGCCGATCGTGGACGTGTGGTGCGTCGACGGGTTGGTAGTACTGCTCATCGTGTGTCGGGGCCTCTCACGGCTTGCCTACTGCTTACCGCACAGCGAGACGACCTTCTGCTCTTCCTCCGAGAGGGTCGGGCCGGAACCTGGGGTGGGTGCGGTCGGGGACTGGGACGACTCGGGTGCCTTCTGCGACTGGGACGCGTCCGGCGACGGGGTGGGTGTCGGTGAGGCCTTGGACGTGAAGGAGGCGGGGGTGGTTCCCGTGGTGCCTCCGGCCTCGCCCTCGCCCGTCTTGGCGTTCTCCTCGGTCTCCGCGGAGCGCCGGTCGGCCTGCTTCTTGCAGGCGGAGGCCTGCACCGCCAGCTCCTCGATCTTCGCCCGGGCGTCGGCCAGGTCGCCTTCGGCGATGGTGGCCTCGACGAGCTTCTGCTGGTAGGGCGGCAGGTACTTGAGTTCGATCTCGGGGTGGTCCTTCTGGACCTTGGAGAGCGAGACCCAGGCGAGGTCCTGGCTGATGCCGCGGTACAGGGCGACGTGGTCGTCGTTGGTGCCGACGTAGTACTGGGTCTGGGTCCAGCGCCAGCCGCCGTAGGTGCCGCCGCCGATGACGGCGAGGGCGAGCACCGTGTAGAGGGATCTCTTCAGCCACTTGCGGCCCTTGCGGGGTTTGACGAAGTCGTCGGGGCCGTAGTCGTCGAAGCCGCCTGCCGGGACGTACCCGGTGGTGTCGCCGCTGCCGGGCGGGCCGAACTCGCCGCCCCCGCCGTGCTGCCCGCCCTGGCGGCCGAGGCCGGCGGCGCGGCCGGCCGGGGTCTGCATGATGCCGTTGTCGCCCATCTGGGCCTGGTTCTCGGCGACGGCGCCGACGACCACGGGGGTGTCGGAGAGCTGCCCGGCGAGGGTGTCGCCGGTGTCGAGGTCGAGGACGTCGGCGACGATGACGGTGATGTTGTCCGGGCCGCCGCCGCGCAGGGCGAGCTGGATCAGCTCCTGGACGGTCTCCTGGGGGCCCTGGTAGCTGGCGAGGGTGTCCTCCATCGTCTGGTGGGAGACGACGCCGGAGAGCCCGTCGGAGCAGATGAGGTAGCGGTCGCCGGCCCGTACCTCGCGGATGGACAGGTCGGGTTCGACGTGGTCGCCGCTGCCGAGGGCGCGCATCAGCAGGGAGCGCTGCGGGTGGGTGCCCGCCTCCTCCTCGGTGATCCGTCCCTCGTCGACGAGGCGCTGCACCCAGGTGTGGTCCTGCGTGATCTGGGTGAGGACGCCGTCGCGCAGCAGGTAGGCGCGGGAGTCGCCGACGTGCACCATGCCGAGGCGCTGGCCGGTCCACAGCAGCGCGGTCAGCGTGGTGCCCATGCCCTCCAGGGCGGGGTCCTCCTCGACCATCTGCCGCAGCTGGTCGTTGGCGCGCTGCACGGCGGCGCCGAGGGAGGTGAGGAGGTCGGAGCCGGGCACGTCGTCGTCGAGGGCGACGATGGTGGAGATCACCTCGGAGGAGGCGACCTCACCGGCGGCCTGGCCGCCCATGCCGTCGGCGATGGCGAGCAGGCGCGGACCGGCGTAGCCGGAGTCCTCGTTGCCCTCCCGGATCATGCCCTTGTGCGAACCGGCGGCGAAGCGCAGTGACAGACTCATGCGCACCTCGCCCGTCGGCTCCGGGTACAGCCGGTCGTGTCGAGCCACACTGCCCACCCTCCGGTCGGGAGCGCGCCGGGGCCCGGGGTGCCGGCCGCCGCCGCGTGCTCGCTCCGCTCGCGCTCTTTCATTGGTGTAGCACTACTTCCGCAGCTCGATGACGGTCTTGCCGATGCGGATCGGCGAACCCGGCCCGATCGGTGTCGGCGTCGTCAGCCGGGACCGGTCCAGGTAGGTGCCGTTGGTGGAGCCCAGGTCCTCGACGATCCACTGTCCGTTCTGGTCCGGGTAGATCCTGGCATGGCGGCTGGAGGCGTAGTCGTCGTCCAGCACGATCGTCGAGTCGTGTGCCCGGCCGAGCGTGATGGTCTGCCCCTGGAGGGCAACGGTGGTGCCGGTGAGGGTGCCTTCCGTCACGACCAGCTTGGTGGGCGCGCCGCGGCGGCCGCGGCCGCCGCCGGACTGCTGGCGCTGCGGCGGAGGCGCCTGGTTCTGGCGCGCGGCGGCCTGCTGCGGTCGGGCGGCTTCGCGCCGCGCTCCGCGCTGGGTGACCCGCGTACCGAACAGGTCGCTGCGGATGACCTGCACGGCCACGATCACGAACAGCCACAGTACGGCGAGAAAACCCAGCCGCATGACCGTGAGGGTCAGCTCTGACATTGCCCCCGGATCACCCTTCGGCTTGCCTGTAGATAACGGTGGTGCTGCCCACGACGACGCGGGAGCCGTCGCGGAGCGTAGCGCGGGTTGTGTGCTGCCCGTCCACCACGATGCCGTTCGTGGACCCGAGGTCCTGGATCGTCGAGGGCGTTCCGGTCCGGATCTCGCAGTGCCGGCGGGAGACGCCGGGGTCGTCGATGCGCACATCGGCCTCGGTGCTGCGGCCGAGGACCAGGGTTCCGCGGGAGATCTGGTGGCGGTTGCCGTTGATCTCGACCCAGTGGCGGGTGCGTCCGCCGGACGCGGGCGCCGCCGGTGGCTGCTGGCCGCCCGCGGGCTGCGGGTAGCCGTATCCGCCGGGGCGTGCGCCGGGCGGCGGCGCGGCGGGCATGGGCGGGGCGCCGGCGGGTGCTCCGGCCGGCGGGTAGCCGTAGCCGCCGCCCGGGGCGCCGGGCCGTGCGCCGGGTGCCGGGGGAGCGGCGGGGCCCGCCGGGGCCGGGCCGCCGCCCTGCTGGCTGCTGGAGGAGGCGAGCGTACGGCTGCGCACCCGGTACAGGCCGGTGTCGAGGTCGTCCGCCTTCTCCAGGTGGACCTTGATGGGTCCCATGAAGGTGTAGCGCTGCTGCTTGGCGTAGTCGCGGACCATGCCGGCCAGCTCGTCGCCGAGCTGGCCCGAGTAGGGGCTGAGCCGCTCGAAGTCGGGTGTGCTCAGCTCCACGATGAAGTCATTGGGTACGACGGTGCGGTCGCGGTTCCAGATGGTCGCGTTGTTGTCGCATTCGCGCTGGAGCGCTCCCGCGATCTCCACGGGCTGCACCTCGGACTTGAACACCTTCGCGAAGGTGCCGTTGACCAGACCTTCGAGACGCTGCTCGAACTTCTTCAGGACTCCCATGGGGCACCTCCTCCGTCGCTGCCGTCCTGTCCGCTGCCTTGCGTACTGCTGCCTTGCGTCCTGCCGGTGTGCGCACCGCTCGTCCGTGCACTGTCCACCTGGTACTGCTTACTGATCGTATCCACGCGCCGCTCGATCGGCTGGTTCCCCCTGTCGGCCCGGTCGACGGGTGTCGACGCCTCTCGGAGTTCCCGCTGGAGCCGTCCTTCGAACTCCCGGGGACCTTCGGGATGCGCTCCCTCGGGTACTCATGCCCAGGATCGTAGAGGCGGCCGCAGACCAGTGTCCCGCACCTGGCCGCGGACCCCTACCGGCTCCTGGGGAGACGGGCCGTACCGGTACGAGGTTGATACGTGAACGGCCACGGGTCGAGACGAGTGCCCGGGAGCGGGGCGGGCGCCCTGCTCCCGGCCGTAAGGGATGTGAATCCACCCCTGGCAGCGTGCTAATGTTCTCGTGTCGGAAGGGGCCAGGCCGCAGGCAAGGCGAGGCAAGGACCCGGAAGACACACCCAATGCGCGGGTGGCGGAATAGGCAGACGCGCTGGATTCAGGTTCCAGTGCCCGCAAGGGCGTGGGGGTTCAACTCCCCCCTCGCGCACCAGCCGGAAGCCCCCCAGGTCTCGGACCTGGGGGGCTTCCGCATGCCCGGACGCGGGACGCGGGGAGTGTCCGCGAGCGGGCGGCTGTGAGGAAGGTCTCAGGACTCGGGCCGCCACAGGGCCGGCACGTGGGGCGGCTCCCAGCCCGTCGTCGCGGTGTGCCCCTGCAGGCAGCGGTAGGCGCGGCCGCCGTAGGTCACGCGGTCGCCCGCGGTGTAGGAGCGGCCGGGTGCCCAGGTGCCGTTCGGCGGGTCGGTGGGCGGGTCGGTGGGGCTGGGGCCGGGACCGCCGTCCACGTCCAGGACGAAGTCGAAGGTGGCCTCCCTGCCGCCGCCCCCGGCGCGGACGTTCATCAGGAGCGCCGGGTCGAAGAGCGCGTCCGTGGCGTTGCGGGGTTCGCCGGGGAAGTAGAGCTGGGTGGTCAGCACGGGCCGGCCGGGTGCCTGCGCCTTGACGTGGAGGTGCCGGGTACGGCCCGGGTAGAGGCCCGGGACGATCGTGCGCAGGGTGAAGGCGCCGGTGGCGTCGGTGAACTGGTGGCCGCGGAAGGCGTATCCGGCCATGTCGTAGGCGCCGGCGTTGTCCGCCTGCCAGAAGTCGAGGAGCACACCGGGCAGCGGGGCGCAGTTCCGTCCGAAGACGTAGCCGGCGACGGTCAGCGGGGTGCCGACGGTGCCGGGTGTCACCAGGCTGGTGCGCCGCGGGGAGTTCGGCTTGAAGTACGGGCCCTCCATCTGGTCCGGCGTCGGGTCGTCGCCGTCGTCGCAGTACGGGGTCGGCGTCAGCGTGCGGCCGGTGGAGGAGCGGGCGGCGTCCCGGGCGAGCGCGATGGAGCCGGTGGCCAGCAGGGGGACGGCGGCGCCGGCGGCGACCGCGGCCCTGAGGAGCGCCTTGCGGCTGAGGGCGGCGCGGTCGGTACCGCTGCCGGTGCCGGGGTTGTCGGGGGGTGTGGGGGCGTCGGGGGCCATGGGGTTCCTCGGTCTCCTCGGTGGGTGGTCCCCGGGCGGCCGGACGGGAGGTGCGGCGTCCGGGACGTCGGGGACCGGGGGGCAGGGAGCGCTGGAAACCGTAGGCGCGCACCCGGGGCCGCGGGCACCTCCTGTTCCGCCCTCTGCCCGGCGTTATGCGGGCGGCGGGCCGGAGCGCGTGTACGGGCGGTTCGGGCGGAGGTACGGTCGGGGCGCGAATCGGCAGGCGTGAGCACGACGGACGAGTACGGGGAAGGCGGCCCGGATGAGCGGGGCGACGGCGGGGGCGGTCACGGAGTCGGCGACCCGGGTGGTGCCGGGGGCGCGCGGGGACGCGGAGGGGCCGGACGGGGGCGTGCGGGTGCCGGCCGTGCCGGGATTCGCGCGGTGGCCCGCACCGGGCTCGCCGAAGGCGGAGGGCAAGGCCGTGCGCGCCCGCGTCCCGCGCTCCGCGCACGCCGCGCTCGACCTGGACGCCGGCCGCCCGGACGTGCTCGTCGCGGTCGAGGAGTCGAACCGGGGCCGGATCCCCGGGCTCGCCCCGCTGCGGGCCGGGCGGATGGCGGCCACGCCGTTCGCCTTCCTGCGCGGGTCGGCCGGGCTGATGGCGTACGACCTGGCGCGTACCCCGGTGACCGGGATCGGCGCGCAGATCTGCGGCGACGCGCACGCGGCGAACTTCGGTCTCTACGGTGACGCCCGCGGCGGCCTGGTCATCGACCTCAACGACTTCGACGAGACGGTCCACGGCCCCTGGGAGTGGGACCTCAAGCGGCTCGCCGCGTCGCTCGTCCTCGCGGGCCGGGAGGCCGGCGCCGACGAGGACACCTGCCGTGAGGCCGCCCACGGCGCGGCGGGTGCCTACCGGCGCACCATGCGGCTGCTGGCCAGGCTTCCGGCGCTGGACGCCTGGAACGCCATCGCGGACGAGGAACTGGTCTCCCACACCGACGCCCACGACCTGCTCGGCACCCTGGAGCGGGTCTCCGAGAAGGCGCGGGCCAACACCAGCGGGCGTTTCGCGGCCAAGTCGACCGAGGCCACCGAGGAGGGCGGGCGGCGCTTCGTGGAGGCGCCGCCGGTGCTGCGCCGGGTGCCGGACGCGGAGGCGGCGACGGTCGCGGCCGCGCTGGAGCCGTACCTGGCCACGCTCTCCGAGGACCGGCTGCCGCTGCTCGCCCGGTACGCGGTGCACGACGTCGCGTTCCGCGTCGTGGGCACCGGCAGCGTGGGCACGCGGTCGTACGTCGCGCTGCTCCTGGACCACCGGGGCGAACCGCTCGTCCTCCAGGTCAAGGAGGCCCGGCCGTCCGTGCTCCTGCCCCACCTGGCGACGGCAGGCTTCGACGTTCCCGAGCCCGGGCACGAGGGCCGCCGGGTGGTCATGGGGCAGAAGCGGATGCAGGTGGTCAGCGACATGCTGCTGGGCTGGACGACGGTCGACGGGCGGCCGTTCCAGGTGCGGCAGTTCCGCAACCGCAAGGGCAGCGTCGACGCCACGGCCCTGGCCGCCGACCAGCTGGACGACTACGGCCGCATGACGGGCGCCCTGCTGGCCCGCGCCCACGCGCACAGCGCCGACCCGCGGACCGTCGCGGGCTACTGCGGCAAGAACGCGGAGCTGGACGAGGCGGTGGCGGCCTTCGCCGTGGCCTACGCCGATCGGACGGAGGCCGACCACGCCGTACTGGCCGCGGCGGTACGCAGCGGGCGGGTGGCGGCCGAGCTGGGGGTGTGAGGGGCCGTCGCGGCCCGCCGGGGCGGACCCGATCGTGGCCCAGCTCCTGTCGTCAACCTCCCGTCTGCCTCGCGCTCCGGGCGGACGACGGGAGGTTGACGACAGGACCTAGGCTGGACGGGTGACGACGCCGGAAGCTGAGCCCGAGCAGGGGGGTGCGCCGCGTCCCGAGGAACGGCTGGAACAGGCCGTACGGGCCGCCGAGCAGGCACTCATCGAGTACGAGATCGCGCTGGAGACCTTCCGCGTGGAGGTCGAGAACTTCTCGCGGCTGCACGAACAGCGGCTCGGCCCGGTGTACGCGCGTCTGGAGGAGCTGGAGGCGCAGATCCTGGAGGCCAGGGCGGCGCGCACCGGCGACGCCGCCGACCGGGAGCGGGCCGACGAGGCCCGGGCCCGGCTGATGCCGATCCCCGGGGTCGAGGAGCTGCTGAACGGCTGGATGGACGGGGACGGGCTGTTCCCGGAGGCCACGGCGATGCTCACGGACCAGGCGGTACGGCCCCCGCAGCGGGTGCGGCCGAGCGAGGAGGCCCGCAAGCTCTACCGCGAGCTGGCCCGCAAGGCCCACCCCGACCTGGCCCAGGAGGAGGACGAGCGGGTCCGGCGCGAGGAGTTCATCACCCGCGTCAACGCCGCCTACGCGCGCGGCGACGCGGCACAGCTGCGTGAGCTGGCCGAGGAGTGGGCCGCCGGGCCGGTGCCCGAGCGGCGCCCGAGCCGGGGTGAGGAGCTGTACGCCCGCCTGGAGTGGCTGGACCGGCGCAAGGAGATGCTGACGCTGCTCGCCAAGGAGCTGGAGGAGAGCGCGATCGGCGCCATGCTGCGGCTGGCCCCCGACGACCCCGACCGGCTCCTTGAGGAGATCGCCGAGCAGCTCGCCACCCAGGTGCGGGAGCGCGAGGCGGAGCTGGCGGCGGCGCTCGGGCGGGACTGAGCGGCACGGCACGGGGCCGGGCGGCGGCTCGGGTAGCGTCTGGGGCATGAGTTTCGGAGCTGGTGTGCCCACGGTCGGGGTCGCAGACCTCAAGGACGGCGACTTCCTGCTGGACGTCCGCGAGGACGACGAGTGGCAGGCGGGTCACGCCGCCGGGGCGCTGCACATTCCCCTCAGCGAGTTCGTGGCCCGGTACGGCGAGCTGGCCGAGGCCGCGCCGCAGGACGGCAGGATCCACGTGCTCTGCCGCGTCGGCGGGCGTTCGGCGCAGGTCACCATGTACCTGGTCCAGCAGGGCGTCGACGCCGTGAACGTCGACGGCGGCATGCAGGAGTGGGCCGCGGCCGGCCGGGCGGTCGTGGACGAGAAGGGCGAGCCGGGGCACGTTCTCTAAGCTGTCCCCGGATGTCCCGTGGACGTCCCGCGGATGTGGTGACGGCCACGGTGCGGCCGGTCCGCCGGGGGATGTGCGGGAGGCCGGTCCTGAGTACCGTTCCCGTTCGAACATGGCCGGGCGGCCGGGCTGTGCCGCGCGGGCGCTCCGCGGTGCGCGGGCGGATGGACGGATCGGGACCGAACGGGGCGGAATGGAAGCGTACGACACGGGCTCGGACGCCCGGCAGGGGCGGGACGGGCAGGAGGACCCGGGCAGGCCCGGCGGGGCGGCGGAACAGTCCGGAGAGGCGGCAGAACGGTCCGGCGGGGCGGACGGGACCACCGGTGCCTCGGAGGCCCCGGCACCCCGTACCGGGGTCGCCGCGCTCTCCCCGCGCTACCAGGTCGGTGCCGTGGTCGCCCTCGCGGTCGTCGCGGTCGCCGTCTGCGCCCACATAGGCCTGGTGTTCCTGCACGTGGCCCCGTCCAACACCTTCACCAAGCAGCACGGCGAGGTGGTGGACGAGTGGGTCTTCCCCGAGTTCGAACAGAACTGGAAGCTCTTCGCGCCCAACCCGCTCCAGCAGAACATCTCGGTCCAGGTCCGCGCCGACGTGAGCACGGCGGACGGCGAGATACGCACGACCGGCTGGTACGACCTGTCCGCGGAGGACGGCCGGGCCATCGACGGCAATCCGCTGCCGAGCCACACGCAGCAGAACGAACTCCGCCGGGCCTGGGACTTCTTCGTCTCCAGCCATGACTCCGACAACCGGCCGGTGGGCATGCGGGGCACCCTCTCCGAGACCTACCTGCGGCACATCGCCGTCCAGCGGCTGGACCGGAACGGAGCCGCCGGAGAGGGCGGGACCGTCGAGCGCGTCCAGTACCGGTCGCGGACCACCAACGTGGAGCCGCCGCCGTGGACCGGTGAGAAGGTCTCCGACCGGCCGGAGTACCGCGAGCTGCCCTGGTGGACGGTGCCCGTCGGCACGAACCCGGAGGAGGGCGGCGCGGGCGACGGCGCCGCGAGGACCGGGGGCGCCGCGTGAACGGCATCGCCCTCTCGGTCTCCCGCTCCATCGCCCGCGTCACCGGCGCCGCGCTCGGCCCGTACCAGACCGCCGTGATCCGCATCGGCTTCAGCGCCACCTGGTTGCTCTTCCTGCTGCGCGAACTCCCCCACCGGAGCGAGCTGTACGGCCCCGAGAGCCCCTGGAGTCACGACCTCGCCGAGCAACTGATCGCGGACAACGGTGCCTTCACGGTGCTGATGTGGTCCGACTCGTCCGCCTGGTTCGAGATCGTCTACGCCCTGGCCGTGCTGAGCAGCGTGCTGCTCCTGCTGGGCTGGCGCACCCGGACCATGTCCGTGCTGTTCATGGTCGGGGTGCTCTCGCTGCAGAACCGCAGCGTCTTCATGGGTGACGGCGGCGACAACGTCCTGCACCTGATGAGCATCTACCTGGTCCTCACCCGCTGCGGCCGCGTCTGGTCGCTGGACGCCCGCCGGGCGCGGCGCGGCGACGAGGCACGCGCGCGTGGAGAGCGTGTCCGGGACCGGGTCGGGCCGCTGCTGTGGTCCGTGTTCGGTTTCCTGCTGCTCACCGTGACGCTCGCGAGCGGAATGGACGGCGACTGGTTCGTCCCCGCGCTGCTGTGGGCGGTGTGGGTGGCGCTGGGCATCGGCTGGGCCGTCGGGCGTGCGGCCGAGGGCAGCCAGCCGCGGATCCTGCTGGACGTGGTCACCAACGTCGTGCACAACGGCGCGCTCTTCGTGATCATGGCCGAGGCCTGTCTGATCTACGCGACCGCCGGCTGGTACAAGATCCAGGGCTCGCGCTGGCAGGACGGTACGGCCGTCTACTACCCGCTGCACCTGGACTACTTCTCGCCCTGGCCCGCGCTCTCCGACGCCCTCGCCGGCAACGGCACCATGGTCATGCTCATCACCTACGGCACGGTCGCCGTACAGGTCGCCTTCCCGTTCACCCTGTTCAACCGGCGGGTCAAGAACGTGCTGCTGGCCGCCATGATGACCGAGCACGCGGTGATCGCCGTGACGCTCGGGCTGCCGTTCTTCTCACTGGCGATGATCGCCGCCGACGCCGTGTTCCTGCCGACCTCGTTCCTGCGCCGCGTGGGCGACGGGGCGGCACGCGCGCGTGCACGGCTGCTGGGCCGGATGCCGGCCGGGTTCCCCGGCGCGGGCGGGAGCAAGGGCGGGGCGGGCCGTGCGGCCACGGTGCCGGGCCCGCGGGCCGGATCCGGTGAGGAGGGTCCAGGGGAGGGGGCCGAGGGGGACAAGCGATCCGGGGAGGGGCCCGAGGGGCCGGAGGGCTCCGAGCAGACCCACGTAGGCTTCAGGGCATGACCGAGCCCGACCCGTTGGCCGCCTGGCGCCGGCACGCCGGGCCGTGTGTCCTGCTGGACGGCTTCCACGCGCTCAAGCACGCGCTGCGGTTCGGCGCCCGGGTGCCGGTGGCCGTCACCACCGACCGCGGGGCCGCCCTCGCCCTAGCCGACGAGCTGGCGCCCGATGTGCGCGACACGCTGGACGGCCTGCTGGCCGAGGTGCCGCAGGAGGCGTACGCGTCGCTGGTGGCGCGGCCGCACCCCACGGCGGTGGCCGCCCTGGCGGTACGGCCCTCGCGGGCTGCCGGTCTTCAGGCGCTGGCACGCAGGCCCCGCCGGGCCCCGGTGGTGGTCCTCGACCAGCCGCGCAACCTCGGCAACGCGGGCGCGGTGATCCGGCTGGCCGCCGGCTTCGGGGCGACCGGGGTGGTCACCACCGGCACGCTCGACCCCTGGCACCCCACGGTGGTGCGGGGCGGGGCCGGGCTGCACTTCGCGACGGTCGTGGAGCGGCTGGAGGTGGCGGAGCTGCCGCCGGGGCCGGTCTTCGCGCTGGACCCCGAGGGCGAGGACATCCGCGGGCTGAAGCCGCCGGACGACGCGCTGCTCGCGTTCGGCTCCGAGCGCAGCGGTCTCTCGCGGGAGCTGCGCGCGCGGGCCGACCATCTGGTGGCGCTGCCGATGCGCCCCCAGGTCTCCAGCTACAACCTCGCGACCAGTGTGGCCATGACGCTGTACCACTGGAGCGCCACCGGGGGCGCACCGCACGTGCCCTAGGCGGGCCGGCGGACCTCGACCACGCGGAAGCGATTGGCGACGAACGCGCCGTCGCACAGGGCCGCGTTGGCCGCCGGGTTGCCGCCGGAGCCGTGGAAGTCGGAGAAGGCGGCCGTCTGGTTGACGTACACCCCGCCCGTGAGGTTGAGGGAGAGCTGGGCGGCCTCGTCCAGGCAGACCTCCGTGACGGCCTCCTCGAACTCCGGGTCGGTGGTGTACGCGCCGACCGTCATCGCGCCCTTGTCCCGGACACTGTGCCGCAGCAGCTCCACGGCGTCGGCGGCGGAGTCGACGGCGACGGCGAAGGAGACCGGGCCGAAGCACTCGCTGGTGTAGACGGCCTCGTCGCCGGGCTTGGCGCCGTCCAGCTTGACGATCACCGGGGTGCGCACGACCGCGTCCGGGAACTCCGGGTGGGTGATCTCGCGGGAGGCCAGGGCGACCTCGCCGAGTCCGGCGGCGGCCTCCAGGCGGGCCTTGACGTCCGGGTTGACGATGGCGCCGAGCAGCGCGTTGGCGCGGGCGTCGTCGCCGAGGAGGCCGTCGACGGCGCGCGCCAGGTCGGCGGTCACCTCGTCGTAGGACTTGGGGCCCTGGTCGGTGCGGATGCCGTCGCGGGGGATCAGCAGGTTCTGCGGGGTGGTGCACATCTGGCCGCTGTACAGGGACAGCGAGAAGGCCAGGTTGGCGAGCATCCCCTGGTAGTCGTCGGTCGACTCGACGAGCACCGTGTTGACGCCGGCCTTCTCGGTGAAGACCTGGGCCTGGCCGGCGTTGGCCTCCAGCCAGTCGCCGAAGGCGGTGGAGCCGGTGTAGTCGATGATCCGGATCTCGGGGCGGGTCGCCAGGGTCTTGGCGATGCCCTCGCCGGGGCGCTCGGCGGCCAGCGCGACCAGGTTCGGGTCGAAGCCGGCCTCGGCGAGCACGTCGCGGGCGACCCGCACGGTGAGGGCGAGCGGCAGCACCGCGCGGGGGTGGGGCTTGACCAGGACCGCGTTGCCGGTGGCGAGGGAGGCGAACAGGCCCGGGTAGCCGTTCCACGTCGGGAAGGTGTTGCAGCCGATGACCAGGCCGATGCCCCGGGGCACCGGCGTGAACCCCTTGGTGAGCGCGAGCGGGTCGCGCTTGCCCTGGGGCTTGGTCCACTCCGCCGTGTCGGGGGTGCGGGCCTGCTCCACGTACGCGTAGGCCACGGCCTCCATGCCGCGGTCCTGGGCGTGCGGGCCGCCCGCCTGGAAGGCCATCATGAAGGCCTGTCCGGAGGTGTGCATGACCGCCTGGGCGAACTCCATGGTCCGCGCGCCGATCCGGCGGAGGATCTCCAGGCAGACCATCGCGCGCAGCTCGGCGCCCGCGTCCCGCCACGCCTTCTGGCCGGCCTTCATGGCGGGCAGCAGCACGTCGAGGTCCGCGTGCGGGTACTGGACGCCCAGCTCGACGCCGTACGGGGAGACCTCGCCGCCGACCCAGTCGTCGGTGCCGGGCTGGCCGAGGTCGAGGCGGGTGCCGAGCAGGGCGTCGAAGGCGGCCTTGCCGGCGGCCATGTCCAGGCTGCCGTTCTCCCCGTAGGCCTTGGGGTGCTCGGGGTGGGGGGACCAGTACGCGCGCGTGCGGATCGTCTCCAGCGCCAGGTCCAGGGTCGGCCGGTGCTGGGCGATCAGCTGGTGTGCGGTGAGTTCGGCGGCCATGCGGGACCAACTCCTCGTCTCCCACGGACTCGCCGTCGAGTTCGTGGACCTGGGGGGAAACCTGGGCAGGAATATCAAAAGGTGCGGCGCGCAGCGCCTCAGGCAGGGTGGTGGTGGGCGGCGGGCGGGCGGACACGGCTAGAGTAACCGAACGATCGGTCGGGACAAGGGGGACCGCCGCATCTGTGGAAAACCCCGTGCGGGAGGATCGCGCACATGACAGCACTCGACCTCAGCAGCCCCGTGGCCGTAGTCGGCACCGGCACCATGGGCCAGGGCATCGCCCAGGTGGCGCTGGTCGCGGGCCACCCCGTGCGGCTGTACGACGCCGTCCCCGGCCGGGCCCGGGAAGCGGCCGACGCGATCGGCGCCCGGCTCGACCGGCTCGTCGAGAAGGAACGGCTCACCGGCCCCGAGCGGGACGCCGCCCGCGCCCGGCTGAAGCCCGCCGGGGCCCTCTCCGACCTGGCCGACTGCGCCCTGGTCGTCGAGGCCGTCGTGGAGCGGCTGGACGCCAAGCAGGAGCTGTTCCGGGCGCTGGAGGACGTCGTCGGCGACGACTGCCTGCTCGCCACCAACACCTCCTCCCTGTCCGTCACCGCCATCGCCGGCGGGCTCGGCAGCCCCGGCCGCTTCGTCGGCCTGCACTTCTTCAACCCCGCGCCGCTGCTGCCGCTGGTGGAGGTCGTCTCCGGCTTCGCCACCGACGTCTCGTCGGCCACGCGCGCGTACGAGACGGCGCGCGCCTGGGGCAAGACGCCGGTCGCCTGCGCCGACACCCCGGGCTTCATCGTCAACCGCATCGCCCGGCCCTTCTACGCCGAGGCCCTCGCCGTCTACGAGGACCAGGGCGCCGACCCGGCCACCATCGACGCCGTGCTGCGCGAGTCGGGCGGCTTCAGGATGGGCGCCTTCGAGCTGACCGACCTCATCGGGCAGGACGTCAACGAGTCCGTCACGCACTCCGTGTGGCAGGCGTTCTTCCAGGACGTGCGGTTCACGCCGTCGCTGGCCCAGCGCCGCCTGGTCGAGTCCGGGCGCCTCGGCCGCAAGAGCGGACAGGGCTGGTACGACTACCGGGACGGCGCCGAGCGGCCCGAGCCGCACACCGCCGAGCCGGCCGACCCGCCCGCGTACGTCGTCGCCGAGGGCGACCTGGGGCCGGCCGCCGAGGTGCTCGCGCTGATCCGCGAGGCGGGCGTCGAGGTGCGCGAGGAGGCCGAGGACAACGGCACGCGGCTGGTCCTGCCCAGCGGTGGGCAGCTCGTGCTCGCCGACGGCCAGACCTCGGTGGAGTTCCAGGACGTCGTCTACTTCGACCTCGCGCTCGACTACCGCGCGGCGACGCGTGTCGCGCTCTCCGCCGCGCAGAGCACCTCCCCGCGCACGGTCGCCGAGGCCACGGGCCTGTTCCAGGCGCTCGGCAAGAAGGTCAGCGTCATCGGAGACGTCCCCGGCATGATCGTCGCCCGCACGGTCGCGCGCCTCGTCGACCTGGCGGTGGAGGCGGTCGCCAAGGGCGTGGCGACCGAGGAGGACGTCGACACCGCGATGCGCCTCGGCGTGAACTACCCGCTGGGCCCCCTGGAGTGGAGCCGCCGGCTCGGCGGCGACTGGGCCTGCTCGGTCCTCGGCAACCTGCACGAGTGCGCGCCCACGGGCCGGTACGCGCCGTCCCTCGCGCTGTACCGCCACGCGTACGCCGCCGACAAGCAGGAGGGCACCCCCTCATGACCACCGCCAGGCGCGACACGTACACGCCCGAGACGCTGCTCTCCGTCGCCGTGCAGGTCTTCATCGAGCGCGGCTACGACGGCACCTCCATGGAGCACCTCTCCAAGGCCGCCGGGATCTCCAAGTCGTCGATCTACCACCACGTCACGGGCAAGGAGGAGCTGCTGCGCCGGGCGGTGAGCCGGGCGCTGGACGAGCTCTTCGGCATCCTCGACGAGGAGCACGCGCGCGTGGGGCCCGCCGCCGGGCGCCTGGAGTACGTCGTGCGCCGCATGGTCGAGGTGCTGATGGCCGAACTGCCCTACGTGACACTGCTGCTGCGGGTGCGCGGCAACACGGCCACCGAGCGGTGGGCGCTGGAGCGGCGGCGGGAGTTCGACCACCGGGTCGCCGCCCTGCTGAAGGCCGCGGCGGCCGAGGGGGACGTCCGCGCGGACGTGGAGGTGCGGCTCGCGACCCGCCTGGTCTTCGGCATGATCAACTCGATCGTGGAGTGGTACCGGCCCGAGGGCCCCGACGGCCGGGCGGGCGCGGGCGCGGGCGAGCGCGAGGTGGCCGATGCCGTGGCGCGGCTGGTCTTCGGCGGGCTGCGCAAGGCGTCGTAGCCGCCCGGCGCGCGGTGCCCGGCGCGAGGCGCCCAGCGCCGTCCCGGCGCCCGCGCGGTCAGCTCTGCGGTTCCAGGTCCTCGGTCTCGAACACCAGCAGGGTGCGGGTGCTGAGCACCTCCGGGATGGCCTGGAGGCGGCTGAGCACCAGTTCGCGCAGGGCCCGGTTGTCCGGCGTGTGCACCAGCAGGAGGACGTCGAAGTCACCGCCCACCAGGGCGATGTGCGAGGCCCCGGGCAGCTGTCGCAGCTGCGCCCGGACCGTGCGCCAGGAGTTCTGCACGATCTTCAGGGTGATGTACGCCGAAGTCCCGTGCCCCGCGCGTTCGTGGTCGACGCGGGCTCCGAAGCCGCGGATGACGCCGTCCTCGACGAGCCGGTTGATGCGGGCGTAGGCGTTCGCGCGCGAGACGTGCACCCGCTCGGCGACCGACCGTATCGATGCGCGGCCGTCCGCCTGGAGCATGCGCAGGATGTCCTGGTCGATCGCGTCCAGCGGGCGCGGGGGCGGCGGGGGAGCGGGCTCTTCGGGGCCGCCGTCCTCCGGGCGCTCGGCCATTCGTTCAGATGCCACCTGCCCCCGCCTCCCTGTCGTGGACGTCCTGCGTCCATCTCAGGCTGTGGAGAACCGTTTGTCCACAGCCTGGGGCCGCCTGTAGCCAAAATGTGCCGCTGACCGAACAATCGGTAGGTGAGGCCCGTCACACCCGTGGCGAGCCGACAGCCGCTCCCACGAGGAGGTGCCGTCATGACGGTCATGGAGCAGCGGGGCGCGTACCGGCCCACACCGCCGCCCGCCTGGCAGCCCCGTACCGACCCCGCGCCGCTGCTGCCCGACGCCGAGCCTTACCGCGTGCTCGGCACGGAGGCGGCGGAGCACGCCGACCCCGAGCTGCTGCGCACGCTCTACGCCCGGCTGGTCCACGGCCGGCGGTACAACGCGCAGGCGACGGCGCTGACCAAGCAGGGCCGACTGGCCGTCTATCCCTCCAGCACAGGTCAGGAGGCGTGCGAGATCGCCGTCGCGCTGGCCCTGAAGGAGCGGGACTGGCTCTTCCCGAGCTACCGGGACACGCTCGCCGTCGTCGCCCGGGGCGTCGACCCCGTCGAGGCGCTCACCCTGCTGCGCGGCGACTGGCACACCGGTTACGACCCCTACGAGCACCGGGTGGCCCCGCTGTCCACGCCGCTGGCCACTCAGCTGCCGCACGCCGTGGGCCTCGCGCACGCCGCCCGGCTCAAGGGCGACGACGTGGTCGCGCTCGCCATGGTCGGCGACGGCGGCACCAGCGAGGGCGACTTCCACGAGGCGCTGAACTTCGCCGCCGTCTGGCAGGCGCCCGTCGTCTTCCTGGTGCAGAACAACGGCTTCGCGATCTCCGTCCCGCTCGCCAAGCAGACCGCCGCCCCGTCGCTGGCCCACAAGGCCGTCGGCTACGGGATGCCGGGCCGCCTGGTCGACGGCAACGACGCGGCCGCCGTGCACGAGGTCCTCTCCGACGCCGTGCGCCGCGCGCGCGAGGGCGGCGGTCCCACGCTGGTGGAGGCGGTGACGTACCGCGTGGAGGCGCACACCAACGCCGACGACGCCACGCGCTACCGGGGCGACGCCGAGGTCGAGACCTGGCGCCGGCACGACCCGATCGAGCTGCTGGAGCGGGAGCTGACCGGCCGCGGCCTGCTCGACGAGGACGCCGTCCTGGCGGCCCGCGAGGACGCCGAGGCCATGGCCGCGGACCTGCGCGCCCGGATGAACCGGGACCCGGAGCTGGACCCGGTGGACCTGTTCGCCCACGTCTACGCCGAGCCCACCCCGCAGCTGCGCGAGCAGCGGGCGCTGCTGCGCGCGGAGCTGGAGGCCGCCGCCGAGGCGGAGACCGGCACCGGCCCGGAAGGGACGCACCGATGACCACCGTCGCCGCCAAGCCGGCCACCATGGCGCAGGCCCTCACCCGCGCGCTGCGCGACGCCATGGCCGCCGACCCGGCCGTGCACGTCCTCGGCGAGGACGTGGGCACCCTCGGCGGCGTCTTCCGCGTCACCGACGGCCTCGCGAAGGAGTTCGGCGAGGACCGCTGCACGGACACCCCGCTCGCCGAGGCCGGCATCCTCGGCACCGCGGTCGGCATGGCGATGTACGGGCTGCGCCCGGTCGTGGAGATGCAGTTCGACGCCTTCGCCTACCCGGCGTTCGAGCAGGTCGTCAGCCACGTCACCAAGATGCGCAACCGCACGCGCGGCAAGATGCCCCTGCCGCTGACCATCCGCGTCCCCTACGGCGGCGGCATCGGCGGCGTCGAGCACCACAGCGACTCGTCCGAGGCGTACTACATGGCGACTCCGGGGCTCCATGTCGTCACGCCCGCGACCGTCGCCGACGCCTACGGGCTGCTGCGCGCGTCCATCGCCTCCGACGACCCGGTGGTCTTCCTCGAACCCAAGCGCCTGTACTGGTCGAAGGACGCCTGGAACCCCGAGGAGCCCGCACCCGTTGAACCGGTGGGCCGCGCGGTGGTGCGGCGTTCCGGCCGGAGCGCCACACTCATCACGTACGGGCCGTCGCTGGCCGTCTGCATGGAGGCGGCCGAGGCGGCCCGGGCCGAGGGCTGGGACCTCGAAGTCGTCGATCTGCGCTCCCTGGTGCCGTTCGACGACGAGACGGTGTGCGCTTCGGTGCGGCGGACGGGACGCGCGGTCGTCGTCCACGAGTCGGGCTCCTTCGGGGGCCCGGGCGGGGAGATCGCGGCCCGGGTCACGGAGCGCTGCTTCCACCACCTGGAGGCGCCGGTGCTGCGTGTGGCCGGGTTCGACATCCCGTACCCGCCGCCGATGCTGGAGCGCCACCACCTGCCCGGTGTGGACCGGATCCTGGACGCCGTGGGGCGCCTGCAGTGGGAGGCCGAAAGCTGATGGCACAGGTGCTGGAGTTCAAGCTCCCGGACCTCGGTGAGGGGCTCACCGAGGCGGAGATCGTGCGCTGGCTGGTCGAGGTCGGCGAGGTCGTCGCCGTCGACCAGCCGGTCGTCGAGGTCGAGACGGCCAAGGCGATGGTCGAGGTGCCCTGCCCCTACGGCGGCGTGGTCACCGCCCGCTTCGGCGACGAGGGCTCGGAGCTGCCCGTCGGCGCGCCGCTGCTGACGGTCGCGGTGGGCGAGGGAGCCGCCCCCGGCGGTCCGGAGCGGCACCCGGGCACGGGCGGCGCCGGCGAGGAGGCGGGGGCCGGGACGGCCGAGTCCGCGGCGACCGGGACCGAGCGGCCCAAGGCCGAGGGTTCCGGCAACGTCCTGGTCGGCTACGGCACCACGGAGGCACCGGCGCGGCGGCGCCGGGTGCGTCCGGTGCCTCCGGAGCCCGCCGCCCCGCGGGAAGGCGCGGCGGCGAACGGTCGGCCCGTCCGCACCGCCGAGCCGGAGGGTCCCGTCCCGGTCATCTCCCCGCTGGTCCGCAGGCTGGCCCGGCAGAACGACCTGGACCTGCGCGAACTGACCGGCTCGGGCCCCGACGGGCTGATCCTGCGGGCGGACGTGGAGTACGCGCTGCGCGCCGCCACCGCCCAGGGCGGCCGTACGGCAATCCAGCCGGGCGTGGCGGACCAAGGGACGAGCGCCCCGCTCGCCGGGTCCCCCGTGTCCTCCGCGCCGCGCCCCGGCGGCATCCGCACCCCCCTCAAGGGCGTGCGCGGCGCCGTCGCCGACAAGCTCTCCCGCAGCCGGCGCGAGATCCCCGACGCGACCTGCTGGGTCGACGCCGACGCGACCGAGCTGATGCGGGCGCGCACCGCGATGAACGCCGCGGGCGGTCCGAAGATCTCCCTCGTCGCGCTGCTGGCCCGGATCTGCGCGGCCGCCCTGGCCCGCTTCCCGGAGCTGAACTCCACGGTCGACACCCAGGCCCGGGAGGTCGTCCAGCTCGACCACGTCCACCTCGGCTTCGCCGCCCAGACGGACCGGGGGCTGGTCGTGCCGGTCGTCCGGGACGCGCACGCGCGGGACGCCGAGGGGCTCACCGCGGAGTTCGCCCGGCTGACCGAGGCGGCCCGCGCGGGCCGGCTGACGCCCGGTGAGCTGACCGGTGGCACCTTCACGCTGAACAACTACGGCGTGTTCGGCGTCGACGGCTCCACGCCGATCATCAACCACCCCGAGGCGGCGATGCTCGGCGTCGGCCGCATCGTCCCCAAGCCGTGGGTGCACGAGGGTGAGTTGGCGGTGCGTCAGGTCGTCCAGCTGTCGCTCACCTTCGACCACCGGGTCTGCGACGGCGGTACGGCGGGCGGTTTCCTGCGGTACGTGGCGGACTGCGTGGAACAGCCGGCGGTGCTGCTGCGCACCCTGTGACGCGGGTGCGGCCGCGCGGCCGCTGATTGCGCGGCCTCCCCCACGTTCCCTGTGATCGCGCAGGGCCCCATACTCGGGGGGTGACCGCCTACGAGCCCCCCGGCGATCCCGGCGCCGGCACCGACCCCGCGCCGGGCGCCGGCCCCGCCGGGTACGACGCCGTCGTGCTCGCGGGCGGGGCCGCCCGGCGGCTCGGCGGTGCCGACAAACCCGGCCTGCGCGTGGGCGGGCGCGCGCTCCTCGACCGGGTGCTCGCCGCCTGTGCCGGAGCGCGCACCACCGTCGTCGTCGCCGACCCCCGGCCCACCGCACGCCCGGTGACCTGGGCCCGCGAGGACCCGCCGGGTGGCGGACCGCTCGCCGCCCTCGCGGCCGGACTGCGGCACACCACGGCCGAGTACGTCGTCGTGCTCTCCGCCGACCTGCCGTTCCTGGGCGAACCCACCGTCGCCCGGCTGCTGTCGGCGCTCGCCGCGAGCGAGGCGGACGGTGTGCTGCTCACCGACGCCGACGGCCGCGACCAGCCCTTGGTGGCGGCCTATCGCGCCGCCGCGGTACGCCGCGAACTCGCCGCACTGGCAGGGGACCGGGCAGGCCGGGGGGCGCGCGAGGAACCGGCGGATCGCGAGAACCGGGCCGATCGCGAGAACCGGTCCGGCGGGGAAGACGTCGTGGGCCGCGAGGACCGGTCCGGCCGGGCAGACCCCGCGAGCCGTGAAGGCCGGGCAGCTTCGGCGGGCCGCGAAGGCCGGGAGGACCCCGGCGGCCTTCCGGATCTCACGGGGATGCCCCTGCGCCGCCTCACCGGCGCCCTCCGGCTCGACCGGGTCCCCGACGCCGTCGCCTCCTTCGACTGCGACACCTGGGACGACATCGCCACCGCAAGGGCACGCATCAGGGAGCATGGTCACGTGTTGGATGAATGGATCTCCGCAGCCAAGGACGAGCTGGGCATCGACCTCGACGTCGACACCGGCCTCCTGCTCGACCTCGCGCGTGACGCCGCCCACGGAGTGGCCCGGCCCGCGGCCCCGCTGACCACCTTCCTCGTCGGCTACGTCGCCGGACGGGCCGGGGGAGGTCCCGAGGCGGTCGCCGAGGCCGCCCGCAAGGCCGCGGCCCTCGCCCAGCGCTGGGCGGACGAGGCCAACGACGCCCGCCCGGAGGCCTGATGGCCTCCCCCGGCACATGGGCCGACGAGGAAGACCTCGACGTCGAGGAGGCGCTCGCCCTCGTGAAGGAGAACCCCGGCCGCCCGCACGGCCACCCCGGCCCTCCGCACGGCGATCCCGGCCATCCGCCCGGCCGTCCCGCACATTCCCACGGCGACCCCGGCCAGACGGCGGCTCGCGCCACACCCGGCAGCCGGCACGACGCCTCGAACGGCCCCGGCGGGCACACTGGGCCCCCCGACTCCCCCACGTCCCAGCACCACGCGACACCCTGGCCCGAGGCCCGGTCGGCCGCCGAGCGCGCCGCCCGCTCCGCCGCCCGTGCCGCCCGCCGCACCCCGGTCTCCGTGCCGCTCGACGCGGCCCTCGGCCTCACGCTGGCCGCACCCCTGACCGCCCTCACCGACCTGCCGTCCTTCGACACCTCCGCGATGGACGGCTGGGTGGTCGCCGGTCCGGGCCCCTGGACCGTGCGCGACGAGGGCGTCCTGGCCGGACACGCGGAGGCCCCGCCCCTGACCGACGGCGAGGCCGCTGGGATCGCCACCGGCGCCCGCGTCCCCCCGGACACCACCGCCGTACTGCGCACCGAGCACGGCCGCACCGACGACCGGGGCCGGCTCCACCCCACCCGCGAGGTCGTCCACGGCCAGGACATCCGCCCGCGAGGCCAGGAGTGCCGCAGCGGCGACCAGTTGCTGCCCGTCGGCACCCTCGCGACCCCGCCCGTGCTGGGCCTCGCGGCGGCCGCCGGGTACGACACCCTCACCACGGTCCCCCGCCCCCGCGTCGACGTCCTCGTCCTCGGCGACGAACTGCTCACCGGGGGCCTCCCGCACGACGGCCTGATCCGGGACGCGCTCGGCCCGATGCTGCCGCACTGGCTGCGCGCGCTGGGCGCCGAGGTCCGCACCGTCCGCCGCATCGGCGACGACGCCGAGGCGCTGGAACGTGCCGTCACGACCTCCGACGCCGACCTGATCGTCACGACCGGCGGTACCGCCGCCGGGCCCGTCGACCACGTCCACCCGACCCTGAGCCGGATCGGCGCCGACCTCCTCGTGGACGGCGTCAAGGTGCGCCCGGGACACCCGATGCTGCTGGCCCGCCTCAAGGACGACCAGCACCTCGTCGGGCTGCCCGGCAATCCCCTGGCCGCCGTCTCCGGACTGCTCACCCTCGCCGAGCCGCTGCTGCGCACGCTCGCCGCCCGCCCGGCGCCCGAGCGGTACACGCTGCCGTTGCGGGACGCGGTGCACGGGCACCCCTACGACACCCGGCTCGTCCCCGTCGTGCTGCGCGAGGACGGCGCCGCGCCGCTGCACTACAACGGCCCGGCCATGCTGCGCGGCATCGCGGCCGCCGGCGCGCTGGCCGTCGTACCCCCGGGCGGAGCGCGGCCGGGTCAGGAGGCGGAGTTGCTGGACCTGCCCTGGGCCACCGCCGGAATCGGAGTGTGTTTCACGTGAAACTTCCGGGCCAGGACGCGATCGCCCGCCAGGCGGACGAGCATCTCGTGACCCACCGGGTGAAGCTCCCCAGGAAACTGGTGGAACACCCGATCCGCCAGGTCGGCAAGCGGCTCTCCCTGGCCCTGGTGGTGCTGGTCGCGACGGCGTTCATCGTCTACGCCGATGCCGACGGCTACAACGACAACTCGGACGGCTCGGTCGATCTCCTCGACGCCTTCTACTACGCCACCGTCACCCTCTCCACCACCGGGTACGGCGACATCACACCCGTCAGCGACGCCGCCCGGCTGACCAACATCTTCGTCATCACGCCCCTGCGTGTGATGTTCCTGATCATCCTGGTCGGCACCACGCTGGAAGCCCTCACCGAGCGCACTCGGGAGGAGTGGCGCCTGAACCGCTGGAGGTCCACCTTGCGCGATCACACCGTCGTCGTCGGTTTCGGCACCAAGGGGAGGTCGGCGATTCAGACCGTCTGCGCGACCGGCCTGCGCAAGGAGCAGGTGGTGGTGGTCGACCCGAGCGGGAAGGCCATCGAGGCCGCGACGGCGCACGGCTACGCCGGCGTGATAGGCGACGCGACGCGCAGTGACGTGCTCAACCGCGCCGAGCTGTTCCGCGCGAAGCAGATCATCATCGCCACCCAGCGGGACGACACGGCCGTACTGGTGACGCTGACGGCCCGGCAGATGAACCGGGGCGCGAAGATCGTGGTCGCGGTCCGCGAGGAGGAGAACGCGCCGCTGCTGAAGCAGTCCGGCGCCGACGCCGTGATCACCAGCGCCAGCGCCGCGGGCCGGCTGCTCGGGCTCTCGGTGCTCAGCCCCGCCGCCGGCATGGTCATGGAGGACCTGATCAGCCAGGGCAGCGGACTCGACCTCATCGAGCGGCCCGTCATAAAGTCCGAGGTGGGCAAGAACCTGCGCGAGGTGAGCGACCTGGTGGTGAGCGTCCTGCGGGGGCACCGGGTGCTGGGGTACGACGACGCGGCCGTCGGCGGGCTGGAGCTGACGGACCGGCTGATCACGATCGTGCGGGCGACGCCGTCCACCCAAGTGGCGCCCGACGCCCGCCCGCTGCCCCGCGACTGAAGGGGGCCCCGCGACTGACGCGGCCCCCTCGCGCTTGCGGACCCGCTACTTGCGGTTGTAGAGCCGCATCGTGACCGGGCCGAAGACCAGCAGGAGCGCGCCCGCCCAGCCCAGCGTCCAGGCGATCTCGACGCCGGGCCACTCGCCCGCCATCAGACCGCGCACCGCGGACGCGAGGTGGGTGATCGGGCTGTTGTTGACGAAGGCCTGGAGCCAGCCCGGCATGGTCTTCGGGTCGACGAAGACGTTGGACAGGAAGGTGAGCGGGAAGATCACCATCATGCTGACGCTCATCACCGACTTCTCGGTGCGCAGCATCAGCCCGAACATCGTCCAGATCCACGAGAAGGCGAACGAGAAGACCAGCAGCAGCGCGATGCCGGCGACCACGCCGACGAACCCGCCGTCGGGCCGGTAGCCGAGCAGCAGGCCCACCGCGAGCATCACGACGGACGCGATGGTGTAGCGCAGCGCGTCGCCGAGCAGGTAGCCGACCATCGCCGAGGGCCGCCAGATCGGCAGCGAGCGGAAGCGGTCGAAGACGCCCTTCTCGATGTCGACGTTCACCGAGATGCCGGTGTACATCGTGATCATCACGACCGACATCACGAGGATGCCCGGCAGGACGAACTGGATGTAGTCGCCGGGCGAACCCGCCAGCGCACCGCCGAAGAGGTACGTGAACATCAGCAGGTTCATGATCGGGAAGGCGGTGACGTCGAAGAGCTGCTCCGGCACGTGCTTGATCTTGAGGATCGCGCGCCAGCCGAACGTCACGGACGTGGACAGGGCACTGGGCCGGGGCGGGCGCTCCTTGGCCACCAGCAGCGCCGCCAGGGACTCGGCGCTGACCGGGGAGAGCTCCTTGCTCTCGGGGCTCGTGGCCGTGCTCATGCTGCCACCTCGTCCTTCTTGTCGGTGCCGGAGCCGGCGTCGGGGCCGGTGCTCTGGCCGGTGTCGTGTCCGGTCAGCGCCAGGAAGACCTCGTCGAGGCTGGGCTGTCCCAGGGAGAAGCTGTCGACGGTGATGCCGGCCCGTGCCAGCTCACCGAGCGCCTTGGCGGCCTGGTCGGCGGCGGTGTCGCTGGCCGCCGCGCTGAGGCGCGCGCTCAAGGCCACCGGGTCGGGCTCCGGCTGCACCTCGGCGACCAGCAGGTTCCGCAGCAGCCGCTCGGCCTCCGGGCGCTCCTCGGCGTCCCGCAGCCGCAGATGGACGGAGCCGGCGCCGACGGACGCCTTCAGCTCGCCCTTGGTGCCCTCGGCGATCACCTTGCCCTTGTCGATCACGGCGATCCGGGACGCCAGCTGGTCGGCCTCGTCGAGGTACTGCGTGGTCAGCAGCACGGTGGTGCCCTGGGCGACGACCGCGCGCACGATGTCCCACACCTGGTTGCGGCTGCGCGGGTCGAGGCCGGTGGTGGGCTCGTCCAGGAAGAGCAGGTCGGGGGTGTTGAGGATGGACGCGGCGATGTCGATGCGCCGCCGCATGCCGCCGGAGTAGTGCTTGACCTGCTTCGCCGCCGCGTCCGTCAGCCCGAAGGCCGCCAGCAGCTGCTCGCCCCGCTCCCGCGCGGCCGCCTTGCCGTGACCGAGGAGGCGGCCCAGCAGGATCAGGTTCTCGGTGCCGGTGAGGTCCTCGTCCACGGAGGCGTACTGACCGGTGAGGCTCACCCGGCTGCGTACCTCGTCCGCCTCGTGCACGACGTCACGGCCGAAGACCCGGGCCTGGCCGGCGTCCGGGCGCAGCAGGGTGGCGAGCATCTTCACCGTGGTGGTCTTTCCCGCGCCGTTCGGTCCGAGGACGCCGTAGACCGTGCCGGCGGGCACCGAGAGGTCCACCCCGTCCACGGCCCGGGTCTCACCGAACGTCTTCACCAGTCCCGCGGTCTCGATCGCGGGGTCGGACGTGTGCGTGCTCATGCTGGTGGTCCTTCCGCCTTCTTGGGCTACGCATGGGGAGACCTTTACCGTCGCGCAAACTCATCGGTCGCGCGAAGGGATTTCCGCGGGGACGGTCCCAAAGTCGCAGGGCGCTCGGTCCGGGGACCTGGGCACGGGGGACCAGAGGAGTAGCGTCGCCCCATGCATGCGATCACGATTTCCGAACCCGGCGGCCCCGAGGCGCTGGTCTGGACCGAGGTCCCCGACCCGGTGCCCGGCGACGGCGAGGTCCTGGTCGAGGTGGCGGCCAGCGCCGTCAACCGCGCCGACATCATGCAGCGCCAGGGGTTCTACGATCCCCCGCCCGGCGCCTCCCCGTACCCCGGCCTGGAGTGTTCCGGGCGGATCTCCGCGCTCGGGCCCGGCGTGTCCGGGTGGGCCGTCGGCGACGAGGTGTGCGCGCTGCTCGCGGGCGGCGGCTACGCGGAAAAGGCCGTCGTCCCGTCCGGCCAGCTGCTGCCGGTGCCTGAGGGCGTCGGCCTCAAGGAGGCGGCGGCGCTGCCCGAGGTGGTCTGCACCGTCTGGTCGAACGTCTTCATGGTCGCCCACCTGCGGCCCGGCGAGACCCTCCTCGTGCACGGCGGCTCCAGCGGCATCGGCACCATGGCGATCCAGCTCGCCAAGGCGGTGGGCGCGCGCATCGCCGTGACGGCGGGCACCCCGGAGAAGCTGGAGCGCTGCGCCGAACTGGGCGCCGACATCCTGGTCAACTACCGGGAGCAGGACTTCGTCGCCGAGCTGAAGGAGGCGACGGGCGGCGCGGGCGCCGACGTGATCCTCGACAACATGGGGGCCAAGTACCTGGACCGCAACGTCCGGGCCCTCGCGGTGAACGGCCGGCTGGCGATCATCGGTATGCAGGGCGGCCGGAAGGGCGAGCTGGACATCGGCACGCTCCTCGCCAAGCGCGCCGCCGTGAGCGCGACCTCGCTGCGGGCCCGCCCGCCGGAGGAGAAGGCGGCCATCGTGGCCGCCGTACAGGAGCACGTCTGGCCGCTGTTCGCCGGACGCCACGTACGCCCGGTCGTCGACCGCGAACTGCCGATGAGCGACGCCGCCGACGGCCACCGGGTGGTGGAGGAGAGCGGCCACATCGGCAAGGTGCTGCTGGTCACCGGGGCGTAGGCCTTCCGGCGGGTCGGGTCGCTGGGCGGGCGCGGTGCGTGGGGTCTGCGGCGGGTGGGGTCGCTGGGCGGGCGCGGTGCGTGGGGTCTGCGGCGGGTGGGGTCGCTGGGCGGGCGCGGTGCGTGGGGTCTGCGGCGGGTGGGGTCGCTGGGCGGGCGCGGTGCGTGCGGCCTCCGGCGGATCTGGTCGCCGGAATGCCACGTCGCCTTGTCGGCGCCGGATCATGCCGCAGACGCCGGTGGGCGTGCTGGGCCCCGGGTCCGGGGCACCATCCGCCGGGTCGGGGCGCTGGGCCCCGCGTCCGGGGCACCATCCGCCGGGCCGGCCCGCGGGGCACGGGCGGCGCCGTGATCCGCGGGCGGGCCGTGATCTGCGGACGGGCCGTGATCGGCCATGGCGTGGGCCTACCCCCGGCGCAGGCGCAGGCCCACGAAGGCGAGGGCCAGGCCGAGGCCGATGAGGACCAGGCCGCTGCCGAGGGGGAGGACCCGCAGCACGGGTTCGGTGGCGGCGGCACGCGTGCCGGTCCCGGCCTGGGACCCGGACGGCGAGGCGGAGGGCACCAGGGCGGCCTCGCCGGGCGGCTCGGCGGTGGCCGGGTCCTCGGCGGGGCCGTCGTGGTCGCCCCGCGCCCTGCGGCCGGCGTCCTCGTGGGTGCGGCCCTCGCCCGGCCTCCACTCCCCGGCACGGCCGGGCCGCTGCCTTCCCTCGCCCGGCACGCTCCCCGCCCGGGACGGCTCGGCCGTGGAGGCGGCGGGGGCCGCCGAACGCGCCGAGGCGCCGGACTTCGAGGGCGAGGCCGTGGTGGAGGGCGTGGCGGAACCGTGCGCCCTGCCGTCCCCCGGCCGGGACTGCCCGGCGGAAGGCGCCGCGGGACCGGCCTCAGGCCGCTCAGGCCGCTCAGCGCGCTCCGGGCGGCCGGGGCGCTCGTGCCCGCCGGACTGCCCGGGACGTCCGTGCCCGCCCCGCCCGTCCTGGTCCCCGGCGCCGTCCGGGCCGTCGGCGGCCGCCCCCGGCACCGCACCGTGCCCCGGTCCCGAGGGGGACGGAGCAAAGGCGGCCCCCACCGCCGCGAACCCGGCGACGCCGTGCGCCGGCCCCACCCCGTACGGCGACACCAGCGCGCCGATACCCAGTGCACCGACCAGTCCCGTCGCTCGCAGTGTGCGCAGCCATGGAGTCACGTCCGTGACCCCCTCCCGGTGTAACCCGTCGTGGAAAATCGACGGAACAAGCCTCACACCGGGCGGCGATTCCGGCATTTCGGGCGGAGCCGAACGCGGTGCGGCACCTTTGGGCGGGGGCACCGCCCGGCCGCCACGCACCGGTGCGCGACAATGGCGGCATGGAGATGCCGAGGAACGACAGGTCGCCGGAGAACCCCCAGATCCTGGTCGTCGGCCAGGACGGAATGGCGCTGGGCGGCGGCGGGGACGACGACTCCCGGGAGGTCCCGGTGACCGAGCAGGTGGAGCAGCCGGCCAAGGTCATGCGGATCGGCAGCATGATCAAGCAGCTGCTGGAGGAGGTGCGCGTCGCGCCCCTGGACGAGGCGAGCCGGGCCCGGCTCAAGGAGATCCACGCCAGCTCGGTGAAGGAGCTGGAGGACGGGCTGGCCCCGGAGCTGGTCGAGGAGCTGGAGCGGCTCTCGCTGCCCTTCACGGACGGCGCGACCCCCACCGACGCGGAGCTGCGGATCGCGCAGGCGCAGCTGGTCGGCTGGCTGGAGGGCCTGTTCCACGGCATCCAGACCACGCTGTTCGCCCAGCAGATGGCCGCGCGGGCCCAGCTGGAGCAGATGCGCCGCGCCCTGCCGCCGGGGGTCGCCCCGGACGGCGAGGAGCCCCCGCAGCCGGGCGGCCGCTCGGGCGGCCCCTACCTCTAGTCCGACACCCTCTGGTCCGACACCTCTGGTCCGACACCTCTGGTCCGATCGTGCGAGGGGCCCCGCAGCAACGGCTGCCGGGCCCCTCGCGTGCCTCAGGCGCTCACTCGGAGGCCGGGTTGCCCGTCGAGACCTTGAGCTGGATCTCCGGCATGTCCTCCGGGTCGACGTCCGTGCCGGCCGCCGGGAACTGGTCCCGGATCGAGCCCTCGCCGTACGTGTTCTCGTCGACCTCGACGACCTTCATCTGCCAGCCCGCGGCGTTGAAGCACTCCTTGACCGAGCCGATGTACTTGAACGTGAAGTCCGGCACCTTGATCTTGTCGGGGTCGTTGTACGACTCCTCCGGCTCGGTGCACTCGTCCTTCTCTATGGTCTTCGCCTTGTCCGGCCCGCGGTATCCCGCCGCCTTCGACGCCGAGACGGAGGCGCTGGGGGAGTCGCCGCCCTGCGGGTCCTCACCGCCGCCGCCGTTCATCAGCAGCGCGCCGACCAGTCCGCCGACGGCCACCACGGCGACCACGATCGAGCCGATGATCACCGGCTTGTTGTTCCTGCCCCCGCCCGCGCCGCCGGAGGCCGGGGCCGACGGCGTCAGGTTGTACGGCGGCGGGGTGGACGCGCCCTGCTGGCCGTGCTGCCCGTGCTGCCCGTACGGGGCGGGCGTCTGGTAGCCGCCCTGCTGCGGATAGCCGTAGGCGGCGGGCGAGTGCGTGGCGGGTGCCGGGCCGCCGTACGGGTTCGGGGCCGGGGTCGGCTGGTACGGCGTCTGGACGGGGCCGGTGGGGGCCGGGGTGCCCTGGTCGACCGGCGGGAACACCGCGGAGCCGACACCGGCGCCGCTCGCCGCCGCCGCGCCCGGCACGATGCTCGGCGGGGCGGCGTGGAAGGACTGCGCCACCCGCAGGCACTCGTCCCGCATGGCCTCGGCGCTCGGGAAGCGTTCGTTCGGGTTCTTCTTCAGGGCGCGGGCCACCAGCGCGTCCACCGCCGGGGGCAGCGACCGGTTGACCGAGGAGGGGGCGACCGGCTCCTCCTGCACGTGCGCGTACGCGATGGCCAGCGGCGAGTCCGCGTCGAACGGCAGCCGCCCGGTGACCAGTTGGAACAGCATGATGCCGACCGAGTACAGGTCGGAGCGGGCGTCCACGCCGCGGCCGAGGGCCTGTTCCGGCGAGAGGTACTGCGGGGTGCCGACCACCATGCCGGTCTGCGTCATCGAGGTGACGCCGGACTGCATGGCGCGGGCGATGCCGAAGTCCATGACCTTGACCACGCCGCGCTTGGTCATCATCACGTTGCCCGGCTTGATGTCCCGGTGGACCAGGCCCATCTCGTGGCTGATCTCCAGGGCCGCCAGCACGTCCGCGGTGATCTTCAGCGCCTTGTCGGCGGGCATCGCGCCCTGCTGCCGGACGTCCTCGTCGAGCACCGAGCCCAGCGGGCGGCCCTCGACGTACTCCATGACGATGTACGGCGTCGTCATGGAGTCCAGCTCGTCCTCGCCGGTGTCGAAGACCGAGACGATGTTGGTGTGCGTGAGCTTGGCCACGGCCTGGGCCTCGCGGCGGAAGCGCTCACGGAAGGCCTGCTCCCGGCCCAGCTCGGTGTGGAGCGTCTTGATCGCGACCTGGCGGTCGAGGACCGAGTCGTACGCCAGGTGCACGGAGGCCATACCGCCCTCGCCGAGCAAGTCGCGCAGCTGGTAGCGGCCGCCGGCGAGCGCGCGCCCCGCGTACCGGCCCTGTCCGGCGTCCTGGCTCATGTCTCTGCGTCCCCCATAGGCGCCGCGGCGCCGGTGGCAGCAGGCCGCGCGCTCGTGATCGAAAGTGCTATTCCCGGCCAAGTCTGCCCGAGGGCACTGACACGTCAAGCGCGGTGCCCGTTCCGTGACCGTACGCGAAAGAAGCGTCGCGGAAGCGTTACAGCCGCCGTACCGCCGGTACACAGAATTTGCACGACAGTGAGGAACCAGGGTTTCATGACCGGTCCGTCTCATGTCCGGTCCCGGCCCCCCATCCCGGACCGGAGGCCGCCGCGGAGCCTGTAGCGTGGCCGACGGAGACCGTAACAACACCGCGCGCACCGCGGGCAGAAACGACGGCGAGGACTGATGGCACAGCAGCAGCGCGCCCAGGGCCCGTCCGATCCCGAGGCGAATGGCGGCGGTATGGCTGACGCGCCGGAGACCTGGGGCAACGGCGGCCTGGTCGGCGACGGCCGTTACCGGCTGACCCGCAGACTCGGGCGGGGCGGCATGGCCGAGGTGTTCGCCGCCGAGGACGTCCGCCTGGGCCGCACCGTGGCGGTCAAGCTGCTCCGTGCCGACCTGGCCGAGGACCCGGTCTCCAAGGCGCGCTTCACGCGCGAGGCGCAGTCGGTGGCCGGCCTCAACCACCACGCGATCGTCGCCGTGTACGACTCCGGCGAGGATTTCGTCGGCGGCCAGTCCGTGCCGTACATCGTGATGGAGATCGTCAAGGGCCGCACCATCCGCGACCTCCTCCTGAACGCCGAGGCGCCCGGCCCCGAGCAGGCGCTGATCATCGTCTCCGGTGTCCTGGAGGCGCTCGCCTACTCGCACCAGCACGGCATCGTGCACCGCGACATCAAGCCCGCCAACGTCATCATCACCAACAACGGCGCGGTGAAGGTGATGGACTTCGGCATCGCCCGCGCCCTGCACGGCGCGTCCACGACGATGACGCAGACCGGCATGGTCATGGGCACCCCGCAGTACCTCTCCCCGGAGCAGGCCCTCGGCAAGGCCGTGGACCACCGCTCCGACCTGTACGCGACGGGCTGCCTGCTCTACGAACTGCTCGCGCTGCGCCCGCCGTTCACCGGCGAGACCCCGCTGTCCGTGGTCTACCAGCACGTCCAGGACATCCCGACGCCGCCGTCCGAGGTCTCCGACGCCACCCCGCCGGAGCTGGACGGCCTGGTGATGCGCTCGCTGGCCAAGGAGCCCGACGACCGGTTCCAGACCGCCGAGGAGATGCGCGGGCTGGTCCAGTACGGGCTCCAGATGCTCTACGAGCAGGGCAGCCACACCGGTACCTGGAACACCGGCCCGGTCACGGCGCACGACGGCCGGCAGACGCCGGCGGCCGGTCTCGCCGGCACGTCGGTGATGCCGAACCCCGGCCACGGCGCGTCGGGCACCCAGCAGATCCCGCAGCCGATCCTGCCCGGCCGCTACGGGGGCGACGACGGAGGCTTCGAGGGCAGCGGCAACAAGGGCAGCGGCCGCGGCAAGCTGTGGATACTGGCCGTCCTCGCGGTCATCGCCATCGCGGCCGGCGTCGCGCTGGCCCTGAACAACGGCGACGGCGGCAAGGGCGGCACCGACACGGACAAGAGTCCGTCCGCCAGCGTCTCGGAGAGCACCGGCGACGAGTCGCCCAGCCCGTCGCCCAGCGACGAGGAGACGCAGGAGAGCACCGACCCGGGCACGGACCAGGGCAGCGGCGGGGGCGGCACGGGTGGGGACTACACCCCGTCGTACTCGCCTTCCTACACCCCGTCGCAGAGCGAGACGCAGGACCCGACCGGCGACCCGACGGGTGACCCGACCGGCGACCCGACGACACCGACGGGTGACCCGACCACGGATCCGACGACGCCGACGAGCGATCCGACGGGCGGTCCCACGGGTGGCTCCGGCGGAGGCGAGAACACCGAGGACCCCGAGAACCCGGGCGAGTGATCACCGCGGCACCGGCTCACAGGGTGCCGACGGTGCCCTCCGTGACGTGCACCGAACCGAACTGCGGCTCGATCCGCAGATAGACCGGGTCGAACGGCTCGCCGTCCACCCGGCGCGGTGCGGGCCCGAACCGCTCGACCTCGGCGGCGCTCGGCTCGTGCGCCTCGCACCGGCCCACCACCTGCGCCGTCCACAGGCTCTCGCCGGGCCCGGCGGTGCTCAGGTTGTCGGCGCCGTACGCGACGACGCTGCCGGCGCAGACCTGGTGGTAGCCGCAGCTCCTCGGCATGCGCAGCAGGACCCGGGCGTCGGCCACGATGTGGCGCGCGAAGGCGAGGAAGGGCAGGGCGCGCATGGTCGTGGCGGCACGGCCGTAGGCGGTGCGGGCGAGCAGGCCTACGGCGTGCTGTGCGTCGGTGGGCATGCACTCACTGTGCGCGAGCGGAAGCGGCGGCGACAGAGTCGCCCGCCCCGGCAGGGGGGGACGTAAGTCCCGATTGGGGCGGCTCAGCGGCTCAGCGGCTCAGCGGCTCAGCGGCTCTCCGCGTCGAGGCGGGCCACGAAGGCCGCCGCCTGGGAACGCCGCTGCATCCCGAGCTTGGCCAGCAGACTCGACACGTAGTTCTTGATCGTCTTCTCCGCCAGGTGCAGCCGCTCGCCGATCGCGCGGTTGGTCATCCCCTCGCCGATCAGCTCCAGGATGCGGCGCTCCTGGTCGGTCAGGCGGGCCAGCCGGTCGTCGGGCTTGGCGCCGCCGTCGCGCAGCCGCTCCAGCACCCGCGCGGTGGCCGCGGGGTCGAGCAGCGACTTGCCGGCCGCCACGCCGCGTACGGCGCTCAGCAGCTCGGCGCCCCGGATGTCCTTGAGGACGTAGCCGGAGGCGCCCGCCATGATCGCGTCGAAGAGGGCCTCGTCGTCGGCGAAGGAGGTCAGCATGAGGCAGCGGACGGTCTCGTCCCGGGAGCGGATGTCGCGGCACACCTCGACGCCGCTGCCGTCGGGCAGCCGGACGTCCAGCACCGCCACGTCCGGACGGGTGGCCATGACCCGGGCCGCGGCGTCGGCCACCGTGCCGGCCTCGCCGACCACCTCGATGTCGGACTCGCCCGAGAGCAGATCGTGCACCCCCCGGCGCACCACCTCGTGGTCGTCGAGGAGGAATACCCGGATTTTTCCGTCTTCGCGCACGCGGTCAGTCTCACACACCGACTCTTCCCGTGCCCGGGGTGGCCGGGATAACGTGCCGTTGTTCCGGCCCCCTGCGAGGCTGTGACCAGGACAACTTCCGCACTTCGCCGATTTACTTGGAAATCCGAGTAAAAACGCAGGTCAGGAGGGGTTTCACAGAAATGTGGAGCACTGGGTAACGTGCTGTTCGCAGGGCGCTCGCCGGGGCACCTGTCACGCCTGTCCCCCGATCGGGCCGCACCCACCCTCGTGCGACCGCCGGGAACAGGTGAGCCGCACTGGCTTCCGGCGAACCCGGGGGTCGGACCGACGGAGGAGCACACGTGACCGAGAGCACTGCCGCGCGCAAGCCGCGACGCAGCGCCGGAAGCAAGGCGGCCGGCACCACCGGCGCCCAAGCCGACATGACCGGCGTCAAGCGCACCGCACGCAACACTCGCACCACCCGCACCGCTGCGAAGAAGGGCTCCGAGACGGAGCTGGTGCAGCTGCTGACCCCCGAGGGCGAGCGCGTCGAGCCCGCCAAGAACTCGCCGTACGCCGAGTACGCCTCGTTCGTCGACGGCATCACCCCCGACGAGCTGCGCGGCCTGTACCGCGACATGGTGCTCACCCGGCGCTTCGACGCAGAGGCCACCTCCCTGCAGCGCCAGGGCGAGCTGGGCCTGTGGGCCTCGCTGCTCGGCCAGGAGGCCGCCCAGATCGGCTCCGGTCGGGCCACCCGCGAGGACGACTACGTCTTCCCGACCTACCGCGAGCACGGTGTCGCCTGGTGCCGCGGGGTCGACCCGACCAACCTCCTCGGGATGTTCCGCGGTGTGAACAACGGCGGCTGGGACCCCAACGGCAACAACTTCCACCTGTACACCATCGTGATCGGCTCGCAGGCGCTGCACGCCACGGGCTACGCGATGGGCATCACCAAGGACGGCGCGGACTCGGCCGTGATCGCCTACTTCGGCGACGGCGCCTCCAGCCAGGGCGACGTCAGCGAGGCGTTCAACTTCGCCGCCGTCTACAACGCCCCCGTGGTGTTCTTCTGCCAGAACAACCAGTGGGCGATCTCCGAGTCCAACGAGAAGCAGACCCGGGTGCCGCTCTACCAGCGCGCCCAGGGCTTCGGCTTCCCCGGCGTCCGCGTCGACGGCAACGACGCGCTGGCCTGCCTCGCGGTCACCCGCTGGGCACTGGAGCGGGCGCGGCGCGGCGAGGGCCCGGCGCTCATCGAGGCGTACACGTACCGCATGGGCGCCCACACCACCTCGGACGACCCCTCCCGCTACCGGCACGACGACGAGCGTGCCGCCTGGGAGGCGAAGGACCCGATCCTGCGTCTTCGCCGCTTCCTGGAGGCCGCAAACCACACGGACGAGGGATTCTTCGCGGAACTGGAGGCGGAGAGCGAGGCGTTGGGCAAGCGAGTGCGCGAAGTGGTCCGTGCCATGCCGGACCCGGACCGGTTCGCCATCTTCGAGAACGTGTACGCGGACGGGCACGCGCTCGTCGACGAGGAGCGAGCCCAGTTCGCCGCCTACCAGGCGTCGTTCGCCGAGGCAGAGGGGGTCTGACATGGCAGCGGAAAAGATGGCGCTGGCCAAGGCGATCAACGAGTCGCTGCGCCGCGCACTGGACTCGGACCCCAAGGTCCTGATCATGGGCGAGGACGTCGGCAAGCTCGGCGGTGTCTTCCGGGTGACCGACGGCCTCCAGAAGGACTTCGGCGAGGACCGGGTCATCGACACCCCGCTGGCCGAGTCCGGCATCGTCGGCACCGCCATCGGCCTGGCCCTGCGCGGCTATCGGCCGGTGGTGGAGATCCAGTTCGACGGTTTCGTCTTCCCGGCCTACGACCAGATCGTCACCCAGCTGGCCAAGATGCACGCGCGCTCGCTGGGCAAGGTCAAGATGCCGATCGTCATCCGCATCCCCTACGGCGGCGGCATCGGCGCGGTCGAGCACCACTCCGAGTCCCCCGAGGCGCTGTTCGCGCACGTGGCGGGCCTGAAGGTGGTCTCCCCGTCGAATGCGGCGGACGCCTACTGGATGATGCAGCAGGCCATCCAGAGCGACGACCCGGTGATCTACTTCGAGCCCAAGCGGCGCTACTGGGACAAGGCCGAGGTCAACCGGGAGGCCATCCCGGGCCCGCTGCACACCGCGCGCGTGGTGCGCGAGGGCGGCGACCTCACGCTGGCCGCGTACGGCCCGATGGTGAAGCTCTGCCAGGAGGTCGCCGACGCGGCGGCCGAGGAGGGCAGGTCGCTGGAGGTGGTGGACCTGCGGTCCATCTCCCCGGTCGACTTCGACACGATCCAGGCGTCGGTGGAGAAGACCCGCCGCCTGGTCGTGGTCCACGAGGCACCGGTGTTCCTGGGCTCGGGCGCGGAGATCGCCGCCCGGATCACGGAGCGCTGCTTCTACCACCTGGAGGCCCCGGTGCTGAGGGTCGGCGGCTACCACGCCCCGTACCCGCCGGCGCGCCTGGAGGAGGAGTACCTGCCCGACCTGGACCGGGTGCTGGATGCCGTCGACCGCTCGCTGGCGTACTGAGGAGGGGAGCGTGACGACGATGACGGACAGCTCCGTGCGTGAGTTCAAGATGCCCGACGTGGGTGAGGGGCTCACCGAGGCCGAGATCCTCAAGTGGTACGTCCAGCCCGGTGACACGGTCACCGACGGGCAGGTGGTGTGCGAGGTCGAGACGGCCAAGGCCGCCGTCGAGCTGCCCATCCCCTACGACGGCGTGGTCCGCGAGCTGCACTTCCCCGAGGGCACCACCGTCGACGTGGGCACGTCGATCATCGCGGTCGCCGTGGGCGGCGCGGCGGCCGAGGCCCCCGTACAGGAGGCGGCCCCGGCCGCGGCCGAGGAGGCGCCGGCCGACGCGGAGGAGAAGAAGCCGGAGGGCCGCCAGCCGGTCCTGGTCGGGTACGGGGTCTCCACCTCCGCGACCCGCCGCCGCCCCCGCAAGGGCGCACAGCCCCCGGCCGACCGGCAGGCCCCGGCGGCGGCCGCGATCCAGGCCGAGATGAACGGCCATGGGAACGGCCCGGCACCGGCCGCCGCGCCGCTCCCCGGTGAGCGCCCGCTGGCCAAGCCGCCGGTGCGCAAGCTGGCCAAGGACCTCGGTGTCGACCTGGCGACCGTGGTGCCCTCCGGCCCGGACGGCATCATCACGCGCGAGGACGTGCACGCGGCCGTCGCACCGGCCCGGCCGGAACCGCAGGCGGCCCCGGTGGCGGCTGCCCCGGCACCGGTGGCGCCGGCGTCGCACGACACCGCGCGAGAGACTCGGATCCCGGTCAAGGGTGTCCGCAAGGCGACGGCGGCGGCGATGGTCGGCTCGGCGTTCACCGCGCCGCACGTCACCGAGTTCGTGACGGTCGACGTGACGCGCACGATGAAGCTGGTCGAGGAGCTGAAGCAGGACAAGGAGTACGCGGGCCTGCGCGTGAACCCGCTCCTCCTGATCGCCAAGGCCCTGCTGGTCGCGATCAAGCGCAATCCGGACGTCAACGCCTCCTGGGACGAGGCGGCGCAGGAGATCGTGGTCAAGCACTACGTCAACCTGGGCATCGCCGCCGCGACCCCGCGGGGCCTGATCGTCCCGAACATCAAGGACGCCCACGCCCAGACGCTGCCGCAGCTGGCGGGGTCCCTGGGCGACCTGGTCTCGACGGCCCGCGAGGGCAGGACCAGCCCGGGTGCCATGCAGGGCGGCACGGTGACCATCACCAACGTCGGCGTCTTCGGCGTCGACACCGGCACGCCGATCCTCAACCCCGGCGAGTCCGCGATCCTTGCGGTCGGCGCGATCAAGCTCCAGCCGTGGGTGCACAAGGGCAAGGTGAAGCCGCGTCAGGTGACCACCCTGGCCCTGAGCTTCGACCACCGCCTGGTCGACGGCGAACTGGGCTCCAAGGTCCTCGCCGACGTGGCGGCGGTCCTGGAGCAGCCGAAGCGGCTGATCAGCTGGGCATAGCCGGGAAGCACCGGGCCGCGCGTCCCCGCCCGGGACGCGCGGCCCGGTCCGGTCAGAGCTTGCCGAAGCCGTAGTTCATGAGCTTGGTGGCGTCGGCCGCACGCTGGCTGGACGACGTGGACGCCAGCACCGTGCCGATGACGGTCTTGCCCTTCCGGGTCGCCGCGAAGACCAGGCAGTACTTGGCCTCCGGGCCCGAGCCCGTCTTCAGGCCGATCGCGCCGCTGTAACTGCTCAGCAGCGTGTTGGTGTTGGTCCAGGCCGCCATGGTGCGGGTGCCGCCCGTCTTGGTGACCGTCTTCGCCGTGTACTTCTTGGTCTTCACGATCGTGCGGAAGGCCGAACTCTTCATCGCGCTGCTCGCGAGCTTCGTCAGGTCGCGCGGCGTGGAGTAGTTCTTGCCGTTGCCGATGCCGTCGAACGAGTCGAAGTGCGTGTTCTTCAGGCCGAGGCTCTTGGCGGTGGAGTTCATCTTGCCGATGAACGACTTCACCCGGGCCGCTCGCGTACTGCCCGTGCCGAACTTGTCGGCCAGCGCGTACGCCGCGTCGCAGCCGGACGGCAGCATCAGCCCGTAGAGCAGCTGCCGGACCGTCACCTTGTCGCCGACGATCAGGCGGGCGGAGGAGGCGTTCTTCGACACGATGTAGTCGCTGTACGCCATCTGGATCGTGACCTTGGCGTCCAGGTTCAGATTCGGCTGCGCGAGCACGACCTTGGCGGTCATGATCTTGGTCGTGGAGCCGGTGGAGCGCTTGGTGTCGGCGGCTTTGGTGTACAGCGAGGCGCCGTTCGCGTCGTTCATCACGAAGCCGCCCTTGGCGGCGATCGACGGCGCCGGGGCGGCGGCGCGGACGCCGTTGGCCTTCCACGAGTGAGTGGGCTGGGAAACGGTGCGCACGCCGCCGGCCTTCCACCCGTGCTCGGCGGCCTGGGCGGGTGCGGAGGCGAGGGCGCCGGTCGCGAGGACGACGCCGCCGGTCAGCGTGACGGCGACGGTTCTGCGGGAACGGCTGCCCAGAATGCTGTTTATCAAGTCAAGTACCCCGATTGTGGTGAATTCCCCTGAGGTGCGGCCGGGTTGCGGTCGGTACGGATGGGGCCGCGCCTGTGCGACTCGTGAATAGCACGGAAGGTTGCTCTGCGGCAGGGGTGGGGTGAAGGGTCCCCCTGATAGGTGACCGCACGTCCGCATGCTGGACCGCCCCCGTCTTGCGTCCCTGTTGTATCTATCCTGTCGGCATGACCACGGCAGTGAAGCAACCCCCCGCGGCGGACCGCGTCTACACCCACGTCAAGCAGGGTGTCCTGGAGCGCCACTACGAGGGCGGGACGCTGCTCACCGAGGGCGAGCTGGCCGAGGCCGTGGGCGTCTCCCGCACGCCGGTGCGCGAGGCCCTGCTCCGGCTGGAGGTCGAGGGCCTGATCCGGCTCTACCCGAAGAAGGGCGCCCTGGTCCTGCCCGTGTCCGCCCAGGAGATCGCGGATGTGGTGGAGACCCGGCTGCTGGTCGAGGAGCACGCGGCCAGGAAGGCCGTACCCGCACCGCCGGGCCTCGTCGAACGGCTGGAGGAACTGCTCGCCCGGCAGAAGGAGCAGGCCGCCGCCGGGGACTTCGTCGCCGCCTCCGTCACCGACCGCTGCTTCCACGCCGAGATCGTCCGCAGCGGCGGCAACGAGATCCTCTCCCGCCTCTACGACCAGCTCCGCGACCGCCAGCTGCGCATGGGCGTCGCCGTCATGCACTCGCATCCCGACCGGATCGCCAAGACCCTCACCGAGCACAAGGAGATCCTCGACGCGCTGCGGGCGGGGGACGCGGAGGCGGCGGTCGGTGTCGTCGGCCGCCACGTGGGCTGGTTCTCGAACCTGGCGCGGGGGGAGGTCCGATGAGCACGGCCACCTCGGCCGGGCGGGCCGGGCCCGCACTGCCGGGCGATCCGCCGGGCGGCCGGCGCGCGCTGGCCGTCTGGGGCATCGGCGTCTCCGTCTACTTCGTCGCCGTCATCTTCCGCACGTCGCTGGGCGTCGCGGGCCTCGACGCCGCCGACCGCTTCCACGTCAACGCCTCGGCGCTGTCCACCTTCTCCATCCTCCAGCTGCTGGTCTACGCCGGTATGCAGATACCCGTCGGCCTGCTGGTCGACCGGCTCGGCACCAAGCGGGTGCTGGGGATCGGCGTGGTGCTGTTCACGGCCGGTCAGCTCGGCTTCGCCTTCTCACCGTCGTACGGGATGGCGCTCGCCTCGCGGGCACTGCTGGGCTGCGGCGACGCGATGACCTTCATCAGCGTGCTGCGGCTGGGCACCCGCTGGTTCCCCGCCCGCCGGGGGCCGATGGTCGCCCAGCTCGCCGGTCTCGTCGGCATGGCGGGCAACCTGGTCTCCACCCTCGTCCTCGCCCGGCTGCTGCACGGCGTCGGCTGGACGGCCGCGTTCGCGGGCAGTGCGCTCGCCGGTGGGGTGGTCTTCGTCCTGCTGCTGCTCTTCCTGAAGGACCATCCCGAGGGGCACGAGCCGGAGCCGGTGCCGCATCAGGGGGCCGCGTACGTCCGGCGGCAGATCGCGCAGTCCTGGCGGGAGCCGGGGACGCGGCTGGGGCTGTGGGTGCACTTCACCACCCAGTTCCCGGCGATGGTCTTCCTGCTGCTGTGGGGCATGCCGTTCCTGGTCGAGGCGCAGGGGCTGTCCCAGGCCACGGCCGGCACGCTGCTCACCCTGGTCGTGGTGTCCAACATGACCGTCGGCCTGGTCTACGGCCAGATCATCGCCCGGCACCACACGGCGCGGCTGCCGCTGGCGCTCGGCACGGTGGGCGCGACGTCGGTCCTGTGGGCGGTGACGCTGGCCTACCCGGCCGACCACGCGCCGATGTGGCTGCTGGTCGTGCTCTGCACCGTGCTCGGGGCGTGCGGGCCGGCGTCGATGATCGGCTTCGACTTCGCGCGGCCGGCCAATCCGCCGGAGCGGCAGGGGACGGCGTCCGGGATCACGAACATGGGGGGCTTCGTGGCGTCGATGACCACGTTGTTCGCGGTGGGGGTGCTGCTGGACGCGACGGGGGACGACTACGGCATCGCGTTCTCGTCGGTGTTCGTCTTGCAGGCGCTCGGGATCACGCAGATCCTGCGGCTGCGGAAGCGGGCGGCGCGGCGGGAGCGCGAGCGGTTGGTCGCGAGTCGGGTGGAGACGGTGCACGTTCCTGTGTAGGCGTCCGGCGTGCGTGCGTGCGGGCCGGCTGGGGGCTGCCGCCCCCAGACCCCCGCTTCGGCCTGAACGGCCTCGTCCTCAGACGCCGGTCGGGCTGGAAAAACTCACTGCGTCACCGTGATG
>NZ_JBHYJX010000028.1:0-107881 GCF_042740985.1 Streptomyces sp. NPDC058985 | reverse complement strand
CTACAACCCCCCCGGGGGCGGGTGGAGCGACCGGGGGCTGGACGGGCGGGGTCGGGGGCGGGCCGCGGCCGCCGGGGGGGGCGGCCCCCGCCGCCGTGCCGTACGGGGTGCCTGCCGTCAGGCGCGTCCGCGCTTCTTGTTGCCGCGCACCGCCATGTAGGCCGCGTCGCCGAGGGCGACGATGATGACCGCGGCCACCAGCTGGAACAGGTGCCGCCACCAGTCGATGCCCGAGGTCTCGTCCACCCCGGCCGCGCGGGCGACCGCGTTGCCGACGATCGCGCCGAGGATGCCGAAGATGGTGGTCAGCCACAGCGGGCTGTGCTGCTTCCCGGGGATGATCGCCTTGGCGATGATTCCGAGCACGAATCCGACGATGATCGCCCACAACCAGCCCATGACTGCCTCCTCGTACGGCTCCACGCGAGCATTGCCGCCAGTCTTCGGCCGTACCGCGAACGGCGCACGCCGGATACGGCCGAACGGGGCCCCGCGGCCGTGCCGGCCGGCGCTGACCGGCCGCGCGCCGAGTGGGTGCCCCGGTCTCGTGGGCGGCGCGGGGGCGGCGTAACGTGGTGACTTGTCCGGGACCGGTGTCCCCGAGCGGCCACGGACGGGAGCGGGGCGGGGACGGTCCGATCGGGCGGATGGTGGAACCAGATGCGGAAGCACAGTGCCGGCGGCGTCGAGGTGTTCCGGATCACCGGTGCCCGGACGGGCCTCCAGGAGGACGTGCGCGCGCGGCAGCGCCGGTACGTGATCTCGATGTCGGTGCGCACCGTGTCGGTGGTCCTCGCGGCCTGCCTGTGGAACGTGGAACGCCACGTCGCGATCGTGGCGCTGGTCCTCGGTGTGGTCCTGCCGTACATCGCGGTCGTGATCGCCAACGCCGGGCGCGAGAACGCGCCATCTTTGCCGTCGACGTTCGTGACGCCCCAGACGCCACCGATGATCTTGCCGCCGCGGGCGGACGACGCCTCCGCGGAGTCCGTCCCCGAGGACGCTGTGCCGGATCCGTCGCCGGGGGCGGCGGGCGAGTCGCGCGGCCGGCCGTGACCTCGCGGCGCCCTCCGGCGGGGGCGTTCATTCCGCGCCAGGCCGAAGAACTGCTGAGATGAATCGTGCTGTTCCGGTGCCGGGCCATGGGTGACCCATGACATACTTCCTAGGCGCTCCGCATCCCCCGTCGGAGCGACGGACCGACGCCGGGCAGCTCCCCCCGTGGCTGCTCGGCGTCGCCTTTTGTGTGAACCTGTGAGACGAGCCTGTGAGTGACGACACCGCCCCGGACAACGCTCCGGAGGCCGCCCCCATCTGCTCCGCCAAGGGCTGCCGCACGGCCGCCGTGTGGGTGCTGGCGTGGAACAACCCGAAGATCCACACGCCCGAGCGGCGCAAGACGTGGATCGCCTGCGACGAGCACCGGGAGCATCTGTCGCAGTTCCTCGGAGTGCGGGGCTTCCTCAAAGACGTGGTCCCGCTGACCGAGTGGGAGCCCCCGGAGCCCTCCTAGGTCCCCGCGTCCGACACCGCCGCTAGGGCCTGTCCGACAATTCCCGTCTGCCTCGCGACGCCATGCACGCACTCTCGCCGCACCGGGCGCAGAGCCAAGTACATCCAGTACGAGGCTCTACGCCCGGCACGGCGAGAGCACGCACCTGACGCCGCGAGGCCGCCCTCCGGGCGACGACGGGAATGGTCAGACAGGCCCTAGCCCCCGATCGCCGACATCGGCCGGTCGGGCTGCACGAAGGTCGGGTCGTCGAGGCCGGCGCCGGCCTTCTTGCCCCACATGGCGAGGCGCCAGATACGGGCGACCTCCTCGTCGGGGGCGTCGGAGCGCAGTGCGGCGCGCAGGTCGGTCTCCTCGCGGGCGAACAGGCAGGTGCGCACCTGGCCGTCGGCGGTCAGGCGGGTGCGGTCGCAGGCCGAGCAGAACGGGCGGGTGACGGAGGCGATGACGCCGACGCGGTGCGGGCCGCCGTCCACGACCCAGCGCTCGGCGGGGGCCGAACCGCGCTCCTCGGACCCCTCGGCGGTCAGCTCGAAGCGGGTGCGCAGGGACTCCAGGATGTCACCGGCGGTGACCATCCCGTCGCGCTTCCAGCCGTGCTGGGCGTCCAGGGGCATCTGCTCGATGAACCGCAGTTCGTAGTCGTGCTCGACCGCCCAGGCGAGCAGGTCGGGGGCCTCGTCGGCGTTGAGCCCCGGCATCAGGACGCTGTTGACCTTCACCGGGGTCAGCCCGGCGTCGCGGGCGGCCGCCAGGCCCTCCAGGACGTCCTTGTGGCGGTCCCGGCGGGTGAGGGTCTTGAAGACGTCGGGGCGCAGGGTGTCCAGCGAGACGTTGACCCGGTCCAGGCCCGCGGCCTTCAGGGCCGTCGCCGTGCGCCTGAGGCCGATGCCGTTGGTCGTGAGGGACATCTGGGGGCGCGGGGCGAGGGCGGCGACGCGCTCGACGATGCCGACCAAGCCGGGGCGGAGCAGCGGCTCCCCGCCGGTGAAGCGGACCTCCTCGATGCCGAGGGAGGTGACCGCGATGTCGATGAGGCGGACGATCTCGTCGTCCGTGAGCAGGTCGGGCTTGGCGAGCCACTGGAGGCCCTCTTCGGGCATGCAGTAGGTGCAGCGCAGGTTGCACCGGTCGGTGAGCGAGACCCTCAGGTCGGTGGCCACTCGGCCGTAGGTGTCGATGAGCACGTGGGCCCCCTCCCTCGACGCGGATCGGCGGAGCGCTTGGCTCCTGCTACACCTGCGAGCCTACGTGACCGGTCCGACATCCACAGGGGCCCGATCCCTACGACGTGCGGCGCGGCCCCGTCGTAGGGATCTACGACGGGGCCGCGGACGAGGCTGATCAGTGCGCTCCGGTGCCGGTCAGGGAGCGGACCTCCAGCTCGGCGTACTTCGCCTTGTCGGGTTCCTCCTTGGACAGGACCGTGCCGAGCCAGCCCATCAGGAAGCCGAACGGGATGGAGATGATGCCCGGGTTCTTCAGCGGGAACCAGGCGAAGTCGACGTCCGGGAACATCGCCTTCGGGTCGCCGGAGACCACCGGCGAGAACAGCACCAGGCCGACGGCGACGATCAGGCCGCCGTAGATCGACCAGAGGGCGCCCTGGGTGGTGAAGCGCTTCCAGAAGAGGCTGTACAGGATGGTCGGCAGGTTGGCGGACGCGGCGACGGCGAAGGCCAGGGCGACCAGGCCGGCCACGTTCAGGTCGCGGGCGAGGGCGCCCAGTCCGATGGAGACGACGCCGATGAAGACGGTCGCCCAGCGGGCCGCCCGCATCTCCTCCCGCTCGGTGGCCTTGCCCTTGCGGATGACGTTGGCGTAGATGTCGTGCGCGAAGGACGAGGACGAGGCGAGGGTGAGGCCGGCGACCACGGCGAGGATGGTGGCGAAGGCCACCGCCGAGATCGTGGCCAGCAGGATCGCGCCCCAGGCCGAGTCGACGCCGCCCACGTGCAGCGCGAGCAGGGGGGCGGCCGTGTTGCCGGACGGGTTGGACGCGATGATCTCGTCCTTCCCGACCAGCGCGGCGGCACCGAACCCGAGGGCGATGGTCATCAGGTAGAAGGCGCCGATGATGCCGATCGCCCAGTTCACGGACTTACGGGCGGCCTTGGCGTTGGGCACCGTGTAGAAGCGGATCAGGATGTGCGGCAGGCCGGCGGTGCCGAGCACCAGGGCGATGCCCAGGGAGATGAAGTCCAGCTTGGTGGTGCCGCTCGTGCCGTACTGGAGGCCGGGCTCCAGGAAGGCGGCGCCCGCGCCGCTGTTCTCCGCGGCCTTGCCGAGCAGGTCGGAGATGTTGAAGTCGAACTTCAGCAGCACCAGGAAGGTGATCAGGATGGTGCCGCCGATCAGCAGCACGGCCTTGACCATCTGGACCCAGGTGGTGCCCTTCATGCCGCCGATGGAGACGTACACGATCATCAGGATGCCGACGAGGGCGACGATGAGGATCTTGCCGGCGTCGGAGGTGATGCCGAGCAGCAGCGAGACCAGGACGCCGGCGCCCGCCATCTGGGCCAGCAGGTAGAAGATCGAGACGACGATCGTGGAGGTGCCGGCGGCGGTCCGCACGGGGCGCTGGCGCATCCGGTACGCGAGGACGTCACCCATGGTGTAGCGGCCGGAGTTCCGCAGCGGCTCGGCCACCAGGAGCAGGGCGACCAGCCAGGCGACCAGGAAGCCGATGGAGTACAGGAAGCCGTCGTAGCCGAAGAGGGCGATCGCGCCGGCGATGCCGAGGAAGGACGCGGCGGACATGTAGTCGCCGGAGACGGCGAGGCCGTTCTGGAAGGCGCTGAACTGGCGGCCGCCCGCGTAGAAGTCGGCGGCGTCCTTGGTCTGGCGGCCGGCCCAGACGGTGATGCCGAGGGTGGCGAGGACGAAGACCGCGAACAGGGTGATGATCAGCGGCCGGTGCTCGCTGGCCTCGTTGGCGGCCAGCTCGGCGGCGAGAACGGTCTGTGCGGGGCTCATGCGCCGCCCTCCATCCGGGACTTGATGGCCTCGGCCTTGGGGTCGAGCTTCGCGGCGGCGTGCCGCGAGTACCACCAGGCGATGAGGAACGTGGTGACGAACTGGGCGATGCCGAAGACGAAGGCGACGTTGATGTTGCCGAACAGCTTGGTGCCCATGAAGCCGCCGGCGTAGTTCGACAGCAGCACGTACAGCAGGTACCAGACGACGAACGCGATCGTCAGCGGGAACGCGAAGGAGCGGAAGGAGCGGCGCAGTTCGGCGAACTCAGCGCTCTGCTGCACTTCGGAGAACTCCTCGGCGGAGGGGAGTCGGTGTTCCTCTTGCGAGGGGGGCTCCTCTTTCGAGGGGGGTGGTGCGTCGGTGGCCACGGAGTCTCCTCGTACGACGGACATGACGGCTTGGACCTCGGTGTTCTCACTGGGAGCTGGTGGTGCTCGGGCTCCCTGCCCAACGACACGGCGCCCCACGGGGACCGGTTCAACGCCCGGGCCACTTTCCGAAGTCACCCTCGGTGGGTCATTGCTGGCCAGCGACTCGGGGGGATAGCTTCGCCCTGCACCACTCCGTCATGTACCTGCCCGAGCACAACCCGTGTCTCGGGCCGGTTCTCGTTACCGGATGATGTGGAGACCCCATGGATCATCTGCGTTCCCCGCGTTCCAGACGCAGGCTCGCCCTCGCCGTGCCGGTCGTGCTCTCGCTCACCGCGTCGCTCGGCTTCCTGCCCGCGGCCGCGCAGGCGGCCCCGGACGCGCGGGCCGGCCAGAGCGCGGCAGCCGAGGCGCCGAGGCTGGCGTACGTCGTCAACACCCGCACGGACCACCGGACGATCGCGTCCGTCAAGCGCGCGATAGCCAGGGCGGGCGGCACCGTGGTCGCCGCGTACGACAGGATCGGCGTGATCGTCGCCCACTCGGCCGAGCCCGGCTTCGCCGCCGCGATGCGCGAGGTCCGGGGCGTGCGGTCGGCGGGCGCGACCCGCACGGCGCCGCTGACCGCCGCCGCGACGACGGACCAGGGCGCCGCCCAGCCGCTCACGGCCGAGCAGGCCGCGCGGACCGCGCGGGCGTCCGGGGCCGCGGGAGCGGGCGAACCGCTGGAAGCGGACCAGTGGGACCTGCGCGCGATAGGCGCCGACAAGGCCGCGAAGATCAACCCGGGCAGTTCCCGCGTCACCGTCGCCGTGATCGACACCGGCGTCGACGACACCCACCCCGATCTCGCCCCGAACTTCTCCGCCTCGCAGTCCGCCAACTGCGTCGGCGGCAAGGCGGACACCAGCGCGGGCGCCTGGCGGCCGTACACCGCCGATGACTACCACGGCACCCACGTGGCCGGTGAGATAGCCGCCGCCCGCAACGGCATCGGCGTCGCCGGTGTCGCACCGGGCGTGAAGGTGTCGAGCATCAAGGTGAGCGACCCGGACAACGGGCTCTTCTACCCCGAGAACGTCGTGTGCGCGTTCATGTTCGCCGCCGACCGGGGCGTGGAGATCACCAACAACAGCTACTACGTGGACCCGTGGCTGTACAACTGCATGGACGACCCCGACCAGCGCGCGATCGTCGACGCGGTCAACCGGGCCCAGCTGTACGCCCAGCGCAAGGGCACCCTGCACCTCGCCTCCGCCGGCAACTCCAACCACGACCTGGACTCCGACGCGATCGTCGACGACTCCAGCCCCGACGACTCCACGCCGGTGACGCGGACGATCGACCCGCACGAGTGCTACGACGTGCCGACCCAGCTGCCGGGCATCGTCACGGTCAGCGCCACGGGTGTCGACAAGGAGAAGTCGTACTACTCCTCGTACGGCGAGGGCGTCGTGGACGTCGCCGCGCCGGGTGGTGACGGGCGCTACCAGATCCCGGACACGCCGTCGAAGAACGGCCGCATCCTGTCGACCATGCCGAACAACGCGTACGGCTACCTCCAGGGCACCTCGATGGCCTCGCCGCACGCGGCGGGCGTGGCCGCGCTGCTGAAGTCGAAGCACCCCTGGGCGTCTCCCGCGCAGTTGCAGTGGCTGCTGAAGGCCCAGGCGGACAACCCGGGCTGCCCCGACTCCTACGACCAGGACGGCGACGGCGCGCAGGACGCGACGTGCGAGGGCGGCGGGCGCGTCAACGGCTTCTACGGCTTCGGCATCGTCAACGCGCTCCGCGCGGTGAAGTGACCCGCCCGGCACCGGCCCCCCTCCACCTTCCTTCCCGTCACGCACCGGTTTCAGCAACGAACTGGAGACACCGCACATGACAGCACCACTCACGCGTCACCGCCGCGCCCTCGCGATCCCGGCCGGCCTGGCCGTGGCCGCCTCGCTGGCGTTCCTGCCGGGCAACCCGGCCGCCGCGGCGGAGGCCGCCCCCTCCTCCGCGACGGACGCGACCTCGCTCAGCTACGTCGTCAACGTCTCCCCCGGGCACGGGCCTTCGGCGTCCGTGCGCAAGGCGATAGCCAGGGCCGGCGGCACGATCGTGACGTCGTACGACCGGATCGGCGTGGTGGTCGTCCACTCCGCGAACCCGGACTTCGCCACGTCCGTCCGCAAGGTGCGGGGTGTGCAGTCGGCCGGTGCCACGCGTACCGCGCCGCTGCCCTCGGCTGCCACGACCGACACGGGCGCGCCGAAGGTGCTCAGCGGCAAGGAGATCGCCGCCGCCGAGGCCGCCGAGGGCCAGGACCCGCTGCAGGGCCTCCAGTGGGACCTGCCCGCCATCAAGGCGGACAAGGCGCACGAGAAGACGCTGGGCAGCAAGAAGGTGACCGTCGCCGTCATCGACACCGGCGTGGACGACACCCACCCGGACATCGCCCCGAACTTCGACCGGGACGCGTCCGTCAACTGCGTCTCGGGCAAGCCGGACACCACCGACGGCGCCTGGCGGCCGGGCGCGGCGGAGAGCCCGCACGGCACGCACGTGGCCGGTGAGATCGCCGCCGCCAAGAACGGCGTCGGCATGACCGGTGTGGCGCCCGGGGTGAAGGTCTCCGGCATCAAGGTGTCCAACCCCGACGGCTTCTTCTACACCGAGGCCGTGGTCTGCGGCTTCGTGTGGGCGGCCGAGCACGGCGTCGACGTGACCAACAACAGCTATTACACCGACCCCTGGTACTTCAACTGCAAGGACGACCCGGACCAGAAGGCGCTCGTCGAGGCCGTCACCCGGGCGTCGCGGTACGCGGAGAAGAAGGGCGCGGTCAACGTCGCCGCGGCGGGCAACGAGAACTACGACCTCTCCGCCGACGAGATCACCGACCCGTCCTCCCCGAACGACACGACGCCCGGCGACCGGACCGTCGACCCGTCCGAGTGCCTGGACATCCCGACCCAGCTGCCGGGTGTCGTCACGGTCGCGTCGACCGGCGCGAAGGGCCTCAAGTCGTCGTTCTCCAACCACGGTCTGGGCGTCATCGACATCGCCGCGCCCGGCGGTGACTCGACGGCGTACCAGACGCCGGCGCCGCCCGCCACCAGCGGCCTGATCCTCGGCACGCTGCCCGGCGGCAAGTGGGGCTACATGGCCGGTACGTCGATGGCCTCGCCGCACGTCGCGGGCGTCGCCGCGCTCATCAAGTCGACGCACCCGTACGCCCCGCCGGCCCTGGTCAAGGCGCTGCTGTACGCGCAGGCCGACGCCACGCCGTGCACCAAGCCGTACGACATCGACGGCGACGGCAAGGTCGACGCGGTGTGCGAGGGCTCGAAGAACCGCAACGGTTTCTACGGGTGGGGCATGGCCGACGCGCTGGACGCGGTGCGCTGGTAGCGGGTATCCACCGGGGAACTTGCCCGGATCTGGGGACTTGGTGAAGATCCTGGGGTGACCCCGACCCGACCCAAGTCCCGGACCACCGGTACCGGACGGCACGCGACGCCCTCCGGTACCGGCCGGACCGCGGCCGTACTCGCGCTGGTGGCGCTGGCCGCGCTGATACCGGTGCTCGGCCCCTCCCCCGCCCTGCGCGGCACGGGAGAGGCCGAGGCACCGGGCACCGGCGGCATCGCGCTGCTGCGCGCGGTGCTCTTCGCCGCGCTGAGCGTGCCGCTCGGCGAACTGCTCGTGAACCGGCTGGCCCGGTCGCTGCCCGGCGCGCCCCCGAAGCGGCCCCGCAGCTGGTCGCCGTACGCGGCCGCGGTCGGTTTCGTCGCCGCCCTCGGGCTGGCGTCGGTCGTGGCGACGGGCAACCTGGTGCCGGACGGCGCCGCCGACATCGACGTGGGCGGTCTCTACGCCTCCCGGGACGGCAAGCTCGCGCTGCTGGAGGTCAACGGGTTCCTCGCGGCGGGTCTCTGCGCCGCCTCGCGCCGCCCCGGCAGGCAGGTCTGGCCGCTGGCCGCCGTGGTCGTCGCGGAGGCGCTGCGCGCCCACCCCACGACCGAGTACAGCCCGCTGCTGGGCTCGGCCCTCACCCTGGTCCATCTGACGTGCGCCTCGCTGTGGGCGGGCGGTCTGCTGTACGCCCTGCGGACGCTGCGGCGGTGGCGGGGCACCGAGACGGGTCCGGCGCTGCTGGGGCTCTACGCGCGCGTGGCGGCCGTTCTGCTCGCCGCCCTCACGGCGACCGGGGTGTGCAGTTCGCTGCGCCGGATGGAGCCGGGCACGATCGTGGACCAGTTGACGGACACGGCGTACGGGCGGGTGCTGCTCGCCAAGGTGCTCCTGGTGGCCGCCGTCGCCGCCCTCGCCCTGTGGGCCAGGATCCGGCTGAGCCGCGCGGCGGACCCGCTGACGGCCTGCTCCCCCGCGCGCGCGGAGGTCGTCGCGCTGGGGGCGGTGGTCGCGGTGTCGGGTCTCCTGACGGCCCTTCCGGTACCGATCCGGTGGTGAGCAACCCCGCCCGGCGGTGGAGAACTTGACGGAGGAACCGTTTCGCCGGTGTCCCGGGCGGCACCTCCGGCACCGCGGTGTCGGTCGCGGCCCGTATCCTCAGTGACCATGCTCGAAGACCGTACGACCGCGGCGCCGTCCGCGACTGCCTGGCCGGCCGCGTATCCGCGGGGATACGCGGTCGTCGACGTGGAGACCACCGGCCTGGCCCGCGACGACCGCATCATCTCCGCCGCCGTGTACCGGCTGGACGCGCGCGGCGACGTCGAGGACCACTGGTACACCCTGGTCAACCCGCAGCGGGACCCGGGTCCGGTGTGGATACACGGTCTGACGAGCGACGTACTGCGGGACGCGCCGCTCTTCCCCGACGTCGCCGAGGAGTTCGCGGCCCGGCTCGACGGGAGGGTCCTCGTCGCGCACAACGCGGTCTTCGACTGGCAGATGATCGCCCGCGAGTACGCCCGCGCGCGGCGTGAGGCGCCGGTGCGTCAACGGCTGTGCACCATCGCGCTCTCGAAGGAACTGCGCCTGCCCCTGCCCAACCACAAGCTGGAGTCGCTGGCCGCCCACTACGGCGTCGTCCAGCAGCGGGCGCACCACGCGCTGGACGACGCGCGGGTGCTGGCGGAGGCGTTCCGGCCGAGCCTGGCCGCGGCGGCCGCCGGGGGCGTCCGGCTGCCGCTGCACGAGTGCCGGCCGCTGACCGAGTGGTCGGACCGGCCCGCGCCCCGCATCGGGCAGCAGGCGGGGCACGGCTCCTACCGGCCGAACAGCTGGCGCCCCTCCCGCAAGAGGCCCGCCTGCCCGTATCCCAACCCGGGCCGGTACGAAGCGGGCAAAAGACTCAAGCAGGGCATGCGGGTCGCCTTCTCGGGTGACACCTCCGTGGAGCGCGACCTGCTGGAGGACCGGGCGGCCGAGGCCGGGCTGCACGTCGCCACCAGCCTGTCCCGGCTGACCAGCCTGCTGGTCACCAACGACCCGGACTCGGGCACCTCCAAGGTGGTCAAGGCCCGGCAGTACGGCACGCCGGTGGTGGACGAGGCGGCGTTCGGACAGCTGCTCGCGGACGTCGAGGCGGCGGACGCGGCCCCGGGACGGGGGCACTGACCGGCCGTACGGACGGGTGATTCCCGGCGACTCGCCCGGCGTCCGCTCGCCCGTGTGGCGACGACGGCCCACCCTGTGGCGCATGGCGACATGTGAAGTCTGCGGCAACAACTACGGAATGACCTTCGAGGTCCACGCCCAGGGAGCGGTGCACGTCTTCGACTGCTTCTCCTGCGCGATCCACCGGATGGCACCCATCTGCGAGCACTGCCGGGTACAGATCATCGGCCAGGGCGTCGAGGTCGAGGGCCACTGGTACTGCGGCGCCCACTGCGCCCGCGCGGAGGGGAGGGCGGGGATCGTCGACAAGGTCTGAGCCCCGGCCCGCGCAAGCCCCACCCGCCGCGTCGCGCCCCACGACCGAGTTGTACCGTCGTGGGGTGTACCGGTTCCTGTTGTCCCGCCAGTGGGTGATCCTCACCCTCGTGGCGCTCGCGCTCATCCCGACGATGATCGAGCTGGGCTTCTGGCAGCTGCACCGCCATGAGCACAGGGTCGCGCTGAACAAGGTGATCGCCGACTCCCTGGCGGCCCGGCCCGTACCGGCCGAGACCATGACCTCACCCGGCGCGAGGGTCGGCGACGACGACCTCTACCGCCGGGTGACGGCCAAGGGGCACTTCGACACCGCCGAGGAGGTCGTCGTGCGCCGCCGCACCAACGCGGACGACCGCGTCGGCTACCACGTCCTCACCCCGTTCGTGCTGGACGACGGCAAGGTGCTGATGGTCAACCGGGGCTGGATCCCCTCGAACGGCGCCAGCCAGACCGCCTTCCCCGAGATTCCGGCGCCCCCGGCGGGCGAGACCACCGTCACCGGCCGGCTGATGCCCGACCAGACGACCGAGGACAGCGGCATCAAGAACGTCGCGGGTCTGCCCGACCGCCAGGTCATGCTCATCAACAGCGAGCAGCAGGCGGAGCGCCTCGGCAAGCAGGTCCTCGGCGGCTACGTCGAGATGACCGAGCCGAAGCCCGCGGGCGACACCCCCGAGCTGATCGCGGAGCCCGACCACGACAGCATCGGCAACCACATGGCGTACGCCGTCCAGTGGTGGCTGTTCGCCGCCGGTGTGCCGATCGGCTGGTTCGTGCTGGCCCGCCGCGAGGTCCGGGACCGGGCCTCCCAGGACGGCGAGGGCGACGAGGGCGAGGACGAGACCGAGGAGGCCGCGGAGCCCGCCGCGGTGTAGCCGGACGGCAGCCGGACGGCGGGGCCGATTGCGCCCCTCCCGGTCGGGAAGACGTTTCCCGTGCACACCGACATCGAGGACTACGCGCTCATCGGCGACCAGCAGACCGCCGCCCTGGTCTCCACGGACGGCTCCGTGGACTGGCTCTGCCTCCCCCGCTTCGACTCGGCGGCCTGCTTCGCCAAGCTCCTGGGCGACGAGGACAACGGCCACTGGCGCATCGCGCCCAAGGGCGCCGAGCGCTGCACCCGGCGCGCCTACCGCCCGGACACCCTCGTCCTCGACACCGAGTGGGAGACCGAGGACGGTTCGGTCCGGGTCACCGACCTCATGCCCCAGCGGGACCGCGCCCCGGACCTGGTCCGTGTCGTGGAGGGCCTGAGCGGCGAGGTCACGCTGCACAGCGTGCTCCGGCTGCGCTTCGACTACGGCTCGGTCGTCCCGTGGGTGCGCAGGTCCGACGGGCACCGGGTGGCCGTCGCCGGGCCGGACTCGGCGTGGCTGCGCAGCGAACCCGAGGTGCGCAGCTGGGGCGAGGACTTCGGAACGCACTCGGAGTTCACGGTCGCCGCGGGCGAGAAGGTCGCGTTCGTGCTGACCTGGCACCCCTCGCACGAGCAGCGTCCGCCGCTGATCGACCCGTTCGTCGCGCTGGAGCACAGTGTCGAGGACTGGCGGGAGTGGGCCGCGCGATGCCGCTACGACGGTCCGCACCGGGACGCCGTGGTCCGCTCCCTGATCACGCTCAAGGCGCTCACCTACCAGCCCACCGGCGGCATCGTGGCCGCCCCCACCACCTCGCTGCCCGAGGAGCCGGGCGGCGTGCGCAACTGGGACTACCGCTTCTGCTGGCTGCGCGACTCCACGCTCACTTTGGGCGCCCTGCTGTCGGCCGGGTACCTGGAGGAGGCCGAGGCATGGCGCGACTGGCTGCTGCGCGCGGTCGCGGGCAGCCCGGAGGACCTCCAGATCATGTACGGCCTCGCGGGCGAGCGGCGGCTGCCGGAGTTCGAGCTGCCGTGGCTGTCCGGCTTCGCCGGGGCCGCCCCCGTACGGATCGGCAACGACGCGGTGAACCAGCTCCAGCTGGACGTGTACGGCGAGGTCATGGACTCCCTGTCGCTGGCCCGGCGGGCCGGCATGCATCCGCAGCCCCAGATGTGGGAGCTGCAGTGCGCGCTGATGGACTTCCTGGCCACCGCGTGGCGGGAGCCCGACGAGGGGCTGTGGGAGGTGCGCGGCGGACGCCGGCAGTTCGTGCACTCGAAGGTGATGACGTGGGTGGCCCTGGACCGGGCGGTGCGCACGCTGGAGGACCATCCCGAGCTGGGCGGCGGTGACCTGGAGGGCTGGCGCGCGCTGCGCGAGGAGGTGCACCGCGAGGTGTGCGAGAAGGGGTACGACCCGGAGCGGAACACCTTCACCCAGTCCTACGGCTCGCGGGAGCTGGACGCCTCGCTGCTGCTGGTTCCGCGCGTGGGCTTCCTGCCCGCGGACGACCCGCGGGTGGTCGGCACGGTCGACGCGATCGGCGCGGAGCTGACCCGGGACGGCCTGGTACGCCGCTACAGCACCGAGGGGGAGCCCGTCGACGGGCTGCCGGGCGGCGAGGGGACGTTCCTCGTGTGCTCGTTCTGGTACGCGGACGCGCTGCACGCCACCGGCCGGACGAAGGAGGCCCGGGCACTGTTCGAGCGGCTGGTGGCGCTCACCAACGACGTGGGGCTGCTGGCCGAGGAGTACGACCCGGCGGCCGGAGGTCAGCTCGGCAACTTCCCGCAGGCGTTCAGCCACGTCGGTCTGGTGAACACCGCCCTCGCCCTGTTCGGGGAGGAAGGGGCAGGATAGGACCATGGATCTTGGACTGAAGGACCGGGTGTACGTCGTCACGGGAGCCACCCGGGGCCTGGGCAACGCCGCCGCGCGCGAACTGGTCGCCGACGGGGCGAAGGTGGTCGTCACCGGGCGGGACGAGCAGAGCGTCGCCCAGGCCGCGGCCGCGCTGGGCCCGGACGTGGTGGGCGTGGCCGTGGACAACGCGGACCCGCAGGCACCCGAGCGGCTGATCGCGGCCGCGCGTGAGCGCTTCGGCCGCTTCGACGGCGTACTGATCAGCGTGGGCGGGCCGCCGCCCGGGTTCGTCGCCGACAACACGGACGACCAGTGGCAGGCGGCGTTCGAGTCGGTGTTCCTCGGCGCGGTACGGCTGGCCCGCGGTGCGGCGGCGGAGCTGGAGGAGGGCGGGGTGGTCGGGTTCGTGCTGTCGGGCTCGGTGTACGAACCGATCCCGGGCCTGACCATCTCCAACGGCCTGCGGCCGGGGCTGGCCGGCTTCGCCAAGTCCCTCGCCGACGAGCTGGGACCGCGCGGTATCCGCGTCGTCGGCCTGCTGCCGGGCCGCGTCGACACCGACCGCGTACGCGAGCTGGACGGGCTGTCCGCCGACCCGGAGGCGACCAGGGCGGCCGCCGAGTCCCGCATCCCCCTGCGCCGCTACGGCACCCCGGAGGAGTTCGGCCGCACGGCGGCGTTCCTGCTCTCCCCGGCGGCGTCGTATCTCACCGGAGTGATGCTGCCGGTGGACGGCGGGGTGCGGCACGGCTTCTAGCAGCACCGGTGCCGGCGGCACGCCGGACGTGTCGGTCAGCTGACGCGTTCGGCGTGGTGCTTGACGCCGCGGAGCTGGACCTCCGCCGGGAGGGACGGGAGGCCGGCCGAGTCCCGGGCGTGGGTCAGGGCCCCGGTGGTGAGGTCGTGCAGGGCGGTGCCGGGATCGACGTGGGGGGCCAGCAGCAGCCGGACGCGGGTCGTCGGGGCGTCGCGGCGTCCGGTGAGCCGGACCGCGGCCCGCTCCACCCCGTCCACCCGGTCCGCCTCCCCGGCGAGGACGCCCTCCAGCGCCCGGCCGCGCAGCGTCGCGGCCTCGCCGTCCCCGGTGTCGACGAGGACCTCGGTGAGCCGGCGGCGGCGCAGGACCGCGACCAGCCACCACAGGGCGAGCAGCAACAGCACGGCGAGGGCCGCGATGACGACCGGCCACCACCAGCCGGCGTCCCGCCAGCGGGTCCGCTCGGCGGTGGTGAGCAGCACGTCGTGCGGACCCTGGTGGACCCACCAGGAGGGCGCGGGGAGGTCGAAGCCGACGGCGAGCACGGCGCCGCCGAGGGCGAGCAGGACCAGGCCCACGAGAGCGGTCAGCACACGGTCGACGGTCCTGAGCACCGCCCTCACCCCTTCCGGCCGGGACGCGCCACCCGCAGGGACACGGCAGGCGGCCGGGCCAGGCCGAGCCCGCGCACCGCGTCGTCGAGCACGCCGTCCAGATCGGCCCGTACGTCGTCCAGTTCACGGAAGTGCGACAGCGCGCGCACGCGTGCCTTGCGGCGGCGCATCCGCACCCGGGCCGCCTGCACCCCGGCGACCTCCATGGCCCGGTCGCGCAGCACGGTGGCGGCCGCGTCCCGGTGCAGCCCGGCGCGTACGTCCGGGTGGGTGCGCCGCATCGGCAGCACCCTGCGCAGTCCGGGGGTGAGCGCCAGCAGCAGGAGCCAGAGCCCGAGGGCCGCGGCGACTCCCGCGCCGACCAGCACCCACGTGTCGTCGAGGGGGCGCTCCGCGAGCTGCCGGGCCAGGTCGCGGCGCCAGCCGAGGGCGTCGCGGCCGGTGCGGACGGCGACGACGTCGTAGAGGAAGGCCCCCGCGAGGAGCAGCACCAGGAGGGCGACGATGCCGGCGGGGACGCGGCGCGCGGACCAGAAGCGGTGGGCCGTTCCGCTCGCCGGCGGCTCGGGGAGGTGCTTCTCCATGGCGGGCGGGCCGGGCTGCTCGGGGCCGGGTTCCACGACCGGCAGGCGCCGGGTGCTGCCCTCGGCCGCTTCGGGGCCCTGGGACTCGCTCATCGCGTCCTCCCCCGGCTCGCGCCGTACTCCCGCGCCAGGTGCAGCCGCTCCACCTGGACGGCGACCTCCGGCACCGCCATGCCCACCAACGTCCTCACCCGCTGCACGACTTGGTGACGCACCTGGCCGCAGCGGGCGCCGATGTCGCACGGGTAGTCGAGTTCGAGGTGGACCCGGACGTGGGCGATGTCGTGGTGGACGGCCACGCTCGCGTGCGGACGCGCGGCGTCCGGATGGAGCGGACCGACCGCCTCGCGGGCCGCCTGGGCGGCGACCTTGGCGACCACCTTGTCGGCGATCCGCGTGGCACCGCGCTCGCCCGGTGCGACGGCCGCCGGGGGTTCCAGGACCTCGCCGGCCCCACCACTCACGCCGGTCACCGCCGTCGGTCGTCGCGGGTGCGGAAGAAGTCACCGAGTTCCATGTCGCCCTCCAGGAGGCGGCCGACGACGAACCCGACCGCGCCGAGGGCCGCCACCAGCAGGAAGGCGCCGAAGCCGCCGAAGTACCCGGCGAACCCCAGCGCCATGCCGGCGATCAGGCCGACCACGGCCATGCTCATGGTGCGCTCCCCTCGTTCACCGTTGCCTCGTCCGCCACGTCACTTGATCCGGGGCTCCGGTTCCTCGTCCTCCTCGTCGGGCAGCTTCACATCGCTGACGGCGATGTTGACCTCGACGACCTCGAGACCGGTCATCCGCTCCACCGCGGTCACCACGTTCTCCCGCACGTCCCGGGCCACGTCCGAGATCGACACGCCGTACTCGACGACGATCTCCAGGTCGAGGGCGGTCTGCTTCTCCCCGACCTCGGCCTTCACTCCCCGTGTCACACCGGACTTGGTCCCGCCGGGCACCCGGTCGCGTACGGCGCCGAAGGTGCGCGACATGCCGCTGCCCATGGCGTGCACACCGGAGACGTCGCGTGCCGCCATTCCGGTGATCTTCTCGACGACGCCGTCGGCGATGGTGGTCCTTCCCCGGCTTCCGGGGGCTCCACCGCCGCGCCGGATCTGGCCCTTGCCCGCACCGGGGCTCTCGATCGTGTCCTGCCCGGTCCGGTGGCTCTCCATGTCGGTCATGGCCGTACGTCCCTTCCGGTCGTGGTCCCCATGACAACGGTAGTTCTGGTTGGGACGCGGCGCGCCACGGATGCGGCAGGGTGGAGGAATGACGACGGCGGACCGGTGGACGCGCACGATGCGGGAGCGGTTGGGGCTCGGCAGGCTGCTGCCGCTGGGCGGGGCCCGGGACGGGGCGTGGACCGCGGAGCGTGCCGCCCGGGACGTGCTGCTGGCGGCGGCCCGGGACGTCGCCGGGGTGCGCCCCGGCGTTCTGCGCGTCGGGCTCGCGGACCCGCGGGACACGCGGGAGCCGGCCGTACCGCCGCCGCTGGGCGCCCTGCCGCCCGGCCCTCTGCGGGTGACGGCCGACTTCACGGCGACGGTGGGCGGCGCGGCGGCGACCACGGAGCCACTGCGGGTGACGGCCGCGCGGCTGCGGGCGGCGCTGGCGGAGGCGGCGGCCGACGGGCTCGGCCTCGCGGTGACGGACGTGGACCTGCGGGCGACGGGCCTGCTGGACGCACCCGCGGACGCGGCTCCCGGGCGGGAGCCACGCGGGTCTCAGCCGGCCGACGCCACCCCCGACGATGACGAGGGCGGGGACGGAGATGGGGACGGGGACGAAGGGCGCGTGGCCGGGGCCGCGCTGGGGGTACCGGGTGTGGTCCGGCTGACCGGCGTCCTGGGCCGTCCGGTCCATGTGACGGAGCCGCCGGCGCGGGAGGGTGCGCTGCCGCGCCGTCATGTCCGGCTGGAGCTGGCGGTGGCGGCGGACCACCGGGCCGCGGAGGTGGCCCGGCGGGTCCGTGCGGCGGTGTCCGAGGCGCTGCCGGACCGTCCGTCGGTGGCGGTGGTGGTGACGGCGGTCGGCTGAGGCACCGGGCCGACCGCGCGCCGTGGGATGCGGCCGGCCGCGCCAGGTCCGCCTGCCGACCGTGCCAGGGCCGTCCCCGGCTCCGGTTTCACGGAATGCGCCCCACCGGCTCCGAGCCCGGACCAGCCGCCGCGCGCCCGGCCCGAGCGGCTCCCACCGCGTGCTCCCGGATCCGGACTACTCCGCCAGCCCCGCGAGGTCGCGCAACCGGCGTGCCTGCGCCGCCCGCTCCGCGGTGCGCTGGGTCTCGTAGTCGCGGTGCTGGGCGCCCTGGAGCAGGACCTTGGTCTCGACGACCGCGTCGCGGGGCGCGGCGAGGACCGCCGACACCAGGTCGTGCACGGCGCCGTCGAGCTGGTCCGCGGGTACGGCCAGGTTGGCCAGGCCGCTGTTCACGGCCTCCTCGGCCATGACGAAGCGCCCGGTCGCGCAGATCTCCAGCGCGCGGGCGTAGCCGACGAGGGACACCAAGGGGTGCGTGCCGGTCAGGTCCGGCACCAGGCCCAGGCTGGTCTCGCGCATGGCGAACTGCACGTCGTCGGCGACGACCCGCAGGTCACAGGCGAGGGCCAGCTGGAAGCCCGCCCCGATGGCGTGCCCCTGCACCGCCGCGACGGACAGGATGTCGCCGCGCCGCCACCAGGTGAAACCCTCCTGGTACTCGGCGATGGCGTCGTCCAGCTCGGCGTCGCCGCCCCGCGCGAGGTCGATGAACGACGGCTCGCCGTCGAAGCCCTCGGGCGTGAACGCCTGCCGGTCGAGACCGGCCGAGAAGGACTTGCCCTCGGCCTTCAGCACCACGGCGCGGACGGAACCGGGCAGCAGCCGGCCGGCCTCGGCGAGCGCCCGCCACAGAGCGGGGCTCTGCGCGTTGCGCTTGGCGGGGTTGGTCAGCGTCACCGTGGCGATCGCGTCGTCGACGGTGAGCCGCACGCCGTCCCGGTCGAGTACGGGACCGGTGTCGTGGGCGGGCGAAGCCATGGGGCGCCTCCGAAAGGTGCGGTCGTCGTCCCCGCCGTACGCAGGCCCGGAAGCCGTGTGACGGCAGAGCTAAGTGACTGCACAGTAACCACCCGGACGGCCGGACGACCGACCGGGTGACCACCTTCACTGTCGGAGTCGAGAGGCCGCCGGGGTGTCAGGCCGAAGTGGCCTTCTTGCCCCGGGTAGCCCCGCCACGCCCTCGGAGCGTGACGCCCGACTCGCTGAGCATGCGGTGCACAAAGCCATACGAGCGGCCGGTTTCCTCGGCCAACGCCCGGATGCTCGCACCGGCGTCGTACTTCTTCTTCAGGTCTGCCGCGAGCTTGTCGCGCGCGGCGCCGGTAACCCGGCTGCCCTTCTTCAGAGTCTCGGCCACCCGTGCCTCCTCAAGGAAGTGCGCTCTGGTCTCCTCATGATCACCCCTTCCGCGCCTCCTGGCCACCCATTCGGCAAGGTCGATGAGTCAAGGATGTGACGACAGGAGCGTGTCCCCACATGTGGAATGCGGAATTCCAGAGATCCGCGCCCGTACCGCCGAACGGGTTTCCGCGCGTAGTTCCAGGTCAGAAAGGTGTCGCGGCCGGGCCCCCGGCAATGGGGGTCCGGCCGCGAATTGGATGTAGGACGCACCTCTTGATGAGGAGATCTCACACAGATGGTGGATCACGGCTCGGCCGAATGATCCATACTCAGTGGATCATTCTTTCGATCAAGCGAGGGCGACGAGATCCGCGTAGTCGGCGCCCCACAGGTCCTCGACGCCGTCCGGAAGCAGAATGATCCGTTCCGGCTGGAGGGCGTCGACGGCGCCCTCGTCGTGGGTGACCAGGACGACCGCGCCCTTGTAGGTGCGCAGCGCGCCGAGGATCTCCTCGCGGCTGGCCGGGTCGAGGTTGTTGGTGGGCTCGTCGAGGAGCAGCACGTTCGCCGAGGACACCACGAGGGTGGCCAGCGCGAGGCGGGTCTTCTCGCCGCCGGACAGGACGCCGGCGGGCTTGTCGACGTCGTCGCCGGAGAACAGGAACGAGCCCAGCGTCTTGCGGACCTCGACCAGGTCGAGGTCGGGGTTGGCGGAGCGCATGTTCTCCAGGACGGTGCGCTCGGGGTCGAGGGTCTCGTGCTCCTGGGCGTAGTAGCCGAGCTTGAGGCCGTGGCCCTCGACGACCTGGCCGGTGTCGGGCTTCTCGACGCCGCCGAGGAGCCTGAGCAGCGTGGTCTTGCCGGCGCCGTTGAGGCCGAGGATGACGACCCGGGAGCCCTTGTCGATGGCCAGGTCGACGTCGGTGAAGATCTCCAGGGAGCCGTACGACTTGGAGAGGCCCTCGGCGGTCAGCGGGGTCTTGCCGCAGGGCGCCGGCTCGGGGAAGCGGAGCTTGGCGACCTTGTCGGACTTGCGCTCGGACTCCAGACCGGCCAGCAGCTTGTCCGCCCGGCGGGCCATGTTCTGCGCGGCGACGGTCTTGGTGGCCTTGGCGCGCATCTTGTCGGCCTGCGAATGCAGCGCGGACGCCTTCTTCTCCGCGTTCTGCCGCTCGCGCTTGCGGCGCTTCTCGTCGGCCTCGCGCTGCTGCTGGTAGAGCTTCCAGCCCATGTTGTAGACGTCGATCTGGGAGCGGTTGGCGTCCAGGTAGAACACCTTGTTGACGACCGTCTCGACCAGGTCGACGTCGTGGGAGATCACGATGAAGCCGCCGCGGTAGGTCTTCAGGTAGTCGCGCAGCCAGACGATCGAGTCGGCGTCGAGGTGGTTGGTCGGCTCGTCGAGCAGCAGGGTGTCGGCGTCCGAGAAGAGGATCCGGGCCAGCTCGATCCGGCGGCGCTGACCGCCGGAGAGGGTGTGCAGGGGCTGCCCGAGGACCCGGTCGGGCAGGTTGAGCGCGGCGGCGATGGTGGCGGCCTCGGCCTCGGCGGCGTAGCCGCCCTTGGTGAGGAACTCGGTCTCCTGGCGCTCGTACTGCCTGAGCGCCTTCTCGCGGGTGGCGCCCTGGCCGCCTGCGATGCGCTGCTCGTTCTCCCGCATCTTGCGGATCAGTACGTCCAGGCCGCGGGCGGAGAGGACGCGGTCGCGGGCGAGCACGTCGAGGTCCCCGGTGCGCGGGTCCTGCGGCAGGTAGCCGACCTCGCCGGAGCGGGTGACGGTGCCGCCGGCGGGCTGGCCCTCGCCGGCGAGCACCTTGGTGAGGGTGGTCTTGCCGGCGCCGTTGCGGCCGACCAGGCCGATGCGGTCGCCCTTGGCGATGCGGAAGGTGGCGCTTTCGATGAGGACGCGGGCACCGGCGCGCAGCTCGATGCCGGAGGCGGAGATCACGGTCAGACTCCTGGGGCGGGTGGGGGCGGGATGGGCGGCTGAGGACGTTTCCCGCCGTCTAATGCGCGAGGAGAATGGCCATGGGGGCCAGTCTAACGGGGCGGTGCAACCCCTTTTCCCCGGTTCCGGTGGCGGCGGGCGGTGCCAGACTTGAACCGAGGGTCCATCGACCACCGGCTCACGAGGGAGTGATCCGCATGGCAGGCTCCGACGGCGCAGGCCCGAGCATCTTCCCGACGCTGCTGTACGCGGACGCCAAGGCGGCGGTCCGGCAGCTCACCGAGGCCTTCGGCTTCAGGCAGCTCGCGGTGTACGAGGGCGAGGACGGCACGGTGGCCCACGCCGAGCTGGCCCAGGGCAACGGCGCGGTCATGCTCGGCTCCAAGGGCACGGGCAGCCGCTTCGACGAGGCGATGAAGAACTCCGGCACGACGGGGGTGTACGTCGTCGTGGAGGACGTCGACGCCCATCACCGGCAGGCCGTGGAACACGGCGCGGAGATCCTGATGCCCCCGACGGACCAGGACTACGGCTCGCGCGACTACATGGCCCGTGACCTGGAGGGCAACGTGTGGAGCTTTGGGACGTACGCGCCGCAGGTGCGCGGCTAGCCCTTCGGCCGCGCACGCCCCGTCGGTCAGCTGCCGCCGGTGTGGACCTGGAAGGCGGCCCGGCGTACGGCCTTGGCCAGGGCGGGGTCGGGATGGGCGGCGGCGAGGGCCACCAGGACCTGCACGGTGCGGGGGTGGCCGACCGCGCGGACCTCGTCGAGCAGCGCCGGGACGGTGAACTGGACCGCCGCCTCCAGGTGCCGGACGAGCAGCGGTGCCTCCCCGTGGTCGGCGACGGCGGCCGCGGTGTCCACCCAGAGCCAGGTCGCTTCCCGGCGGGTGAGGACCTCGTGGGCGTCCTCGGGGTCGGCGCCGTCGTGCTCGGCCAGCCACAGCAGCGCGTACGGCCGCAGCGTCGGCTCGTCGGCCACGCCGCGGACATCGGGCTCGGCGGGGGCGCCGACGACCCGCAGCGCGTCGAAGGCGAGGCCGCGCAGCAGGGCGTCCTCGCCGCGCGCGGCGGCGAGCAGCTCGGCGACGGCGCTGCCGACGGGCCGGGCGGCGAGCCAGGCGCGGTACTCGGCGCGGGCGGCGTTGGGCCGGAGTCGGGCGCAGCCGCGGAGCATGCCCTCGGCGGACTGCTCGATGTTCCCGGCGGGGCTCTGGGCGGCCACGCAGATCTGCTCCAGCTTGACCCAGACCGCCCAGTCGCCGAGCGGGGTGAGCGTGGCCTGTCCGTCACCGCAGGTGAGGGCGCCGACGGAGGCGAGGGCGTGCAGGGCCCAGTCGAGGAGGGGGGCGAGCGGGGTGTCGGCGGTGACGTCCGGGGCCGGTTCGGTGCCGGGCTCCAGGCGGGGGCCGTAGGGCACCTCGCAGCGTTCGGTGCGCAGCTCGGTGACGCGCTGCTCCAGCAGGTCGAGGAGCTGGTCCACGGAGACGGGCCCGGCGGAGAGCTGGAGGAAGGAGAGCACCTGGGGCATCGCGGAGACGACCTCGGCGACGGCGGCGGGCTCCTCACCGGCGGGCTCGGGGTGGGCGAGCGACCAGGCGTCGAAGAGCGCGACCCAGCCGCGCAGCACCGCGCTGTCGTCACGGTTCCAGGCGCGCAGCCGCCAGCCGGGGCGGGCGGTGCCGCCGTGCACCTCGATCAGTCCGGCGAGGCGGGCGGTGTCCCAGTCGGCACGGACCTGCGCGGTGGTCAGGCCCAGTTCACGGGCCGCCTGGTCGGCGGTGGCGTCGGAGAGGGTGGCCTTGCCGTCGGCGGTGGCGCTGCCGCGGCCGGGGCCGAGCGCGGAGTCGGCCCAGCGGGCGACGCGGGCCGCGCCGGCCAGACCGGAACGCGCCATGCGGGCCAGCTCCGACCGGGCCGGTGTGCCCTCCGGGGGGCGCGGTGCGGGGCGGCGCGGACGCCGCTGGTTGATCGCTTGGGGGGCGGCGGCCAGGGGTCGTGGGCGGACGAGTCGAAGCCTGGAGTCGCGCGGGATACGGGACGTCACGGGTGCAGTCTTCCGGTTGACGGTCCGAAAACCCAAACGGAATGCCCCGACGGCCGCCGGGGAGGGCGGAGTCGGGGGTCGGGCGCGCTGCCCGGGCACCGGATCAGGCCACTGGTACGGCGCTAAACGGAACCGGAGGATCACCCGCTGCGACGGCGCAGTGCCGGGTCACACCAGGGGGGTCATGAAGCGGCGGAGCTTCTCTTCGTAGTCGTCGGGGTCGGCGTTCCACATGGCGCCGTGCGGGGCGTCCCGGACGGTGTGCAGGGCGACCAGCCGCGGGTGGGTTTCGGCCAGCCGCCGGGAGAGCCGCCAGGGGGCCACCGCGTCGCCGGGGCCGTGGAAGATCAGCGTGGGGACGGCGGGGCGGTGCAGGCCCGCCGTGCCGGTGTCGTGGTCGGCGTGGAGTCCGGCGCGGCCCTGGGCGGCGCGGACGGCGAGCGGCAGGAGTGGGCCGGGGGTGCGGCGGGCTGCGGCGAGGGCGCGCAGGGTGGTCTCCCAGCTGAGGACCGGGGAGTCCAGGACGAGCCCCGCGATGCGCCCGCGCACGCCGGAGAGGGCGGCCGTGCGCAGGGCCATGGTGGCGCCGGTGGACCAGCCGAGCAGGACGACCTGGCGGGCGCCGTGGTCGAGGGCGTAGCGGACGGCCGCGTCCAGGTCGCGCCACTCGGTCTCGCCGAAGTGGTGCAGCCCGTCGGGCGAGGGCGGCGCGCCGACGTCGCCGCGGTAGGCGAGGGCGAGCACCGGGACGCTGCGGTCGTGCAGGGGTGCCAGCAGGTTCAGGACGTGTTCGCGGGTGGCGGCCAGCCCGTGTACGGCGATGATCCAGGTCGGGCGGGCCCCGGGCACGAACCAGGCCGGGAGCGGGCCGAGTTCGCCCGGGATCTGGACGTCGGTGTGGTCGAGGTCGAGGGCGCTGCCCGGGTTGCCGACGTAGAGGTTCGGCGTGAACCAGGCGCGGTCCCCGGCCTCCAGCGTGCCGTGCGTGACGCGTTCGAGGCGGCGTACGACGGTGTCGGCGCCGTGCTCGGCGGCGTCGAGTACCGGGCCGACGACCGCGTGGGAGCCGTCGCCCGCCAGCCCGTAGCGGCCGGGGCGCAGCGCGGCCAGGTCCCGGGTGAGGGTGATCCGGCCGGCCGCGGTGCCGTGCACGGTGAGCCGGGGTTCGGTGGGCAGCGGCCGGCCGGGGGGCGCCTTGAGCGCGGCGTCGCTGGCGAGCCGGCCGGCCGCGACGCTCGCTGCGCCGGCCGCCAGGGCAGCGGTGAGGGCGGCGGCCGTTGCTGTGACAGTGCGCATGGGGCCAGTCTCCTGGTGGAGTCCTCGGGCGGCCAGTGGGCGGTGGACGGGGGGTGACGGCGCTCCGTCAGGGACGCCTTCCGCCTGTCCGCCGGGGCCGGGAGCCATGGTGCGGTCCCGCTGCCGGTACCCCCGAACGGGCCGGGTACGCGCCGCGTCAGCCCGGCCGGCCACCCGCGCAGCCACCCCGCCGCCCCGCGACCGCCGTACCGGGGAACACGGTCCCCCCGGAACGGCCCGGGTACGCGCCGCGTCAGCCCGGCCGGCCACCCTGCCGCTCCGCCGGCCCACTCGGCCCCTCCGAGCCCCCCGGCAACCGACCGACAGCGACCCGGAGCCGACAACACCCCTCAGAGGCACCCGCCCCGCCACCGCCGTAACCGGGAACACGGTGCGCCCCGCCACCACCCCGGAACGGACCGGCACGCGCCGTGTCAGCCCTGCTGCCCGTACCCCTGGAGCCGCTCCGCCGCCTCCGCCAACTGCCCCGGCGTCAGGAGCGACGGGGTGCGGCCCGGGACCGAGGAGGCCGTCAGCCAGAGCCGGCACATCCACTCCAGCTGGGCGGTGCGGTCGTACGCCTGGTCGAGGGAGGTGCCGTAGGTGAGCGTGCCGTGGTTGCGCAGCAGGCAGCCGGTGCGGCCGGTGAGGGCGTCGAGCGCGGAGCGGGCCAGTTCGTCGGTGCCGTAGGCGGCGTAGGGCGCGACCCGGACGGGGCCGCCGAGCGCGGCGGCCATGTAGTGCACGGGCGGCAGTTCGGGCACCAGCAGCGAGACGGCCGTCGCGTGCACGGCGTGGGTGTGGACGACGGCCCGGGCGGCGTCGTCCGCGCGGTACACGGCGAGGTGCAGGGGCAGTTCGCTGGTGGGGACGAGGGTGCCGAGCACCTGTCGTCCGTCGAGGGCGACGCCGGTCACGTCACCCGGGGCCAGACGGTCGTACGGCACACCCGAAGGGGTGACGAGGACCGTGTCGCCGACGCGCACCGAGACATTGCCGGAGGTACCGACCACGAGCCCGTCCGCGACCGTGCGCCGGGCCGCCGCGACGAGTTCCGTCCAGGCCCGCTCCTCGTCCGGACGGGCAGCCCGTCCGGCCCGCGAATACGTCACAGTCACCGTCTCCTCACGAGCGCTCCCGCGCCTCTCCCGGCACGTCGCCGACCGGTCTGGCGGTGATCCTGCCAGGGACGTCTCCGGAGAGCACCGGGACGGCCACGCACAGGGACGCGGCGGCCCCGCTTCCGGTCACCGTGACGCCCTGCCCAGTTCATCTTCCGTTCACCATGGTTACCTACGTTCGTCCAGCCAATGACCTCGAACGATTGCCTGGGTAAATGGAAAGCTTCTCGCTGATCCTCGCGATTGTGGTGGTAACCGCACTCGCGTTTGATTTCACGAACGGTTTCCACGACACCGCGAACGCGATGGCAACGACCATTTCGACCGGTGCGCTCAAGCCCAAGGTGGCGGTGGCGATGTCCGCCGTCCTCAACCTTGTAGGCGCCTTCCTCTCGGTGGAGGTCGCCAACACGATCTCCAAGGGTCTCGTCGACGAGACCGGCATCCGTCCCGAGGTCATCTTCGCCGCCCTGGTCGGCGCGATCCTCTGGAACCTGCTGACCTGGCTGGTCGGCCTCCCGTCCAGTTCCTCGCACGCCCTGATGGGCGGTCTGATCGGTGCCGCGGTCGCCTCGGCCGGCGTCGGCGCGGTCAACGGCGACGCGCTCGTCACCAAGGTACTGATCCCCGCGATCGCCGCCCCGCTGGTCGCCGGTGTCGCGGCGCTGCTGGGCGCGCGGCTGACCTACCGGCTCGGCCGCCGGGCCGACGGCAAGGCCGCCGCCAAGGGTTACCGCGCCGGGCAGATCGCCTCCGCCGGGCTGGTCTCGCTGGCCCACGGCACCAACGACGCCCAGAAGACGATGGGCATCATCACCCTCGCCCTGGTCGCCGGCGGCGCGCTCGCCCCCGACTCCGACCCGCCCATGTGGGTCATCCTCTCCGCGGGCATCGCCATCGCGCTCGGCACCTACCTCGGCGGCTGGCGCATCATCCGCACCATGGGCAAGGGCCTGACCGACCTCCAGCCCCAGCAGGGCTTCGCCGCCCAGACCAGCGCGGCGACGGTCATCCTGGCCTCCTCGCACCTCGGTTTCTCCCTCTCCACCACGCACTCGGTCTCCGGTGCGGTGATGGGCGCGGGCCTCGGCCGCAAGGGCGGCGTGGTGCGCTGGTCCACGGCCACCCGGATGTTCGTCGCCTGGGGTCTGACGCTGCCGGCCGCGGCCCTGGTCGCCGCGATCGCCGAGTGGGTCTGCCGCATGGGCGACTGGGGCACGGCCTGCGTCGCGGTCTTCCTGGTCGCCTCCAGCGCCGCCATCTGGAAGCTCTCCCGGCGCGAGGTCGTCGACCACACCAACGTCGTCGACCCCCACGAGCCCGAGTCGGCCGGTGTGGTCACCACGGCGATGGCCGCCGTCTCGCCGCCCCCGGCGCACCTGGCCGAGGAGCTGCCGGCCGATCCGTCCGAGGCCAAGACCCCGTCGGCCGCCACCACCGTCTGAGCCCGCGTCCCGGGTACGAAGGAAGCGAACCCCCATGAGCATCGACTGGGCAGCACTGGGCTCCGTCTTCGGCGTCAGCCTCGTGGCCACCGTGGCCCTGGTGGGCCTGTTCACCCTCGGCATCGTCGGACTCAGCCGCCAGGAGCGGGCCACCGCCGAGGGCGGCTCCGCGGCCCTCGCGGTCACCGGCGCGTACGCGTGCTTCGCGGCCTGCGCGGCGGCGGTGGCGTACGGCATCTATCTGATCGTCGCCTGACCCGCCGCACACCCCGGGGGCGGCGCGCGGGACGGACTCGGACCGTCCCGCGCCCCGCCCTTCGTGTACCGGCGCACACCACCCGTGTGTGGGGCTTCGCACACTCCCCCGCCGCAGGTCAACGCCAGGTTGACGGGTGTTCTCGCGCCGTGGTGGACTTCCGGGGCCATCTACGGCGGCAGGAGAGGAAGCCCGGTGCGATTCCGGCGCGGTCCCGCCACTGTGACCGGGGAGCAGACCCCGGTAGCCAGGAACTCTCACCGCCGGACTCTTCGAACCAGGGCGTGGACACCCTGAGTGAGGACGCGACGCGATGCCCGGCTGCCGATCGACGTTCAGTACCAGGTGCTCCCACGCCCGTGTGACCGGCTGAACCCGTGCGTGGCGGACGCGTCTTCGCGTACGGCGCCGCCGCCGGCCTGCTCGGTGACCTCCTCCTCGGCGACCCCCGCCGCGGGCATCCGGTCGCCGCGTTCGGCCGCGCCGCCGGTGCCGTGGAACGGGTGCTGTGGCGTGACCACCGGGGCTGGGGCGCGCTGCACGCCCTCGTGTGCGCCGGAGGCGCCACCGCCCTCGGCGCGGCCGCCGCGCACGCCGTGCGCCGCTCCCCCGCCGCCTCGGTCGCACTGACCGGCGCGGCCACCTGGGCCGTGGTCGGCGGTACGTCGCTCTCGCGCGAGGCCCTGGCCGTCGGCCGGGCGCTGGAGGCCGGGGACGTCGAGGCGGCCCGGGCGCGGCTGCCGCACCTGTGCGGGCGGGACCCGCAGTCGCTGGACGCCGACGGGATCGCGCGGGCGGTCGTGGAGTCGGTCGCCGAGAACACCTCGGACGCGGTGGTGGGCGCCCTGGTGTGGGGTGCCGTCGGCGGAGTGCCGGGGCTGCTCGGTTTCCGGGCGGTGAACACCCTGGACGCCATGGTCGGCCACAAGTCGCCCCGCTACCGGCGGTACGGCTGGGCCTCGGCCCGCCTCGACGACCTCGCGGGCTGGCCGGGCGCCCGTCTGACCGCCCTGCTGACCACCGTGGCCGGCGGCGATCCGCGGGGCGCCGTACGGGCCTGGCGCGCGGACGCCGGACGGCACCCGAGCCCCAACGCCGGTCCCGTGGAGGCGTCTTTCGCGGGCGCCCTCGGGGTGCGGCTCGGCGGGACGCTCTCCTACGGCGGGCGGGTCGAGCACCGGCCCGTGCTGAACGGGGCGGCGGGGCGCGCCGTCCGGGCCGGTTCCGGCGACATCGAACGGGCCGCACGGCTCTCCCGGCGCGTGGGCCGGCTGGCGCTCGTCGTGTGCGCGGGCGCGCGGCTGCTGGTGCGCGGGGCCGTCAGGAAGGGACGTACGTCATGAACGGTGGCCTGCTCGTCGCCGGCACCACCTCCGACGCCGGCAAGAGCGTCGTCACGGCCGGGATCTGCCGCTGGCTGGTGCGCCAGGGCGTGAAGGTCGCGCCCTTCAAGGCGCAGAACATGTCGCTCAACTCGTTCGTGACGCGCGAGGGCGCGGAGATCGGGCGGGCGCAGGCCATGCAGGCCCAGGCCTGCCGGGTGGAGCCGACCGCGCTGATGAACCCGGTGCTGCTCAAGCCCGGCGGTGAGCGCAGCAGCCAGGTGGTGCTGCTCGGCAGGCCCGTCGGCGAGATGAGTGCCCGTGGCTACCACGGCGGGCGGCAGGAGCGGCTGCTCGGCACGGTGCTCGACTCGCTGGCCGAGCTGCGCGGCACCTACGACGCGGTGATCTGCGAGGGCGCGGGCAGCCCGGCCGAGATCAACCTGCGCCGCACCGACATCGTGAACATGGGGATCGCGCGGGGCGCCGGGCTGCCCGTGCTGGTCGTCGGCGACATCGACCGCGGGGGCGTCTTCGCCTCCTTCTTCGGCACGGTGGCGCTGCTCGCGCCCGAGGACCAGGCGCTGGTCGCCGGCTTCCTCGTCAACAAGTTCCGCGGCGACGTGTCGCTCCTGGAGCCCGGCCTCGACATGCTGCACGGGCTGACCGGGCGGCGGACGTACGGGGTGCTGCCCTTCCGGCACGGGCTCGGCATCGACGAGGAGGACGGGCTGCGGGTCTCGCTGCGCGGCACGGTGCGCGAGTCCGCGGTCGCGCCGCCGGTCGGCGAGGACGTGCTGCGGGTCGCCGTCTGCGCGGTCCCGCTGATGTCCAACTTCACGGACGTGGACGCGCTGGCCGCCGAACCGGGCGTGGTGGTGCGGTTCGTGGACCGGCCCGAGGAACTGGCCGACGCCGACCTGGTGATCGTGCCGGGGACCCGCGGGACGGTCCGGGCGCTGGAGTGGCTGCGTGAGCGGGGGCTGGCGGAGGGTCTCGCGCGCCGGGTGGCCGAGGGCCGGCCCGTGCTCGGCGTGTGCGGCGGGTTCCAGCTCCTCGGCGAGCACATCGAGGACGACGTCGAGTCGCGCGCCGGGCACGTCGACGGGCTCGGACTGCTGCCCGTGCGGGTGCGGTTCGCCCGCGAGAAGACCCTGACGCGCCCGGTGGGCGAGGCCCTCGGCGAGCGCGTCGAGGGGTACGAGATCCACCACGGTGTCGCCGAGGTCCTGGGCGGTGCCCCCTTCCTGGACGGCTGCCGGGTCGGCCAGACCTGGGGCACGCACTGGCACGGCTCGCTGGAGTCGGACGGCTTCCGGCGGGCGTTCCTGCGCGAGGTGGCCGCCGCCGCGGGCCGCCGCTTCGTGCCGGCCCCCGACACCTCGTTCGCCGCGCTGCGCGAGGAGCAGCTCGACCGGCTCGGCGACCTGATCGAACAGCACGCGGACACCGACGCGCTGTGGCGGCTCATCGAGTCCGGCGCGCCGCCCGGGCTGCCCTTCGTGCCACCGGGGGCGCCCGCATGAGCGCGGTGCGGCCCCCGCAGGAACTCGAACGCGACGTGGAGGACGACAACAAGTGACCAGTACCCCGTTCCCGTTCACGGCCGTCGTCGGCCAGGACGACCTGCGCCTCGCGCTGCTGCTGAACGCCGTCTCCCCGGCGGTCGGCGGCGTGCTGGTGCGCGGCGAGAAGGGCACCGCCAAGTCGACGGCCGTCCGCGCGCTGTCGGCGCTGCTGCCGGCCGTGGCCGTGGTCCCGGGCTGCCGCTTCTCCTGCTCCCCGGGGTCGCCCGACCCGGGCTGCCCCGACGGTCCGCACGAGCCCGGGACCGGTACCGAGCGTCCTTCGCGGATGGTCGAACTCCCCGTCGGCGCCTCCGAGGACCGGCTCGTCGGCGCCCTCGACATCGAGCGGGCGCTCGCGGAGGGCGTGAAGGCCTTCGAGCCCGGCCTGCTGGCCGACGCGCACCGCGGCATCCTGTACGTGGACGAGGTCAACCTCCTCCACGACCACCTGGTGGACCTGCTCCTCGACGCCGCCGCTATGGGCGCCTCGTACGTCGAGCGCGAGGGCGTGTCGGTGCGGCACGCCTCGAAGTTCCTGCTGGTCGGCACCATGAATCCCGAAGAGGGCGAGCTGCGCCCGCAGTTGCTGGACCGGTTCGGGCTGACGGTGGAGGTCTCCGCCTCGCGCGAGCCCGACCAGCGGGTGGAGGTCGTACGGCGCCGGCTCGCGCACGACGACGACCCGGCCGGTTTCGTGGCCCGCTGGGCGGACGAGGAGGCAACCGTACGGGCGCGGATCGTGGCGGCCCGGGAGCTGCTGCCGTCGGTGACGCTCGGCGACGCTGCGCTGCGGCAGATCGCGGCGACCTGCGCCGCCTTCGAGGTGGACGGCATGCGGGCCGACATCGTGATGGCCCGGACCGCGACCGCGCTGGCGGCGTGGGCCGGGCGGGCCGACGTCCTGGCGGAGGACGTCCGTCAGGCGGCGCTCCTTGCGCTGCCGCACCGGCGGCGGCGCAACCCCTTCGACGCGCCCGGCCTCGACGAGGACAAGCTCGACGAGACGCTGGAAGAGTTCGGCGACCAGGGAGACGACGACCCCGATCCGGACCCGGACCCCGACCCCGGCCCCGACGGTCCCGGTGGCGGCGGTGGACGACCGCCCGAGGAGGGGCCGCAGGGCGGTGCGGACGACGCGGGCGTCCCGCCCGAGGCCGGCACCGGTGACGAACCGGGGCCGGCACCCGCCGGGGGCGGCGCCGGGGAGCGGTCCGCCGTACGGGCCGCCGAGCCGTTCCGGACCAAGGTGCTGAGCGTGCCCGGACTCGGCGAGGGGGCCGCCGGGCGGCGCTCCCGGGCCCGGACCGAGCACGGGCGGACCACCGGCGCCCGCAGGCCGCGGGGCGCGCTGACCAAGCTGCACCTGGCGGCGACCGTGCAGGCGGCGGCTCCGCACCAGCGGGAGCGCGGCCGGGCGGGGCGCGGTCTGGTGGTACGCCGGGACGACCTGCGGCAGGCGACCCGCGAGGGGCGTGAGGGCAACCTCGTGCTGTTCGTCGTGGACGCCTCCGGGTCGATGGCGGCGCGGCAGCGGATGAGCGCCGTGAAGGGAGCCGTGCTGTCACTGCTGCTGGACGCCTATCAGCGGCGGGACAAGGTGGGTCTGGTGACCTTCCGGGGTTCGGCCGCCGACGTGGCGCTGCCGCCGACGTCGTCGGTGGACGCGGCGGCGGCCCGGCTGGAGTCGCTGCCGACCGGCGGGCGCACGCCGCTGGCGGCCGGGCTGCTCAAGGCGCACGAGGTACTGCGGGTGGAGCGGCTGCGGGACCCGGCACGCCGGGCGCTGGTCGTGGTGGTGACCGACGGGCGGGCCACCGGGGGCGTCGAGCCGGTGGCGCTGGCGGGCCGCGCGGCCCGGCTGTTCGCCGCCGAGGGCACCGCCTCCGTGGTCGTGGACTGCGAGTCGGGGCCGATCCGGCTGGGGCTCGCCGGGCAGCTCGCGGGTGAGCTGGGCGGTACGGCGGTGACCCTCGACGAGTTGCGGGCGGACTCGATCGCGGGGCTGGTCAAGGATGTGCGGGATACCGGGACAAGGAGGGCCGCGTAGTGCCCAAGGGACAGCCGAGTGTCGTACCGGACGACGGACTGACGACCCGACAGCGGCGCAACCGGCCGCTGGTCTTCGTGCACACGGGGATCGGGAAGGGCAAGTCCACCGCCGCCTTCGGGCTGGCGCTGCGCGCCTGGAACCAGGGATGGCCCGTCGGGGTGTTCCAGTTCGTCAAGTCGGCCAAGTGGAAGGTCGGCGAGGAGAACGCCCTGCGGGTGCTCGGCGCATCCGGTGAGGGCGGCACCGTCGACTGGCACAAGATGGGCGAGGGGTGGTCCTGGGTCCAGCGCGACCAGCAGCAGGACAACGAGGAGAAGGCCCGGGAGGGCTGGGAGCAGGTCAAGCGCGACCTGGCCGCCGAGACGTACAAGCTGTACGTGCTGGACGAGTTCGCCTACCCGCTGCACTGGGGGTGGATCGACACCGACGAAGTCGTGTCCGTGCTGCGCGACCGGCCCGGCACCCAGCACGTCGTGATCACCGGACGGAACGCTCCGCAGCAGCTGGTGGACTTCGCCGACCTGGTCACCGACATGTCCAAGGTCAAGCACCCGATGGACACCGGCCAGAAGGGGCAGAGGGGCATCGAGTGGTGACGGCCTCCACCCCGGCCTCCGTCCCCAGGCTGGTCGTGGCCGCGCCCTCCTCGGGCAGCGGCAAGACCACCGTGGCCACCGGGCTGATGGCCGCGCTCGCCGCGCGGGGGCTGGCCGTGTCCCCCCACAAGGTCGGGCCCGACTACATCGACCCGGGGTACCACGCGCTGGCCACCGGGCGGACGGGACGCAACCTCGACGCCTACATGTGCGGGCCCGAGCTGGTGGAGCCGCTGTTCCTGCACGGGGCGCGCGGCAGCGACATCGCCGTGATCGAGGGCGTGATGGGGCTGTACGACGGGGCGGCCGGGGAAGGCGAACTCGCCTCCACCGCCCACGTGGCCAAGCTGCTGCGGGCGCCCGTGGTGCTGGTCGTGGACGCGTCGGCGCAGTCGCGGTCGGTGGCGGCGCTGGTGCACGGGTTCGTGTCCTTCGATCCGGACGTGCGGGTCGGTGGCGTGATCCTGAACAAGGTCGGGTCGGACCGGCACGAGGTGATGCTGCGGGAGGCGTTGGACTCCGTCGGGGTGCCGGTGCTGGGGGCGTTGCGGCGGGCCGCGCCGGTGGAGACGCCGTCGCGGCATCTGGGGCTGGTGCCGGTCGCCGAGCGGGGCGCGGCGGCGGTCGACGCCGTCGGGGCGATGGCGGCGTTGGTCTCCGACGGGTGTGATCTGGAGGGGCTGGTGGCGTTGGCCCGGGGGGCGGGGGCGTTGCCGGGTGCGGCTTGGGACCCGGGCACCCTCTTCCGGCCTGAACGGCCTCGTCCTCAAGCGCCGGACGGGCTGGAGAACGCCGGCTCGGCTGTCAAGGTCGCCGTTGCCGGTGGCGCCGCGTTCACCTTTTCCTATGCCGAGCATGCCGAACTGCTCGCGGCGGCGGGGGCCGAGGTCGTCGTCTTCGATCCGTTGCGGGACGAGGAGTTGCCGGAGGGGACGCGGGGGCTGGTGATCGGGGGCGGGTTCCCCGAGGTGTACGTCTCCGAGCTGTCGGCCAACGAGGGGCTGCGGAAGTCCGTCGCCGAGCTGGCGCGCGGGGGTGCGCCCGTCGCGGCGGAGTGTGCGGGGCTGCTGTACCTGGGCCGGGAGCTGGACGGGCTGCCCATGTGCGGGGTGCTGGACGCCTCCGCGCGGATGTCCGGGCGGCTCACCCTCGGGTACCGGGACTGCGTGGCGCTGACCGACAGCCCGCTGGCCGTGGCGGGGACGCGGATGCGGGGGCACGAGTTCCACCGGACCGTCGTGGAGCCGGGGGCCGGGGCGACGCCGGCGTGGGGGATGCGGACGCCTCGGCGGCGCGTCGAGGGGTTCGTCGAGGGTGGCGTGCACGCGAGTTACCTGCACACGCACTGGGCGGCGGAGCCGTCGGTCGCCCGTCGCTTCGTGGAGAGGTGCCGGGCGTCGTGAACGGCGGCCGCTCACTCCGCGATCCCCACCACCAGCCAGATGAAGGCCGCGCCGGCAACGGTGCACAGCAGGGTCGAGCGGGCCGGGTGCTCGTGGTGGGCCTCGGGCAGGATCTCGGCGGCGGCGAGGTAGAGCAGGACGCCGCCGAACAGGCCGAGGTACGCGCCGAGCGCGCCCTCCGGGATCGTGAAGAGCAGGGTGGAGGCCGCGCCGGCCACGGGTGCCAGGGCGTCGGCGACCAGCATCGCGATGGCGCGGCGGCGGGCGTTCCCGTACAGGCTGGTCAGCGTGTAGGTGTTGAAGCCGTCGGCGAAGTCGTGGGCGATCACCGCCATCGCCACCGCCGCGCCCATGCCGCCGCCCACCTGGAAGGCGGCGCCGATCGCCACGCCGTCCATCGCGCTGTGCCCCACCATGGCGGCGGCCGCCGTCAGGCCCACCTGGGGCGAGCGCTGCCCGTGCTCGTCGGCGCCGTGCGCGGCGCGGCGGGCGGCCAGCAGGCGTTCCACCAGGTGCGCGAGGAGGAAGCCGGCGACGAAGAGCAGCAGCGCCTCGGGGACGCCGAACACCTCGTCTCCGGCCGCCTCCAGTGCCTCGGGCAGCAGGTCGAGGCCGACGACGCCCAGCATCAGGCCGCCGGCCAGCCCCAGGACCAGGTGGCGCCGGTCGGTCACGCGCTGTGCCGTCCAGCCGCCGGCCAGCGTCATCAGGAACGCGCCGAGCGCGACGAAGACCGCCATGGGCCCTTGCTATCCGATCCGGGCGCGTTCACGCGCGCACGACAGCGGCGACGGCGGTAAATATGCGCGGGACGAGCGGGACGGGGGCGGATTCCGTGCCCGGACGTGCGGTGCGGCCCGCGTCGTCGGTCGTCGTCGGTGTCGGCGCGTCCCGGGGCGTGCCGGTCGACGAGGTGCTCGCGCTGGTGGCGCGGGTGCTGGGCGAGGCGGGGCTGACGGCCGCGTCGGTCACGGAGCTGGCCACCCTGGACACGAAGGCCGCGGAGCCCGGGATCGCCGGGGCCGCCGAGCGGCTGGGCGTGCCGCTGGTGACCTACAGCGCCGCGGAGCTGGCGGCGGTCGGGGTGCCCCATCCCTCCGGTGCCGCGTTCGCCGCCGTGGGCACCGCGTCGGTCGCCGAGGCGGCGGCGCTGGCGGGTGGCGGAGCGCTCCTCGTGCCCAAGCGCAGATCGGCGGGGCGTCCGGCACGGGCTACCTGCGCGATGGTACGCCGGTCCGGGGGCGGGACGGCGGACCCGGGCGCCGGGGCGGAGGACGGGGTGCGGCACCATCACGCGTATGGACACGCACACTCCCATGCGCACTGAGGCGGGAACCCTGGGCCATGACCTGCGGCACCACGGCGACGCCGAGGTGCGCGACGACGGCTCGGCGCTGGTGGACCTCGCGGTGAACGTCCGCGCGGACACGCCCCCGGTGTGGCTGCGCGAGCGCGTGGCCGCCTCGCTGGGCTCGCTGGCCGCCTACCCCGACGGGCGGGCGGCGCGGGCCGCGGTGGCGGCGCGGCACGGGCTGCCGGTGGAGCGGGTGCTGCTGACGGCGGGGGCGGCGGAGGCGTTCGTGCTGCTGGCGCGGGCGCTGAAGGTGCGGCGGCCGGTCGTGGTGCACCCCCAGTTCACCGAGCCCGAGGCGGCGCTGCGGGACGCCGGGCACACGGTCGACCGGGTGCTGCTGCGGGCCGCGGACGGCTTCCGCCTCGATCCGGCGGCCGTCCCGGAGGGCGCCGACCTGGTGGTGGTCGGCAACCCGACCAACCCGACGTCGGTCCTGCACCCGGCGGGCGTGCTCGCGGGGCTGGCCCGTCCCGGCCGGACCCTGGTCGTGGACGAGGCGTTCATGGACGCGGTGCCGGGCGAGCGGGAGGCGCTGGCCGGGCGCACCGACGTACCCGGGCTGGTCGTCCTGCGCAGCCTGACCAAGACGTGGGGGCTGGCGGGGCTGCGCATCGGCTACGTCCTGGCGGCGCCCGACACGGTGGCCGAGCTGGAGCGGGCGCAGCCCCTGTGGCCGGTGTCGACTCCCGCGCTGGCGGCGGCCGAGGCGTGTGTGTCGACTCCCGCGCTGGCGGAGGCGGCCCACGCCGCCCACCGCGTCGCCGCGGACCGGGCCCATCTGGTCGCCGGGCTCGGGGAGTTCGCCGGGGCCGGCCTGCGGGTCGTCGAGCCCGCCGAGGGCCCCTTCGTCCTCGTCCGCCTCCCGCACGCCGCCGCGGTACGCCACCGGCTGCGCGGCCTCGGATTCGCGGTACGGCGCGGGGACACCTTCCCCGGCCTGGACGAGGAGTGGCTGCGCCTCGCGGTCCGGGACCGCGCCACGTCGGACAGATTCCTGCGGGCACTGGAGCGGGCGATACCGACCCCGGCCTGACACCGCCGCCTGCCACCGCCCACCCGGCCCGAGGTGACACCCTCCCCCCGCCCGCGAAGCACGGCAGCGCATCCACCCCCGGTCCTCGCCCCGGGCGGAAGGCACGCCAGCGGCCCCCGGCACCGTCCGTCCGCCCACCCGGCCCGAGATGACACCCCCGGCCGCGAAGCACGGCAGCGCATCCACCCCCGGTCCTCGCCCCGGGCGGAAGGCACGCCAGCGGCCCCCGGCACCGTCCGTCCGCCCACCCGGCCCGAGATGACACCCCCGGCCGCGAGGCACGGGAGCGCATCCGCCCTCACAGGGCTCGCCCCGGGCGGGACGCGCGCCGACGGGACCGCCCCCGCACGCACGCCCCGAGGCCGGCCCCTACGGGGTCTGCGGCGGCCGGCCACGCCGGTCGCCGCATGTGCCGCCGTCTCTCCGACGCGTCAGCCGCGGCCGCGTCGGGCCAGGACCAGTGCTCCGCCGCCCGCCAGGACCAGGGCCGCGGCGCCGGCCGCGACGTACGGGGTCGCGGAGCTGCCGCCCGTCTCGGCGAGGTCGGCCTCGGCGCGGGCGCCCTGGGGCCTGGCGTCGGCCGCCGGCTCGGCGGCGGGCTCGGCCTCCTGGCCGGCCGGGGGCTCCTCGGCCTTCACGGGGGGCTGCTCGGCCTCGTCCGCGGGCGCCGTCGGTGCCTCGCAGGTCGCCTTCGCCAGGGTGACGGTGCCGTGCACCTCGGCGACGTTCAGGTCGAGCGGGTTGACGGACACCTTCAGTTCGAGCGCGGTGGCGGCGGCCGTACGGGAGGTGGTCTCGGTCTTCGACAGGTCGAGCCGCACCTCGCCGACGCCGGGCACCTTCACGTCCGTCGTCCCGGCCGTGGTCAGCGTGACCTTCTTGCCGAGGACCGTCACGGCGCCCAGCAGGTTGGCCTCGGCGGCCGGCTTCTTCCCGGCCTCGCAGGTCGCCCTGGAGGTGACCTGCTCGACCTCGATCACCGACAGCAGCGGCAGCCCGGGGACGTGCAGCCGGGCGCCCGCGAGCTTGGTGCGGCCCTCGCTCTTCCCGGCGTCCGCGGTGGCCCCGGCCTCGGCCACGTCGGCGCGCAGGACGCTGAAGGGCCTGCCGCCGTCGACGCCGTCCAGCCGGGCGGTCAGTGCGGTCTTCTCGGCGCTCTCGGGGGCCTGCACCTCGTTGAGGGTGACCGCGAGCGGGACGTTCACGGTCTTGTTGAGCAGGGAGACGTCGAGCCCGGTGCGCAGCACGGTGGCGCTCGCACGGCCGTGGTCGCCGGTCGCGTGGGCGGCGCCCGCGCCGGCCAGGGTCGCGGGGCCGGCGGCCAGGACCGTGGCCGCGGCGACGGTGGTGAGGCGGCGTGCGGGCATGCGGAAGGTGTTGCCGTTCAAGGTGGTGGGACCCCCAGTGAGACATGCGTGCGGGACACGCATGAGCGACATGCTTGGGACCCGGAAAGAATGTCCCCGCGCACGCCGAACCGTCAGCGATCCAGGGTCACTTCACCCCTTCGTGGAGTTTTGGCGAGCCCTTTCGAATCTTCCGGCACGGGTGTTCGCCGCCGTCACTCCCGTCGGCTAACCGACGACCCGCCCGTTCAGCACCACCCGGCGCGGAGCGGCGAGCACGCGCACGTCGGCGCGCGGATCCTCGTCGTACACCACCAGGTCCGCCGGCGCCCCCTCGTCCAGGCCGGGTCGCCCGAGCCAGCTGCGCGCGGCCCAGGTGGTCGCGGCGAGGGCCTCCAGGGGCGGGATGCCGGCGGTGACCAGCTCGCCGACCTCCGCCGCGGCCAGGCCGTGGGCCAGGGAGCCGCCCGCGTCGGTGCCGACGAAGACGGGGACACCGGCGTCGTAGGCGCTGCGCACGGTGTCGTAGCGGCGTTCGTGCAGTCGCCGCATGTGGGCCGACCAGCGCGGGAAGCGGGACTCGCCGCCGTCGGCGAGGGCGGGGAAGGTGGCGATGTTGACGAGGGTCGGCACGATGGCGACGCCCCGTTCGGCGAAGAGCGGGATGGTGTCGTCCGTGAGGCCCGTGGCGTGCTCGACGCAGTCGATGCCGGCCTCGACCAGGTCGCGCAGGGAGTCCTCGGCGAAGCAGTGCGCGGTGACGCGGGCGCCGAGACGGTGGGCCTCCGCGATCGCCGCCTCGACGGCGCCGCGCGGCCAGCAGGCCGACAGGTCGCCGAGGTCGCGGTCGATCCAGTCGCCGACCAGCTTCACCCAGCCGTCGCCGCGGCGGGCCTCCTGGGCGACGTAGGCGACGAGGTCGTCCGGCTCGACCTCCCAGGCGTAGTTGCGGATGTACCGGCGGGTGCGGGCGATGTGCCGGCCGGCCCGGATGATCTTCGGGAGGTCCTCGCGGTCGTCGATCCAGCGGGTGTCGGACGGTGAGCCCGCGTCACGGATGAGCAGCGTGCCCGCGTCCCGGTCGGTCAGCGCCTGCTTCTCGGCCACGTCCTCCGGGACGGCGCCGTGCTGGTCGAGGCCGACGTGACAGTGCGCGTCGACCAGGCCGGGCAGCGCCCAGCCCTCGACGGTGCGGACGTCGGTGGCGCCGGCGGGCCGGTCGTAGGAGACCCGGCCGTCGATCACCCACACCTCGTCGCGGACCTCGTCCGGTCCGACGAGCACCCGACCCTTGACGTGCAGCACCGCGCGATCGCTCATGCTCGCACCCTAAACCGGCCCCCGGGGGTGTTCGGAAGGCCGGTCGCCGCCGCCGTTCCGCGCCGCGGCGCGAGCCCGCTGTCCGGTCGCGTACCCGGCCGCGACGGCGCTGCCCGCGGCGGTCAGGGCGAGGACGGCGGTGCCCGGGTTGACGTAGCCGGGGACCTCGTCGGAGGCGTAGCCGTCGCCGTCGGCGGTCTCGCAGCGGAAGCCGAGGGGCAGCCAGGAGACCGAGTAGTCGACGACGCGCGCCGACAGCTCCGGGTGTTCGCCCGTGCGGCAGGGCCGCAGTGGTGCGGAGCCGGTGCCGCCGTCCTCCGCCTCCATGACCGCGAAGGCCACGCACAGCGCGCCCCAGCCGTACAGCAGGGCCGCCCCGGCGGCGGCGCATCCGGCGAGCACCCGCAACGGCGCACCGGCGGCCGGGGAAGCGGCGGCCGGTGGCGCGGCGGGTGCCCGGCCCTCGCGGCGCGCCCCGTTCCGGGCGGCCCGGCCGAGGACGACGGCCGTGGCCCCCGCGACGAGGAGGAGCGTCAGAACAGCGAACACAGAGGGGAGTTCATCAGCCCGCAGCTGCCCACCGCTGTAGCGGAAGCCACAATTCCGGGCGTGGGGGTGTCGCAACGGATGGAGTCGGTGGCGAGTGGTGGGAGAGGTCGTGGTTACTCTCGACTCGTACGTTCCGTACACCTGCCCGTACTGAAGAGAGCCCGACGTGACCCACCCGCTCCTGGACCTCCCCCCGCTGACCGCCGGTCGCTTCGCCGCGATCGAGGACCGGGTCGCGCGTCTGCTCGGGACCGCGCAGGACGTCGTGGTCATGCAGGGTGAGGCGCTGCTGCCGCTGGAGGGCGCGATCCGTGGAGCCGCGGGGCCGGGCACCGTCGCGCTCAACATCGTCACCGGGCCGTACGGGCAGACCTTCGGGAACTGGCTGCGGGACTGCGGCGCGACCGTGCACGACCTCGCCGTGCCGTTCCACACGGCCGTCTCCCCCGAGCAGGTCCGCGGGGCCTTCGCCGAGCACCCGGAGATCGACTTCGTGTCCCTGGTGCACGCCGAGGCGGCGACCGGCAACACCAACCCCGTCGCGGAGATCGGCGAGGCCGTCCGGGAGCAGGGCGCGCTCTTCTACCTGGACGCCGTGGCCTCCGTGGGCGCCGAGCCGGTGCTGCCGGACGCGTGGGGCGTGGACCTGTGCGTGATCGGCGCGCAGAAGGCGATGGGCGGTCCGGCCGGGGTCTCGGCGGTGTCGGTCAGCGAGCGGGCGTGGGCGCGGATGGCGGCGAACCCGGCGGCACCGCGCCGGTCGTACCTCTCGCTGCTGGACTGGAAGGAGCGCTGGATCGACGGCGGCCGCAAGGCGCTGCTGCACGCCCCGGCCCAGCTGGAGATGCTCGCGCTGGAGGCCTGCGTGGAGCGCATCGAGGCGGAGGGCCCCAGGACGGTGAGGGCTCGGCACGCGGCGGCCGCGGCGGCCACCCGGGCCGGCGCCCTCGCGCTGGGCGGCCTGGAGCCGTACGTGTACGAGGCGAGGGAGGCGGCGCCGGTCGCCACGACCCTGCGGACGCCGCCGGACGTCGACGCGTCCGCGCTGGTGGCCCGGGCCCTGGCGGCCGACCCCGCACTGCCGCTGGCCGCGGGCGGGGGCGCGCTGGCCGGCGAGATGGTCCGGGTCAACCACTATGGTCCGGACGCGACGCTCATGGCCGTACAGGGCTGCCTGACGGCACTGGGTGCCGCGCTGACGGAGACGGGGCGGAAGGCGGATCCGGAGGGCGCCCGACGGGCCGCCGGGGACGCCTGGGAGCGGCCGGCCGGAGCCGGCCTTTCCGGAGCCTGAATTCAAGGGAATTCCCTTATCCCGCACCTACACAATGGGGGAATTCCCGTCCAGCACAGGATCCCATATTCTTCTGCCCGCTTTCTCTTGACCTAAACACAAAGATTCCACGAACGCGGAGCCACGCATTTCGGACACGTCGCGCATGGGTTACGAGATTGTGACCCGATCCACATGCTGTCCGCTTCGCGACGTTTGACCGGGTCAAATCACCACAAGTTGCCGTCGGCTCGCGCGGAGGTACGCGCCCGCGTGATAACACACGGGGCAGCGATCCGTAACCCCATCCGACGATGCAATTTTGAAATTCCCTCGGTAAATTCAATTTGCATGACTGCCGCGCAAGCAGACCTGCAAATCGATCGTCCGAGAGTGGCCGACGGCGCCGCCCTGTGGCGGATAGCCAAGGATTCCAAGGTCCTCGACCTGAACTCGTCCTACAGCTACCTGCTCTGGTGCCGGGACTTCGCCGCCACCTCGGCCGTTGCCCGCGACGGGCACGGGGTGCCGGTCGGCTTCATCACCGGCTACATCCGGCCCGACCGGCCGGACACGCTGCTGGTGTGGCAGGTGGCCGTGGACGAGGCGTACCGTGGACGAAGGCTCGCGGCTTCACTGCTCGACGGGCTGGTCGCCCGCACTGTCGCGGAGTGCGCGACGACGACCTTGGAGACCACCATCTCCCCCGACAACACCGCGTCCCAGCGGTTGTTCACCTCGTTCGCCGAGCGGCACGGTGCCCGGCTCGATCGCGAGGTGCTGTTCGACACGGACCTCTTCCCGGACGGGCCGCACGAGCCCGAGGTCCTGTACCGCATCGGTCCCCTGACCGCAGTCGGCTGACCCGCCGGACGCCCGACGGCAGGGCACCCCTGACCGTCCGGCCCCACAGACTTCCCGCCGGGACCGCACCGGTTCCCGCCGGATTCGTACGACTCCCTCTCCCACCCTCACCCAACGAGGAGCGATTCGTCGTGACCATCACCCAGCCCGACCTCAGCGTCTTCGAGACCGTCGAGTCCGAGGTGCGTAGCTACTGCCGCGGCTGGCCCACCGTGTTCGACCGTGCTGTGGGCAGCCGCATGTACGACGAGGACGGCCACGAGTACCTCGACTTCTTCGCCGGAGCAGGCTCTCTCAACTACGGGCACAACAACGCGGTCCTGAAACGCGCGCTGATCGACTACCTGGAGCGGGACGGCGTCACGCACGGCCTCGACATGTCGACCACCGCGAAGCGCCGCTTCCTGGAGACGTTCCAGGACATCATCCTGCGCAAGCGCGACCTGCCGTACAAGGTCATGTTCCCGGGCCCGACGGGCACCAACGCCGTGGAGTCCGCCCTCAAGCTGGCGCGCAAGGTGAAGGGGCGCGAGTCGATCGTGTCGTTCACCAACGCCTTCCACGGCATGTCGCTGGGCTCGCTGGCCGTGACCGGCAACGCCTTCAAGCGGGCCGGGGCCGGCATCCCGCTGGTGCACGGCACGCCGATGCCGTTCGACAACTACTTCGACGGCACCGTCGAGGACTTCCTGTGGTTCGAGCGGCTGCTCGAGGACCAGGGCTCCGGCCTGAACAAGCCGGCCGCCGTGATCGTCGAGACGGTGCAGGGCGAGGGCGGCATCAACGTCGCCCGGCCCGAGTGGCTGCGCGCCTTGTCGGAATTGTGCGCACGCCAGGACATGCTTCTCATCGTGGACGACATCCAGATGGGCTGCGGCCGGACCGGCGCCTTCTTCTCCTTCGAGGAGGCGGGCATCACGCCGGACATCGTGACCGTGTCCAAGTCGATCAGCGGCTACGGCCTGCCGATGTCGCTGTGCCTGTTCAAGCCGGAGCTGGACGTCTGGGAGCCGGGCGAGCACAACGGCACCTTCCGCGGCAACAACCCGGCCTTCGTCACCGCGACCGCCACGCTGGAGGCGTACTGGGCCGACGGGTCGGCGATGGAGAAGCAGACCCGCGCCCGCGGTGAACAGGTCGAGCAGCACATGATCGCCATCACCGAGGAGAACCTCGCGGACGTCAAGGAGTACCGGGGCCGCGGCCTGGTCTGGGGCCTGGAGTTCCACGACAAGGACCGCGCGGGGAAGGTCGCCAAGCGCGCCTTCGAGCTGGGGCTGCTGATCGAGACGTCCGGCCCCGAGAGCGAGGTCGTCAAGCTGCTCCCGGCGCTCACCATCACGCCCGAAGAGCTGGACGAGGGCATGAAGACCCTCGCCCGGGCCGTGCGTGAGACGGCCTGACACCACCACTGCTTCCGGCGCCTTCGGCCCGCGTGACCGAGGGCGCCGGGGACCCTGCACACCCTTCATCTAGGAGGCATCGCAACACCGTGATCGTCCGTTCGTTCAAGGAGATCGAAGGCACCGACCGGCACGTGAAATCGGCGTCCGGCACCTGGGAGAGCAAGCGCATCGTCCTCGCGAAGGAGAAGGTCGGCTTCTCCCTCCACGAGACGATTCTGTACGCGGGTACGGAGACGTCGATGTGGTACGCGAACCACATCGAGGCCGTCGTCTGTACCAAGGGCGAAGCCGAGTTGACCGACCGCGAGACGGGGAAGACGTACACCATCACGCCGGGCACGATGTACCTCCTCAACGGCCATGAGCGGCACACGCTCAAGGTCAAGGAGGACTTCCACTGCCTGTGCGTCTTCAACCCGCCCGTGACCGGACGGGAGGACCACGACGAGAACGGCGTCTACCCGCTGCTCACCGAGGAGGTGTAAGTCATCGTGACCATGACCACGAACGTCACCGATCTCTATCCCACCCGCGGCGCCACCGAGGTGGCAACCCCCCGGCAGGACCCGGTCGTCTGGGGCTCCCCCGACACGCCCGGTCCGGTCTCGCAGGGTGACCTCCAGTCCCTGGACCGCGACGGCTTCCTCGCCATCGACCAGCTCATCGGGCCGGACGAGGTGGCGGTCTACCAGCGGGAGCTGGAGCGGCTCACGACCGACCCGGCCATCCGCGCGGACGAGCGCTCGATCGTGGAGCCGCAGTCCAAGGAGATCCGCTCGGTCTTCGAGGTGCACAGGATCAGCGAGATCTTCGCCAACCTCGTGCGGGACGAACGCGTGGTCGGACGGGCCCGGCAGATCCTCGGCTCGGACGTCTACGTCCACCAGTCGCGGATCAACGTCAAGCCCGGTTTCGGCGCGAGCGGCTTCTACTGGCACTCGGACTTCGAGACCTGGCACGCCGAGGACGGTCTGCCGAACATGCGGACGATCTCGGTCTCGATCGCGCTCACCGAGAACTACGACACCAACGGCGGTCTCATGATCATGCCGGGGTCGCACAAGACGTTCCTCGGGTGCGCGGGGGCCACGCCGAAGGACAACTACAAGAAGTCCCTGATGATGCAGGACGCGGGGACACCGTCCGACGAGGCCTTGACGAAGATGGCCTCGGAGTACGGCATCAAGCTGTTCACCGGCAAGGCCGGTTCGGCGACCTGGTTCGACTGCAACTGCATGCACGGGTCGGGCGACAACATCACGCCGTTCCCGCGCAGCAACGTGTTCATCGTCTTCAACAGCGTCGAGAACACCGCCGTCGAGCCGTTCGCGGCACCGATCCGGCGGCCGGAGTTCATCGGCGCGCGGGACTTCACCCCGGTGCGGTGACCCGCGTCTGAACTCGGGCAGGGGCCTTTCGTGTGGGACGGGAGGCTCCTGCCCGATGCACGTTCTCAGCCCGCCAGCACGTCCAGCAGCCGGTCGACGTCCGCCGCCGTGTTGTACAGGTGGAAGGCGGCCCGCAGGTTGCCCGCCCGGTCGGAGACCTCGACGCCGGCCCGGCTCACCTCGTCCCTGCGCCCGCCGAGGCCGGGCACGGACACGATGGCGGAGCCCGGCGCGGCCACCGGCTCGTGGCCCAGCGACAGCACCCCCGCGCGGAACCGGTCGGCGAGACCGGTGTCGTGCGCGTGCACGGCGTCCACGCCCAGCTCCTCGATCAGCGCCAGCGAGTGCCTGGCACCGCTGTAGGAGAACAGCGCGGGGCTCTCGTCGTAGCGCCGGGCGGAGTGCGCCAGCTCCTGGACGGGGCCGTAGCAGCTGTCCCAGGGGCGCTCCCCCGACGCCCATCCGGCGAACAGCGGCGTCAGCCCGGCCGACACCCCCAGGTCCTCCGGTACGACGAGGAAGGCGACGCCGCGCGGGCAGAGCACCCACTTGTAGGCGACGGCGACCACGAAGTCGAAGTCGTCCGCTGCCGTCGGCAGCCAGCCGTTCCCCTGGGAGACGTCGATCAGCGTCCGCGCCCCGTGCGCCCGGGCCGCGTCCCGCAGCGCCGCGAGGTCGGCGATCCGCCCGTCGGCCGACTGGACCGAGCTGACCGCGACGAGCGCGGTCTGAGGGCCCACCGACTCGGCGAGGCGCTCCAGGGGCACACTGCGCACCTTGAGGTCGCCCCGCATGTGCAAGGGGTTCACCAGCGAGGCGAAGTCGGCCTCGGCGGTGAGGACTTCGGCGCCCGCGGGCAGTGCGGCGGCGACCAGGCCGCTGTAGGTGGCCACCGAGGCACCGGCCGCGACCCGGGTGGCGGGCACCCCCACGAGCCGGGCGTAGGCGGACCGGCAGGCCTCGACGCTTGCGAACATGTCGAGCGGCTGCCCGGCCGCGGCCGACGCCGCCGCGTCCCGCATCGCGACGAGGGTCCTGGCGGGCAGCAGGCCGGTACTGGCGGTGTTGAGGTACGTGGTCTTCGGGGCGAACTCGGCACGGACGAGATTCTCGAAGCTCTCCATGGCACCACTGTGCGGCCCCGTGACCTCCCCGTCCATTGCGTATTTCTACGCGGTTCCTCCAAGCAACGCTTATGTACGCGCCCTCACCTGGGGTTCTCGGCCCCCGGCACCGCACAGCCGTCGGGACCGCACGCCTCCGCGCCGCCGTCGTCGATCAGCTTCAGCGGGGTGCGCTCGCCCCACGCCTGCGTCAGCGCCTGGGCGAAGACCTCGGCGGGCTGGGCGCCGGAGACGCCGTAGGCCCGGTCGAGCACGAAGAACGGCACTCCGGTGGCCCCGAGCTGCGCGGCCTCCCGCTCGTCGGCGCGGACCCCGTCGGCGTAGGCGGCGGGGTCGGCGAGGACCGTGCGGGCCTCGTCGGCGTCCAGACCCGCGGCGGCGGCCAGCTCCACGAGCCGCTCGTCGTCGTTGAAGACGGAGCGCTCCTCGGCGAAGTTGGCCCGGTATAGGGCGTCCAGCAGGGCGTCGTGGCGGCCCCGCTCCTTGGCGAGGTGCAGCAGCCGGTGCATGTCGAAGGTGCTGCCGTGGTCGCGGTCGCGGGTGCGGTAGTCCAGGCCCTCGGCGGCGGCCTGCGCGCCGAGGTTGTCCTCGCCGGCCCGCGCCTGCGCCTCGCTCATGCCGTACTTGGCGGTGAGCATGGTCAGCACCGGCTGCACGTCGTCCTTGGCCCGCCCGGGGTCCAGCTCGAACGACCGGTGGACCACCTCGACGCCGTCCCGGTGCGGGAAGGCCGCCAGCGCCTTCTCGAAGCGGGCCTTGCCCACGTAGCACCACGGGCAGGCGATGTCGCTCCAGATCTCGACGCGCATGTCTCGGCTCTTCTCCAGGTCGTACGGGTAAGCGGAGGCCCTCTCCGCGCCCATACGTGAACGTTCAAGCAGCGAGCCTCATTCCCCGGGCACCCGGAACCGCAGGAACAGGTGGTGATCGCCCTCGGCGGGCGGGTTCTCCGGGTCCGGGACCCAGCCCAGGCGGGCGTAGAAGGCCTGCGCCCGCCGGTTGTCGACGTGCACGTCCAGCACCGCCGCCCGCCGGCCGTCGGCCTGCCACTGCTCGACGCAGGCGGCGTGCAGGGCGGTGCCGAGGCCGGCGCGCCAGTGGGCGGGGTCGACGTGGAACTGGAAGAGCTTGACCGTGTCCGCCGCTCCGTCCTCCGGGACCCGGAACGAGGCGATGGCGGCGATGCGCCCCTGTTCCACCGCGCACAGCACGTGCCCGTCGGTCCGCTCCACGGCGGTGCGCCAGAGGGCCACCCAGTCGAGACCGTCGTCGGGCAGCCCGTCGGGGTAGTACGTCGCCCGGGCCCGGGCGTGCAGGGCGGCGACGGTCTCGGCCTCGGCGGGCAGGACGGTGCGGATCACCCTGCTTCCGGTCACACGTTCGCTGATCATGCACCGCAGGACGCGCGCGACCACCCCGCCGGTTGCGTCAGCTGCCGTCGCGCAGGTCCGCCGGCCAGCCCGGCCGGAACTCCAGGCGGTCGTACGTCACGACGCAGCCCTCCCCCGTCGGCGCCTGGGCCAGGAATCCGACCAGGGCCGCACCGGTCTCCTCCGCGTCGCCGAGCGTGAAGAGCCGGACGAAGGTCCAGCACTCGCCGTCGAGCGAGGCGTGGAAGGCGAAGGCCCGGCCGCTGCGGCTGACCCGGAACCAGACGGAACTCCCGTCCACGGTGAAGGAGTTGCAGTCGTCGGAGTGTCCCCGGGTGACCACCGTGCAGACGGTGGGCACGTCCGGCGAGTACTCCAGGCACAGCTTGGCCCACGCCCGCTCGCCGACGTGCACGTAGAGCACCCCGGCGTCGAAGGCGCCCTTGAACCCGACGGTGACCCTGGCGACGAGCTGGAAGTCCCCGTCGGGGGCGCCGAGCAGCCGGGGCGCGTCGGAGGGCGTGTCCAGCGCCTCCCCGGTCGGCGTCACGAACCGGTCCTGCCGGGCCCCGGCCACCCCGGTGAGCACACCGCCTTCGTAGGACCAGTCACCGTCGGGTCCGTAGGGGCGGAGGGGGAAGGGCAGTTCGGGAAGTTCAACATCCATGGATCGATCCTCTCAGGCCCGGTGAATGCCCCAGGGGCGCGGGGAACTGCGCGACAAGCCACAACGGAGCCGCACCCCGCAACGAACCCGCACCCCCACGGCGCTACCGCTACCGCTCAAGCACCCCGTTGAACCGCCGAGGCAACCCCAACGGATTGTCATCCCGCAGTTCCACCGGCAGCAGAGCCTCCGGCACCCCCTGATACGCCACCGGCCGCAGCCACCGCTCCACAGCAGTCCCACCCACCGACGTGGACGTCGACGTCGTAGCGGGATACGGCCCCCCGTGATGCTGGGCCGCCGCCACGGCGACCCCCGTCGGCCACCCGTTCACCAGCACCCGCCCCGCCAGCGGCGTCACCGCACCGAGAAGCTCGGCACCACTCCCCTCCCCCGCGACCTCCCCGGAGGAGAGCTGCACGGTCGCCGTGAGGTTCCCCGGCAGCCGCGACAGCACGCCCCGTACCTCGTCCTCGTCCTGGTAGCGGGCCACCACGGTGACCGGCCCGAAGCACTCCTCCAGGAGCAGATCGTGCTCCCCCTCCGCCGCGAGCCGCGCGGCCGGCACGGTGAGGAACCCGGCGGCGACGGTGTGCTCGCCGCCCGCGCCCGGCGTCACCGGCGAGTCCACGTCGGGCAGCGCCGCGCGCTCGGCGACGCCGGCGACGAAGTTGTCCCGCATGCGGTGGTCGAGCAGGACCCCGGCGTCGGTGTCGCTGACCGCGTCCGTGAGCGTCTTGACCAGGCCGTCCCCGGCGGCGCCCGCCGGCACCAGGACCAGGCCCGGCTTCACGCAGAACTGGCCGACGCCCAGGGTCATCGAGCCGGCCAGCCCCGCGCCGATCGCGTCCGCCCGCTCGGCGGCCGCCGCCTCCGTGACGACGACCGGGTTCAGCGAGCCCAGCTCGCCGTGGAAGGGGATGGGCACCGGCCGCGCCGCCGCCGCGTCGAAGAGCGCGCGGCCGCCCCGTACGGATCCGGTGAAACCGGCCGCGGCGACCAGCGGGTGCCCGATCAGCTCGATGCCCGCCTCGAAACCGTGCACCAGACCGAGGACGCCGTCCGGGATGCCGTGCCGGGCCGCGGCGCGGCGCAGCACCTTGGCGACCAGTTCGGACAGGGCCGGGTGGTCGGGGTGGGCCTTGACGACGACCGGGCAGCCGGCCGCGAGGGCGCTGGCGGTGTCGCCGCCGGGGACGGAGAAGGCGAACGGGAAGTTGGAGGCGGAGTAGACCGCGACGACGCCGAGGGGCACCTTGTAGCGGCGCAGGTCCGGGATGGGCGGGGTGGCGGTGTCGTCGGGGTGGTTGACCACGACACCGAGGAACTCGCCCTCGTCGACGATGTCCGCGAAGGCGCGCAGCTGGTAGCAGGTGCGGGCCAGTTCGCCGGTGAGCCGGACCGGCCCCAGCGCGGTCTCCGCGTCGGCGACCTCGACCAGCGTGTCCTCGGCGGCCTTCAGTTCGTCGGCGGCACCGCGCAGGAAGGCCGCGCGGACGGTACGGTCCGCGAGGGCGCTCCGGGCGGCGTGCGCGGCGCGGACGGCGTCGTCCACCTCCTGGGCGGTGGCCTCCACCGCGACCTGTTCACGCTGCTTCCCGGTACGGGGGTCGACACTCCAGACTGGTGCTGCTGCCACCGCGGGTCCCTCCACGTGCTCTGCGTCCGACCGTTCGATATACTGAACGCTGTCTCTGATGATGAATATGCTGTTCGAGACTATTTCCCGGCGAACGAAGGGGTCAAGGGCGATGTCGGCTGGCGAGACGGGGGGCGGAGCGCAGGTCAAGTCCGCGGTGCGGACGGTTGAACTGCTCGAGTACTTCGCCGGACGCCCCGGTATGCACTCCCTCGCGTCGGTCCAGGAGGCCGTCGGCTATCCCAAGTCCAGTCTCTACATGCTGCTGCGCACGCTGGTGGAGCTGGGCTGGGTGGAGACGGACGCCACGGGCACGCGGTACGGCATCGGCGTACGGGCGCTGCTGGTCGGCACCTCGTACATCGACGGCGACGAGGTGGTCGCGGCGGCCCGGCCGACGCTGGACCGGCTCTCCGACGACACGACGGAGACCATCCACCTGGCGCGCCTGGACGGCACGAACGTCGTCTATCTGGCCACCCGGCAGTCGCAGCACTACCTGCGGCCGTTCACCCGGGTCGGCCGGCGGCTGCCCGCGCACTCGACCTCGCTGGGCAAGGCGCTGCTGAGCACGTACACCGACGAGCAGGTCCGCAAGATGCTGCCCGAGACGCTGCCCGCGCTCACCGAGCACACCATCACCGACCGGGAGAAGCTCATCGAGGAGCTGCGCCTGGTGCGCGAGCAGGGCTTCGCCGTGGACCGCGAGGAGAACACGCTGGGGCTGCGCTGCTTCGGCGTGGCGGTGCCCTACCGCACCCCCGCGCGGGACGCGATCAGCTGCTCGGTGCCGGTGGCGCGGCTGACGCCCGCGCACGAACAGATGGTGAAGGACGCGCTGTTCGACGCCCGGGACCGGCTGACACTGGCCACGCGTAGGCTCTGAGCCATGCTCATCGCACTGCGCGACGTCCACGACAGCGATCTGCCCGTGTTTTTCCGGCAGATGAACGATCCCGAGGCCCTGCGCATGGCGGCCTTCACGCCGAAGGACCCGGCCGACTGGGACGCGTTCGCGGCCCACTGGAGCAGGATCCGGGCCTCCGCCGACGTCGTGCGGACCATCCTCGGCGACGGTGACGTCGTGGGCAGCGCGGCGGTGTACGGGGAGCCGGGCGAGCGCGAGGTCACCTACTGGGTGGACCGGGCGTACTGGGGCCGCGGGGTGGCGACGGCCGCGCTGAAGGCCCTGCTCGCCGAGGTGCCGGACCGCCCGCTGTACGCCCGCGCGGCGGCCGACAACGCCGGGTCGCGGCGCGTGCTGGAGAAGTGCGGCTTCGAGACGACCGCCCGGGCCAGGGGCTTCGCGGCGGCGCGGGGCGAGGAGATCGACGAGGTCGTCCTCCACCTCGCGCGCTGACCCCCTCCGCCGCGCGGCGGAGGCGGATCGTCGCCGCGCGTGACGTGCCCGGGGGTGTCCGCACGGGAACGTGGAGGCATGACGCAGACGTTCGCACCCACGCCCGCACCGGCCGCCACGGTGCCGGGGCCCACCCGGGCCCGCCGGCTGCTGCGCGCGGTGGCCGTGCTCTCCTGCCTCCCGTACCTCGGGCTCAAGGCCGCCTGGATCGCGGGGAGCCGGACCGGCGTTCCGGAGGGCAGCGCCCTGCTGGACCACCGGGTGACCATGATCGTCGCCAACGGGGTCTCGGTCCTGCTGGACAGCTGTGTGATCGTCCTGGCCCTGGTGCTGACCCGGCCGTGGGGCCTGCGGGTGCCCGCGTGGCTGCTGGCGTTCCCCATGTGGGTCGCCACGGGGCTGCTCGCGCCGATCATGGCCGGGTTCCCGCTGCAGCTGCTCACGCGGGCGCTGGGCGGCGACACCGCGACGGCGCCCGGTCCGGGGCGCGAACCCTTCCTCCAGGAATGGGTGTTCGGGGTCGTGTACACGGGGTTCATCGTGCAGGGGCTCGCCCTCGGGGCGCTGTTCGTGCTCTACGCCCGGGACCGCTGGGGACATCTGTGGCGCGGTCGGCTGCGGGAACTCCCGGTCGGCGTCGTCGGGGCGCCGTACCGGGCCGTCGCCGTCGCCACGGCGATCCTCGCCTCCCTCCCGCTCGCCGTCCGGCTGTACTGGGCGTGCGGTGGCACGGCGGGGCTCGGGGACGAGAACCGCACGACCGACTTCCAGGTCCTGGACGGCACGCACGTCGCGTTCCTCGTCGGGGCCGTCGTCGGCGCCCTGTTGCTCGTCTTCCGCCGCGGCCGTGTTCTGCCGGTCGCGGTGCCGCTGGCGTCGACCTGGGTCTGTTCCGGCGCCGCGGCCTGCTGGGGCGGCTGGGTGCTGCTCGCCACTCTGGCACCGGCCGACGATCCCGCCGACCGGCCGACAGCGCTGATGACGCTCACCTACGCTGGCCAGATGACCGTCGGTCTGCTCCTCGCGTCAGTCGGCACCCACTTCCTCGTCCGGCGGTCGGCCGCCCTCGGCATCCGGCCGTGACCGCGTTCGCGGGGCTGCTGTTCGGGCGGCGGGCGCGGCTGCGGTGGATCCACCTGATCCTCGGCGGCGCGCTCGCCATGCCGTACGTCCTGGTCGCCTCGGTCGTCGTCGGCCCGGTCGCCGGGGACGCGGACGTCTTCGGCTCGCTGCGCCTGCAACTGGCCTCGTTCGCCGTCGGACTGCCGCTGGCCGCCGTCACCTCGCTCTTCCCGCTCACCCGGCCGCTGGAGTCCGGCGTCGTGCGGTCGCTGTGCGGGGTCGAGCCGGGCCGGCTCGCCCACGGGCCCGCCCGCACCAAGGGCGAGAAGGGGCGCACGGCGGCCTGGTTCACGCTGCACCTGGGCTTCGGCGGCGTCATCGCGGGGATGTCGCTCGCGCTGCCGCCGTTCGCGGCCGCGCTGATTGTGCTGCCGTTCGTGCCGGCCCTGCGGGACGAACGGATGGGGCTGCCCGGTGTCCTCCAGCACAGCTGGTCGCTCGCGCTCGCGCCGGTCGCGGGCGCCGCGATGCTGGTCGCGCTCGCCGGGTGCGCCGCCGCCTGCGGCACACTGCTGGCCCGCTGGGCGCCCGCGTTGCTCGGCCCCTCCGCCGAGGACCGGGTCGCGGCGGCCGAGGCCCGCGCCGCCGCGCTCGCCGTCCGCAACCGGCTCGCGCGCGAGCTGCACGACTCCGTCGGCCACGCGCTGAGCGCGGTCACCCTCCAGGCGAGCGCGGCTCGCCGGCTCCTGGACAGCGATCCGGAGTTCGTCCGCGAGGCGCTGGCCGCGATCGAGGACACCACCCGTCGCACGGTCGGCGAACTCGACGCCGTCCTGGGCGTACTGCGCGACGGCGACGCCCCCGGCACCGCGCCGGCGCCGACGCTCGCCGCCGACCTCGACGGGCTGCTGCACCGCACCCGCGCGGGCGGACTGCGGGTGATGGCCGCGGTCACCGCCGACCCCGGGGCGCTGCCACCGCTGGTCTCGCGCGAGGCGTACCGCATCGTGCAGGAGGGGCTGAGCAACGCGCTCCGGCACGCGGGCGCGGACGTCAGCGTGGCGCTGCGCGTCGACGTGTGCGACGACGACCTGCGGATCTCCGTCGAGAACCCCCTCGGTGAGGCCCGCACCACGCGCCCCGGCGGCGGCCACGGCCTGCGCGGCATCACCGACCGCGCCCGCCTGCTGGGCGGCGCGGCCGAGGCCCGCGCCGAGGGAGACACCTGGCGCCTCGACGTTCGCCTGCCCCTGAGGGAGACCACGTGACGCGTCCGGCGCCGGGCCCGGGGGCCGTCGGCCGCAGGCGGCGGGGTTCGACGCCCCTGGCCGAAGAAACGTCCCGGCCCACAGGCCGGACCGCTCAGGCACCCCGTGCGCCCTGGGCCGGAGAGAACATGGCCGCCGGCGCCGGACTTCGGCGCTCCCGCCCGGCCACGAAGTCCCGGACCACAGACCGGCCCACGGAAAGCGCTCTGCCGCCCCGGGCCACAGTGAACGGAACGGGTGACGGCACACCGCCGGTGCTCCTGCCCGAGGAAGTCCCCGGATCACGGGTGACCACGGCAAGCACCCTCGCCGCCCCGGGACGGAGAATCGCCAACCAGCCACGCTCCGGCCGGGCCCGGCCCCCGAACCCCGGCACGGGAGGGCCCTCGACCGGACCCAGGGCCCCGCAAGAACCACTCGGGCCGCATACCCGCCGGAATCAGTAGGACGCCAGAACGCCCCCCGCCCCGAGGAGACCCCGTGACCCGCCCGCCGATCCGGATCGTGCTCGCCGACGACGAGCGGATGGTCCGCACCGCGCTGCGTGCCATCCTCTCCGCCGAGGCGGACCTGGAGGTGGCCGGGGAGGCGGCCACCGGTGCCGAGGCGGTGTCCGTGGTGCGGGAGACCGCGCCGGACGTGGTCCTGATGGACGTCCGCATGCCCGGCGTCGACGGCATCCGCGCCACCGAGCAGATCCTCGCCACCGTCGCCGAGCCGCCCCGCGTCGTGGTCGTGACCACCTTCGAGAACGACTCCTACGTGTACGACGCCCTGCGCGCCGGGGCCGCCGGGTTCCTGCTCAAGCGGGCCGACGCCGACACCCTCGTCCGCGCGGTGCGGCTGGTGGCGCACAGCGACACGCTGCTGTTCCCGTCGGCGGTGCGGACGCTGGCCGCCGAGCACGCCCGCGCGAACCCCGCCCCGCCGGCCTGGGTGGCACGGCTCACCGAACGCGAGGGCGCGGTGCTGCGCCTGATGGCGACCGGCCTGACCAACGCGGAGATCGCGGCGCGGATGGCGGTGGGCCCGGCCACGGTGAAGACACACGTGGCGTCGGTGCTGGCGAAGACCGGCAGCCGGGACCGCACCCAGGCGGTGATCCGCGCCTACGAGGCGGGCTTCACGAGGACCGCCCCATGACCGGCCACATGAACGGACGATGAGAAAACGGGGCACATGGAACGATCGGCCCTGCCCCGTTCGTCCTGTCAGCGGGATGAACAAGACGATCAGGCGCGCATCGGTCCTCACGCTGCTCCTGGTGTTCGCTCTGCTGATCAGGGCGACCTGGGTGCAGTTCTACGAGGGCCGGGCGCTCGCGGACAGCAAGGACAACCGGCGCAACGCGATCGAGACGTACGCGGAGCCGCTCGGGAACATCATCGTGGCCGGCCGGTCGGTCACCGGCTCGGCGCCCACGGAGGGGAGCGACCTCGCCCACAAACGCACGTACGAGAACGGCAAGCTGTACGCGGCCGTGACGGGCTACGCCTCGCAGGCGTACGCGCCGACCCAGCTGGAGGGCATCTACCAGGACGTGCTCAACGGCACGGACCCGCGGCTCAAGACCGTCATGGACACGATCACCGATACGCGCGCCGAGCCGGGCAACGTGGTCACGACCATCGACCCGGCCGTGCAGAAGGCCGGGTTCGACGCCCTGGGCGAGACGAAGGGCGCCGCCGTCGCGATCGACCCGAAGACGGGCAGGATCCTGTCGGTCGTGTCGACCCCCTCGTACGACCCGACGTCGCTCACCGACGCCAACACCGCGGGCGAGGCCTGGGAGAAGCTCACCGAGGACCCGGACAAGCCACTGACCAACCGCGCGCTGCGCCAGCCGCTGCCGCCGGGCTCCACCTTCAAGCTGGTCGTCGCGGCCGCCGCGCTGGAGAACGGGCTGTACGGGTCGGTGGACGAGAAGACCGACAGCCCGGACCCGTACCGGCTGCCGGGCACCACGACGGACCTGTCCAACGAGAACCCGGACGCGCCCTGCGAGAACGCCACGATCCGCACCGCGCTCCAGTACTCGTGCAACAACGTGTTCGCGAAGATGGCGGTCGACCTCGGCCAGGACGAGCTGCGCGCCATGGCGGAGAAGTTCGGCTTCAACGACGCGTCGCAGGACGTGCCGGTCCGGGCGTACACCAGCGTGTACCCGAAGGACATGAACAGCTCCTCGACCGCCCTCACGGGTATCGGCCAGTTCGACGTGACGGCGACCCCGCTGCAGATGGCGATGGTCTCGGCGGCCCTCGCCAACGGCGGCGAGCTGGTCTCCCCGCACATGGTGTCGCAGGTCACCGACAGCGGCGGCGACGCCCTGGAGGACCACTCCGACGCGGACGCGAAGCGGATCGTCGGCTCCGACACCGCCGAGCAGCTCCAGTCGGCGATGCAGACCGTCGTCGACAAGGGCACCGGGTCGAACGCGCAGATCGCCGGCGCCACCGTGGGCGGCAAGACGGGCACGGCCCAGCACGGCGAGAACAACAGCAAGACGCCGTACGCCTGGTTCACCTCGTACGCCAAGTCCGACTCCTCGGACAAGGAGGTCGCCGTGGCGGTCATCGTCGAGCAGTCCGACGCGGCCCGCTCCGAGGTCAGCGGCAACGGCCTGGCGGCCCCGGTGGCCAAGGCGATGATGGAGGCGGCGCTGGGGAGCTGACCCTCCCCCGCGGATCCGGTCTGCCGTACGGTGTTCGACGCCGGGGAGGCCGGGAAGCCGCTGCGAGGAGAGTCCGCCCGTGGGGAGAGCCGTCGACGACGCCGCCTCCGCGGAGTTCCACGCCTTCTTCGAACGCCACTACGCCGAACTGGCCCGGCTCGCCCAGCTGCTGACGGGCGAGCCGGACGCCGCCGACGACCTCGCGGCGGACGCCCTGCTGGCCCTGTGGCACCGCTGGGACCGGGTGCGCGCGGCCGACCACCCGGTGGCGTACGCGCGCGGTGTCGTCGCCAACCTGGCCCGCTCCCGTATCCGCGCCGCCGTGCGCGAGCGCAGACGGGCCGCCCTGTTCTGGTCGCAGCGCGAGCAGCGGACGGAGAACCCGGACGTCGCCGGGGTGGTCGACGTGCGGGAGGCGCTGCGCCGGCTGCCGTTCCGCAAGCGGGCCTGTGTGGTGCTGCGGCACGGGTTCGACCTCTCCGAGCGGGACACGGCGCTCGCCCTGGGCGTCTCCGTGGGCACGGTCAAGAGCCAGACCTCGAAGGGCGTGGCCGAACTGCAGCGGCTGCTCGGCACCCGGGCGGCCCCTCGGCAGGTGCGCGCGGCGCTCGCGCGCGGCGGCGAGGCCGCGGGAGGGGCAGGATGACCGGGCGGCGGGACGCCGACGCGGAGCTGCGCGCCCGGCTGCGCCGGGCGGCCGGGGCGCACGAGCCGGACCGGGCGCGCATCCTGGCCCGGGTGGAGCGCTCCATGGCGGCCGGGGACGGCACCACCGGACACCGTGGGCGGGCCCGTGCGCTGCCGGGCTGGGCACGGGTGGCCGGGGCGACCGTCGCGGTGGCGGGTGTGCTGGTGGCCGGGGGGTCCCTGGCCGCGTCGACGGTGGGCGAGAACGCTGCCGCACCGCGCCCGGTCGCCGCCCCGCCCGGTTCGCGGGAGCCCGGCCCGCTGTGGTCGGCCGGCGCGGTGGACCCGCACAGCAACGAGTTCTGGGCGCAGAGCAACATCACCCTGAGAACGAGCGCTCCCCTGACCGCGCTCACCGTCGAACTGCGGGTGGCGCAGACCGGCTCGGTCACCTCCACGGGCGCGTGGCGCACGCTGCCGGAGGCCGACTTCACGTTCACGGCCGGTGCACGGGACGGCTTCCTCGTCTACCGGTGGACCCTCAAGCCGGGCCGCACCGTACCGGCGGGCGAGTGGATGTTCGCCGGGCAGTACAACCACGAGCGCGGTGGCCGGGACGCGCGCGGCGACCGCTACTCGGCGACGGCCACCGCGGCGTCCGGACACCACTCGGTGGAGGGCGGTTTCACGCCACGCGCGGGCGGCTGACGCCCTCGCGCTACTCGACGAAGTACGTCGGGTTGGGCAGCTTGTACGTGCGATCCGCGTGGCCGCCCCGGAGGTCGGAGTACGGGTCGCCGACGTTGGCGACCCGTACAGCGGGTCAAGCGCCGGACCCGGTGGGCCCCGTCAGCGCCTGAGCCGGTACGGCCGCCAGTCGCCCAGGTACGCCTCCCGCGTGTGCGCCGCCGCCTCGGCGCGCGTGAGCCGGGGCCGGTTCTCCGGGACGGTCACCACGGCGCCGGGCCCGGTGTTGCGGTACTCGCGGAACCGCTGCCGCTGCCAGGGGTGTTCGTCCCGCATGTTCGCGTAGGGCGCGCGGGCGTCGATGCCCGCGCCGAGGCGGGTCTCGCGCACGGTGAGCATCGGGCGGGCGGTGCTGTCCGAGCTGGGCACCCAGGGGCGGGCCAGCTTGTAGTAGCCGTCGGGGGCCTCACTGTCGACGCGGCCGCCGGTCACCAGGTAGCCGCGCGGGTTGGCGCCCGCCGTGGACGGCGCGAAGACGAAGCCGTAGGGGGCGGCGTCGAGGTCGGTGCGGGCCAGGGTGCGGAAGCGGCAGTGCTCGTATACCGCGGTCGCCCGGCCGAAGACGAAGTCGACGTCGCCCTCGGCATGACAGTGCGCGTAGTACTGGCGGGCGAAGTGGGAGAGGTCGCGGCTGTCGGCGTAGAGGGTGTCCTGGTGACCGAGGAAGCGGCAGTGGTGGAAGGCGGAGCGGTCGCCCTGGACCTTGACCGCGACGGCCTGGGTGCCGGTGATGCCGGGGTGGTCGGCGCGCAGCCAGTCGTTGGCGAAGGTGAGGTGGCGGGCGGTGAAGCCGTCGGCGCGCAGGGTGGTGGTGGCCGACCCGCTGGTGCCGTACGTGCCGGAGCCGTCCGGCCTGGGGGTGCCGGCCGCGTTGTCGTACACGATGACGACGTCGCGCGGATCCCCGGAGGCGCCGATCCAGGTCGCCTCGGTGCGGTCGGTGTCGAGCAGGACCGTCTCGCGGTAGGTGCCGGGGGCGAGGACCAGCGTCCAGCCGCTCCCCGCGGCCGCGGTCACGGCGTCCTGCACGGAGGTGAAGTCGCCGCGGCCGTGCGGGTCGACGTACAGGGTCTTCGGGGAGCGCCGGGCGGCCGGGGAGCCGTGGCGGCCGAAGGGGCGCGGGTGGGGCCGGGGCCCGGCGGCGGCGGGGCGGGCGGTGAGGCCGAGGGCGGCCCCCGCGCCGGCGGCCGTCGCCAGGAATCCCCTGCGGGACAGGGCGGGTCTGGGCATGCGGATGCTCCTTCGGGTCAGCGCAGGCGTCCGGCGCCCGCGCCGTGGTCCACGGCGAAGGGGACCGCCCAGGCGGGCAGGACCTTGGTGCGCAGGGTGGGCGTCCAGCCGGCGCCGGAGCGCACAGGCGTGTCCGGGTTCGCCGCGTTGTGCTCGGCGATCAGGTCGGCGGTGCGGCCGTTGACGCGGTTGTGCGCGGCGGTGAGCGGCGCGTCGTTCCAGCGCTTGAGCACGTTCGAGGCGCTGACTCCGTCGGGCAGCGTGAAGGCGTTGTGCTCGGCGACGAGCTGGGACTCCTTGCCCACGCCGAAGCTGTAGGCGTAGTCCTCGCCGGCCACGAAGTGGTTGTTGTAGACGTCGACCTGCCCGAACCGCACCCGGGGGGCGCGCTCGACGAGGTTCTTGAACAGGTTGTGGTGGAAGGTCACCTTCAGGTGCCCGCGGTCGCCGGCGGCGGTGGACTCGCTGTCGCTGTTGCCGATCAGGATCGTCTTGTCGTGCTCGGTGAACACGTTCCAGGACGCGGTGACGAGGTCGGCTCCGCGTACGACGTCGAGCTGGCCGTCGTGCTGCTGGTAGAGCATGCCGAAGTAGGTGGGCGCCGCGCTGTCGGGGTGGTCGCCGTCGGTGAAGGTGTTGTGGTCCAGCCAGACGTGCGTCGATCCGTACACGACGGCGCTGTCGTACTCGGAGTTCCAGTTGCCCGTGTCGCCGTCCGTGGGGTCCCACTGCGGGAAGCAGTCCACGGGGCTCTCGAAGGTCAGGTTGCGGACGATGACGTTGTCCACGCCCTTGATCTGCAGACTGGCGCCCTTGAGACCGGCGTCGCGGCCGACGCCGATGATCGTGGTGTTGGAGGGCACCTCCACCTTGACGGCCAGGTCCTGCCGGGCGGCGGAGGCACGGCGCAGCCCCTCGGGGCTGCCGTCGGGCTCGGCGCTCAGGTCGGTCTCCATGCCCCAGTTCTCGGGGCTGTACTTCTCCAGGTAGGCGTCGAAGTCGTAGCCGGGCGCGGCGAAGGCGTCACACCCCTCGGCGACGGCGTCGACGGTCCCCTTCACCTTGATGATCCTCGGCGCGGTCCCCTCGACGGCGAGGGCGGCACGGAAGCCGTCCCAGTCGGTCACGGTGAAGACGCGGGCGGCCTCGGCGGCGGCCCCACCGGTGGTCCCGGACCCCACCGAGGCCCACCCGTCCTTCGCCGGCAGCGTCTGCCGGGCGGCATCACGCGGAGGGTGATGCCCGGGCCGGGCCTGGGCGGTGGCGGCGGTCAGGGTCAGCACGAGGGTGGTACAGCCGGCCAGCAGGCCAACTCTGCGCAGATGCATAATGCGGCTCTCCTTGTTGTTGAGGTGACACACCGGGGCCTTACGACGGGGGGCAGACCAGCCCCCCAGGGGCGCGGGGAACTGCGCGACAAGCCAGGGACGGCCCGCAGCCCGAACACAACGGGCCGTCCCACGGCGCAACCCGGCAGACAGAACTAACCCGCCTGCGCAACCCAGTCGGCCTGCGCGGCATTCAGCTTCTCGGCCAGCCCATCGAGGAACGACTCCGCGCTCATGTCCCCGAGCAGCACCTTCTGGAAGGCCGGCTCATTCTCCGACTTGGACAGCGTGTTCCAGTCCGGCAGGTAGTACGGCAGCTGCACGATGGTCGTCGACCCGTCGTTCAGCGCCTCCGCGGCCAGCTTCGTCGGCTCGGCCTGCTGGATCCACGCGTCCTGCCCGGCCCCGGTGTTGGACGGCACCTGCCCCGCCGACTCGTTGAACTTCGAGTTCTGCTCCTTCGAGATGGCGAACTCGATGAACTTCCAGGCCGCCTCCTTGTTCTTGGAGCTCTTGAACACGCCGAGCCCGTCGACCGGGTTGGACACCTGGACCCGCTTGCCGCCGGGGCCGACCGGCTGCGGGATGCCGCGGAACTTCTCGACCCCGAGCGCCTTCACGTGGTCCTGGTAGGAACCGAGGTTGTGGTTGAGCATGCCGATCGTGCCGGTGTCCCACTGCGCGACCATCTTGGCGAAGTCGTTGTTGACGTCGGCGGCCGGCGTGACCTTCTTGTACAGGGCGGCGTACTTCTCCAGAGCCGCGACGTTCTTCGGGTCGTTGACGGTGGTCTTCTTCTTGCCGGCGTCCCAGAACGAGGTGATGCCCGACTGCCCGTACATCGCGTCGAGCGCCTGGGCGATGGAGCCGGAGCCGCCGCGGATGGTGTAGCCGAACTCGTTCTTGCCCGCGTCGGTCAGCTTCTCGGCGGCGGCGTAGAACTTGTCCCACGTCGTGGGCGCGTCCAGCCCCGCCTTCTCGAACAGGTCGGTGCGGTAGTAGAGGACGCCGTTGTTGGCGGAGGTCGGCACCGAGTACAGGGTGCCGTCGCCGCCGCCGGCCGCCTTCAGGGACTCGACCATGTCCTTGTTGAGCTGCCCGTTCAGGGAGGACTTCGTGAGCCGGCCGTCCAGCGGCTCCAGCGCGCCCTGGGCGGAGAAGCCCGCGAGCATCGAGGCGGTGACGCCGCCGACGTCCGGCAGGCCCCCGCCCTGGATGGCGGTGTCGACCTTGGACTGGTACTCGGTGGCGGCGATCCCGACGTACTCCACGTCGATGTCCGGGTTGGCCTTCTCGAAGTCGGCGATGATCTCCTTCCAGACGGCCGTACGGATGCCGCCGTTGTTGTCCCAGAAGACGATCTTCCCCTTGCCGCTGCCCTCGGCGCCCTTGTCGCCGCCGGTCCCGCTGCCGTCGTCACCGCAGGCGGTGGCGGTCAGCGCGAGTACGGCGCCGAGGGCGACGGCGGCGGACGTGCGGCGCCTGCCTGTGCCTCTGCTGCTGAGCATGCTGATCCTCATTGGTCGGCTCTCTTCTTCTGGATCCAACAAAGGGGGGAGCTTCGGGTGGTTCAGTAGGTGGGCGGATGCGGACCGACGCGGAACCGCGTGAAGGTGGCCGCGCCGGCGTGTCCCTGGCCGGCCGGCGCCAGGGCGAACAGGCCGAGCAGGGCGCCGACCCAGCCCCAGGGTGTGGCGGCGAAGTCCCGGCCGGTGGGGCGCGGGCCGTCGCCCAGGTCGTAGGAGAAACGGCACCGGGCCCCGGTGACGGTCTCCACGCGCAGGAGCGCACGTCCTCCCGGTGCGGGGCGGGGCCGGTCGGCGTCCCGCTCGGCCTGCGCCACCGGCTCGGCGAACCGGTGCACCAGGTACGCCGTCCCGTCCGCGTCCCGCTGGAGCCCGATCCAGCGGTAGGCGTCGCCGAGCACCGCGAGCCCGGCCCGCGCGCCGGGCTCCTCGCTGTCCAGCCGCAGCTCCACCTCGACCACGCGGGGCTCGCCGGGGAGCCGTTGCGTGAGCACGCTCGGCACGCGGCGCAGGTCGTGCGCGTCGTCGGAGCGGACGCAGGCGAGGCGCAACCCGTCCCCCGAGTGCTGGGTGGCCCAGCCGTCGCGGGGGTTGGCCGTCCACGACCACTGGCGGCCGTGGCGGCCTCCGGGGAAGTCGTCGCCGGTGCCCGGCGCGGCGGGCGGCTGCGGCGGCAGCGCGGGACGCTGGTGCTCGGTGACCGGGGCGCCGTCGTCGCCGAGCACCGGCCAGCCGTCCTCGCCCCACACCATGGGCTGGAGGTGCACCACCCGTCCGTACGCGCCGCGCTGCTGGAAGTGCAGGAACCAGTCCTCGCCGGACGCCGTGCGCACCCAGCCGCCCTGGTGGGGGCCGTTGACGTCGGTGTCCTTCTGTTCGAGGACGACCCGCTCCTCGTACGGCCCGAAGAAGGAGCGTGAGCGGAAGGCGCCCTGCCAGCCGGTCTCGACCGACCCCGCGGGTGCCAGGATCCAGAACCAGCCGTCGTGCCGGTAGAGCTTGGGGCCCTCCAGGGTGAACCAGCCGGGGATGCGGTCCGCGTCGACGATCACCTCGCCCTCGTCCAGGACCTCGGTGCCGTCGGGGTGCATGCGGTGGCCGGTGAGGCGGTTCTTGATCCCGGAGCGGGATCTGGCCCAGGCGTGCACGAGGTACGCCTCGCCCGTCTCGTCGTCCCACAGGGGGCAGGGGTCGATCAGTCCCTTTCCGGCCTTGACCAGGCGGGGCGCGGTCCACGGCCCGCGGATCTCGGGGGCGTTGACCTGGAAGACGCCCTGGTCCGGGTCGCCCCAGAAGATCCAGAAGCGGTCGGCGTGGTGCCGCAGGGACGGTGCCCAGACGCCGCGGTCGGGGCCGGGCGCCGCGAAGGCGTGGGCGGGTTCCAGGCGGTCCAGCGCGTGCCCGACCAGGGTCCAGTTGACCAGGTCCCGGGAGTGCAGCAGGGGCAGGCCGGGGACGCGGCCGAAGCTGGAGGCGGTCAGGTAGAAGTCGTCGCCTACCCGCACGACGTCCGGGTCGGACCAGTCGGCGTTCAGCACGGGGTTGGTGTACGTCCGCGCCGTCTCGGGGGTCACCGGCCGACCGCCTTCCGTACCAGGGCCGCGGCGCCGTCGCCGTCGAGACGGCCGTCGGCGACGACGGTGACGATCCGGCGGACCAGGGTGTCCCCCGGGGCGACGGCCACCCGGTCGTCGTGGGCCAGCGACGACCCCACCCCCGGGTACTCCTCGGTGCGCACGAACCACGGGTCGCGCCGGGTGCGTTCGGTGGCACCGGCGAAGACCAGCGTCCAGCTGTCGCCCGTCAGCGCGAGCCAGTCGGCGCGGTGGCCGTGGACCTCCGGCTCGCCCTCCCGGCCGGCGGTGAAGACCCGTGGGGCCGCGTCCTCCTTGCGGGCCCGCCAGAAGAAGCCGCCGTAGGCCGCGCCGGGGCGCCCGTTGGTGGCGGGGCTGCCGAAGGTGAGCGGGGCCCCGGTGGCGTTGGTGAGGGAGAAGGTGAAGTCCAGCGCCCAGGCGGTTTCGGTGAGTTCGGTGGCGGCGACCGTGCGGCGTTCCCGCAGCAGCTCGGTGCCCGCGGCGACCCAGCGCAGTTCCTCGACGAAGCCGTCCGGGTCGCGGAGCTGGAAGGCGGTGTGCCGCTGCGCGCCGTGGTTGTCCAGCTCGGTCGGGCCACGGTCGCGGACGTAGGTGCGCCCGCCCCAGAAGTTGTGCCCCTCGACGTCGGGAACGGCGACACCGACGCCGAGGTGATGGAGGTGGTCGGCGGGGCGGAACTCGGTGACGGGGGTGCCGGCCAGGGTGGTGACGGGGTGCAGACAGGGGCGCGGGGAGAGCCGGGACGGCAGCTCGGGCCGGGTGAGGTACCGGGCGACGGGACGGCCCGCCACGCGCAGCACCGGGGTGTCGTCGACGGTCATCGGGCACTCACCTCGTTCAGCGCGTGCTCGGTGCGCGGTGCCCAGGGCGCGCCCAGTTCGGAGTAGAGGCCGAGGGTGTCGGCGGCGGCGGCCACGAGTCCGTCGACGCCGGGGACCACGCGGCGGCTCTCACCGGGGACGCGGTGCCAGGCGGCCGGGGGCAGCGGGTCCGGGTCGGGAGCCGTGCGGATCGCCTCCACGACCCGCATGAAGGCACCGGTCTCGTCCGGCGGCACCAGCAGGGCGGCGCCGGTGGTGAGGTGGTCGGCCAGGTTCTCCAGCAGGTCGGTGCGGCCGTACTGGTACTCCTCGGGACCGTGGCCGCCGCGCTGGAGCAGGATGCGGTCCTGCTTGTACCAGAAGGTGATGCGGCCGCTGCCGCCGTGCAGCAGGACGTACGGCTCGGCGGCCCGCTCGGCGCACAGGGTCGCGGCGACGGTGACGCGGTGCCCGCGCGCGGTGCCGATCCGCACGCAGGAGGTGTCGTCGGCCTCGATGTCGTTGGCGTGGCTCAGCTCGGTCTCGATGCCCGTGACGTCCTCGGCGCGGGTGGTGCCGCCGAGCGCGAGGGCGGTGGCGACGGCGTGCGCCAGCGGGTTGGTCAGCGCCCCGTCGATCACGTCGGCGCCGTCCATCCGTCGCCGGCCCGCCCAGGGCGCCCGGCGGAAGTAGGCCTCGTCCCGCACCCACGCCCCGGCCCCGCCGACGCCCACGATCTCTCCGATCGCGCCCTCGGCCACCAGTTCCCGGATCGCCGGCACCGCGTGCGAGCCGAGTGACTGGAACCCGACCTGGCAGGCGACGCCGGTCGCGGCGACCCCGTCGGCCATCCGGCGGAACTCGGCGTAGGACGGCGCCGGGGGCTTCTCCAGGAGCAGGTGCACGCCCCGCCGGGCGGCGGTCAGCGCGAGGTCGGTGTGGGTGGGGATCGGCGTGCAGACCACCGCGGCCCGGGCGCCGGTGGAGTCCAGCAGGGCGCCGAAGTCGGCGGACTGCTCGGGGAGTTCCCCGCCGGCCTCCTGCTCGGTCAGCGGCGTCAGTTCGCAGATCCCGGCCAGCCGGACCAGTCCGGCCCGCTCCAGGCGCCGGATGTTGGCGACGTGCCAGCGGCCGTGCCCGCGGGCGCCGGCGAGGACGACGGGAAGCGGGCTCATCCCTTCACCGCCCCCGCGCTGAAGCCGGTGATCAGCCACTTCTGGATGAAGGCGAAGACGATCACGACGGGGACCGCGGCGATGATGCCGCCCGCCGCGAGCGCGCCGAGGTCGACGCTGTCCGCGCTCATCAGGGAGTTGAGGCCGACCGGGATGGTCTGCTTGGACTGGTTGTTGAGGAACATCAGGGCGAACAGGAAGTGGTTCCAGGAGTGCACGAAGGCGAAGGAACCCACCGCGATCAGCCCCGGCCGCAGCAGCGGCAGCACGACGATCCGGAAGGCCCGGAACCGGCCGCAGCCGTCGACCCAGGCCGCCTCCTCCAGGGAGTACGGCACGTTCTTGATGAAGTTGCTGATCAGGATGATCGACAGCGGCAGCTGGAAGACGGTCTCGGCGATGATGACGCTGCCGAGCGAGTTGATCATCTGGAGTTCGGCGAAGATCTCGAACAGCGGCACGAGCAGCAGCGCGCCGGGCACGAACTGGGAGCAGAGCAGGCCGAGCATGAAGACCCGCTTGACCTTGAAGTCGAACCGGGCGAGGGCGTAGCCGCCGGCCAGGGCGACGAGGGTGGTCATCACCAGGGTGGCGACACCGACGTAGACGCTGTTCTGGAAGAAGGTGCCGAAGCTGCGGTCGGTCCACACCTTCTCGAAGTGTTCGGACGTCATCGGCCAGGGCACCAGCGAGGTCGAGCCCGCCGGGCGCAGCGCGAAGAGCAGGATCCAGTAGAACGGGACCAGGGTGAAGACGAGGTAGATGCCGAGCGGGAGGTAGATCTGCCAGCGGGGGACCTCGTCCCAGGCGGGGCGGCGCTTCCTGGCCGGCCGCGGCGGTTCGTGGTCGGCCCGGGCCGGCGCGGGGGCGGGCGCGATGGCCTCCTTGGTGATCACTTGTTCTCGCCTCCGAACTTGCTCAGCCGCAGGTAGACGATCGAGCAGAAGAGCAGGATCACGAACGCGACCGTGGTGAGGGCCGACGCGTAGCCGAAGTCGTGTGCGTCGACGCTGGTGTTGGCGATGTACAGCGGCAGGGTCGTGGTGACGCCCGCGGGTCCGCCGCCGGTCAGGGTGTAGAGCAGGTCCACGTTGTTGAACTCCCACACCGCGCGCAGCAGGGTGGACAGGATGATGGCGTCCTTCAGGTGCGGCAGCGTGATGTGCCAGAACTGCTTGAGGCGGCTCGCGCCGTCGACCTCGGCGGCCTCGTACAGGTCCTTGGAGACGGACTGGAGGTCGGCGAGGATGAGGATCGCGAAGAAGGGGACGCCGCGCCACAGGTCGGCGACGACCGCCGCGGAGAACACGGTCGAGGTGTCCGAGAGCCAGCTGGTGCCGTAGGAGCCGATGCCCATGTCGGCGAGGTACCGGGTGATGCCGGTCTGGGAGTTGTAGAGCAGCACCCAGATGGCGGAGGTCAGGACCCCGGAGACGGCCCAGGGGGAGAAGACCAGGGCGCGCCCGATGCCCCGGCCGACGAAGGTCTGGTTGACGATGAGCGCCAGCGCCAGGCCGAAGAGCAGTTGCAGCCCGACCTCGACGAAGACCCACTTGGCGCTGAAGACGAGGGTGTCCAGGAACACCGGGTCGTCGGTGAAGATCCGGACGAAGTTGTCGAAGCCCGCGAAGCCGTTGCGCCACGGCTTGGTGGGGTTGTAGTGCTGCAGGCTGTAGTAGAAGACGCTGATGACCGGATAGGCGATGAAGCCCAGCATCAGCAGGACGGCCGGCCCGATCAGCAGGTAGGGGAGCCTGCGCGGGGTGGCGGAGGCACGGCGCCGCCGGGGTGGCGCGGGCGGTTTCGCCACGGCTGCGGCTTGGGCCATGACAGTTCTCCGTTCTGGTTCTGGTACGTCGTGCGCGGGTCGTGCAGGAAGCGCTTTCTCGGCGTGCAGGGGGGTGCGGAGGTCTTTCGTGCGGTGGGGTCAGCCGGCGTACGGGTCCCGCACCGCGCCCGGGCGGGCCAGGAACTCGAAGTCGCAGCCGGTGTCGGCCTGGGTGATCTGTTCGTCGTAGAGCGCGCCGTAGCCGCGCTCGGCGCGGGCGGGCGGCGGCGTCCACGCCGCCCGGCGCCGTGCCAGCTCCTCGTCGTCCACGTCGAGCCGCAGCGAGCGCGCCTCGACGTCGAGGGTGATGGAGTCGCCGGTGCGTACCAGCGCCAGCGGTCCGCCGACGTGCGACTCGGGGGCCACGTGCAGCACGCAGGCGCCGTAACTCGTGCCGCTCATCCGGGCGTCGGAGATCCGGACCATGTCGCGCACGCCCTGCTTGAGCAGGTGGTCGGGGATGGGCAGCATCCCGTACTCGGGCATGCCGGGGCCGCCCCTGGGGCCGGAGCCGCGCAGCACCAGCACGCTGTCGGCGGTGATGTCCAGGTCCGGGTCGTTGATGGTGCGCTGCATGGTCCGGTAGTCGTCGAAGACGACCGCGCGCCCGGTGTGCTTGAGCAGGTGCGGCTCGGCGGCGATGTGCTTGATGACCGCGCCGTCCGGGCAGAGGTTGCCGCGCAGGACGGCCACCCCGCCCTCGCTCGCGACGGGGTTGTCCCGGGGCCGGATGACGTCGTCGTGGTGGACGAGGGCGCCGTCCAGCTGTTCCCGCAGCGTGTCGTGCGCGACGGTGGGCCGGTCCAGGTGGAGCAGGTCGGTGATGCGGGAGAGGAAGCCGGGCAGGCCGCCGGCGAAGTGGAAGTCCTCCATCAGGTACGTCTGTCCGCCGGGCCGCACGTTGGCCAGGACCGGCACCGTGCGGGCGATGCGGTCGAAGTCGTCGAGGGTGAGGGTGACGCCCGCGCGCCCCGCCATGGCGATCAGGTGGATGACGGCGTTGGTGGAGCCGCCGAGGCCGAGGACCGTGGTGACCGCGTCCTCGAAGGCGTCCGCGGTGAGGATGTCGCTCAGTTTGCGGTCCCGGTGGACCAGTTCCACGATGCGCAGGCCGGCCGCGGCGGCCATCCGGTCGTGGCCGGAGTCGACGGCCGGGATGCTGGAGGCGCCGGGGACCGTGACGCCGAGGGCCTCGGCGGCGGCGGTCAGCGTGGACGCGGTGCCCATCGTCATGCAGTGGCCGGGCGAGCGGGCCAGACCGCTCTCCAGTTCGTGCATCTCGCAGTCGCCGATGAGCCCGGCCCGCATGTCGTCCCAGTACTTCCACATGTCGGTGCCGGAGCCGAGGGTCTCGCCGCGCCAGTGCCCGGGGAGCATCGGCCCGGCGGGGACGAACACCGCCGGGAGGTCGACGCTGGCGGCGCCCATCAGCAGGGCGGGCGTGGACTTGTCGCAGCCGCCCATCAGCACGGCGCCGTCCACCGGGTAGGAGCGCAGCAGCTCCTCGGTCTCCATGGCGAGGAGGTTGCGGTAGAGCATGGGCGTCGGCTTCTGGAAGGTCTCGCTCAGCGTGGAGACCGGGAACTCCAGCGGGAATCCGCCCGCCTGCCACACACCCCGCTTGACCGCCTGGGCGCGGTCGCGCAGGTGGACGTGGCAGGGGTTGATGTCGGACCAGGTGTTGAGGACCGCGATGACGGGCTTGCCGAGGTGCTCCTCGGGCAGGTAGCCGAGTTGCCGGGTGCGGGCGCGGTGGCTGAAGGAGCGCAGGCCCGAGGAGACGCCGCTGCCGTACCACTGGTGGCTGCGCAGCTGTTCGGGGGATTTCCTGGGTGTCATATGGACCATCCGGCGGCGATGGCGGCGACCTCGGCGCGCTCGCTCTCGGGCAGGGGCTTGCTCGGCGGGCGGACCTCCCGCCGGCAGAGGCCGAGGGCGGCGAGGGCCTCCTTGACCACGGTGACGTTGTTGGCGGAGCCGTTGGCGGCGCGCAGCTCCTCGAAGCGGCGGATCTGCTCCCAGACCTTCATGGCGGCCGGGTAATCGCCCGAGCGAAGCGCTTCGATCATGTTCAGCGACACGGCCGGGGCGACGTTCACCAGCCCCGAGGTGAAGCCGGTGGCTCCCGCGCTGAAGTACGAGGGGGCGTAGGGCTCGGCCAGGCCCGCGATCCACACGAAGCGTTCGAGGCCGGCGTCGCGGGCGAAGGCGGCGAACCTGGCGGCGTCCGGGACGGCGTACTTGACGCCGAGGACGTTGGGGCAGGCGTCGGCGAGTTCGGCGAGGCGGGCGCCGGTGAGTTGCGCGTTGCGGATGTAGGGCACGACGCCGAGTTCGGGCACGGCCTCGGCGATGGCGCGGTGGTAGTCGACCCAGCCGCCCTGGGCGACGTAGGGGTGGACGGGCTGGTGGACCATCACCATCGAGGCGCCCAGTTCCCGGGCGTGCCGTGCGGAGGCGACGGCGGTCGGCAGGTCGTGGCCGACGCCGACCAGGATCGCGGCGCGATCGCCCGCCTCCTCGACGGTCAGTTCGGTGACCAGGCGCCGCTCGGCCGGGGAGAGGGCGTAGAACTCGCCGGTGTTGCCGTTGGGGGTGAGCGTCGTGACGCCGCCGTCGAGGAGGCGACGCAGCAGGGCCCGGTAGGTGGCGGGGTCGACGGAGCCGTCCTCGGCGAACGGGGTCACCGGGATCGCCACCACGTCGGCCAGGGCCGCCCGCTGGGTGTCGAACGTCGCTGTCATGCCTGACCGTCCTCTTCCTGGGCCGGCGTCCCCGCTTCGGGGAAGGCCCGCTCGACGAAGGACGCGATGTGCGCGTGCAGGGCGCGGGCCGCGCCGTCCGCGTCACCGGCGAGGGCGAGGCGCAGGATCTCCTGGTGCTCGCCGGCCTCCCGCTGCCAGGAGGGGTCGGCGGCCCAGGCGACGGCGGAGACGAGGGCCGCCTGGTCGCGGACCTCGTCGAGCATCCGGCCGAGCAGCGGGTTGCCGCAGGGCACGTACAGGGCGCGGTGGAACTCGCGGTTGGCCAGCGACCGTTCGGCCGTGTCGGTGGCCTGGTCGGCCCGGGTCAGCGCGGAGCGGGCGGCGTCCAGGGAGGCGCCGCGGCGCACGGCGCGCCGCAGGGCCTCGGGCTCCAGGAGCAGCCGCACGTCGTAGACCTCGCGCGCCATGTCCGCGTCCACCATGCGCACCGTGACGCCCTTGTACTGGCTCATCACGACCAGTCCGGTCCCGGCCAGCGTCTTGAGCGCCTCGCGCACCGGTGTCTTGGACACCCCGAACTGTGCGGCGAGGTCGGTCTCGACCAGGGCCTGGCCCGGCGTCAGCCGGCCGGTGAGGATGCGGCGTTTGATCTCCTCCAGCACGTACTGCGTGCGGGAGGGGATCGGCGTGGGCACAGAGGTCATGCGCGCCTCTCGGAGTCTCGCGTCGGATGCGCGGGCGCCGGACGTCCGGTCTCGGATATCCGATCTCGCGTATCGCGTCTCATATATGACGTACGGAGTACGACGCGTTGAAGGTAAGAGGGGCGCGAGGCCACGTCAATGCTTCTGACAAAGGAAGTTGGATGCTGCGGCTGCTACCGGGCGGGGCGGCTCCAGCCGGGGTCGCGTCCGCTCAGACCCACCGCGCGCTCCAGCAACGGGGCGTCGTCGGGCACGGCGACGACCGGCCCGAACATGCCCTCGTCCCGGTCGGCCTCCTCGGCGGCGGCGCTGAGCAGGCCGTACGCCGCCTGGAGGGCGGCCGGGTCGGGGCGGTACTCCTGGCCGGTCGCGCGGGCGAGGTCCCAGCCGTGGATGACCAGTTCGTCGGCGACGACGGCGCCGGCGACCTCGCCGGGCAGGTCGATGCCGCCGGCCCGGGTCATGCCGGTCCACGCGCCGGGGTCGCGCCAGGCCACCGCGAGTTCGCCGAGCACTCCGGACAGCTCCTCGCGCCAGCCGGGCCCGATGTCCGGCACGGAGGCCTCGGGGGCCGTGTCCGTGGTGGCGCCGAGGTCCTTGCGCGCGGCGTCGCGGAAGGCGGCGGCCAGGCCGGTCAGGTGGCCGAGCAGGTTGCGGACGGCGAGGTCGGGGCACGGCGTCGGGTCGGCCAGCCGCGCGTCGCTCACGCCCTCGGCGAGGCGGGCCAGGACCCGTGTCTGCGGGCCGAGATCGAGGGTCGTGGTGTCGTGGGTCATCGGGTGCTCCTCGGGCGACGGATGGGCCGGCTCTCCTGGGAGGTAGACCGATCCGGGCCGCGGAACTCATCGGCGGCGGGGGCGGCCGATAGGGCAGCTGCCCGATGTCCGGCGCCGGGCCTTAGGACCACGCTGACCAGGCATGACACCAAGGACGACGAAGACGACCCGGACGCGGGGGCCCTGGGCGGTGTCCCGGGTCCTGCGCGACCGCGACGCGGGCCTGTATCTGGCCGGGGTGGTGGTGTCCGGCTTCGGCACCTCGGCGCTGTGGCTGGTGTCCGGGGTGTGGGTGAAGGACCTCACCGGCTCGGACGGACTCGCGGCGCTGTGCGTGCTCGCGCTCTGGGCGCCGACCCTGGCCGGCCCGGCGCTGGGCACCGTGGCAGACCGCGTGCGCCGCCGGCCGCTGCTGATCGCCACGAGCCTGCTGACGGCCGGCCTCCTGCTCACGCTGTTCGCCGTCGACTCACCCGGCATGCTGTGGCTGCTGTTCGCGGTACTGGCCGTGTACGGCGCGGCCGGCGTCGTCCACGACGCGGCCGAGGCGGCACTCGTCGCCGCCACCGTCGAGCCGCGGCTGCTCGGCGACTTCAACGGGCTGCGCATCACCGCCAACGAGGGCATGAAACTGGTGGCGCCACCGGCCGGCGCGGCCCTCTACACGGCGTACGGCGGCCCGGGCGTGGCGCTGCTGGACGCGGCGACGTTCGTGCTGGCCGCGGGGGTGTACGCGGCCCTGCGGGTACGCGAGGCACCGCCGCCCCGCCCCGCGGTCAACGGATGGCGGCAGGCGGCCGAGGGCGCCCGCCTGCTGTGGGGCCACCCCCGGCTGCGCCCGCTCGTCCTCGCCGGCGGCGCCACGATGCTGTGCGCCGGTGTCAACGGCGCCACGGTCTACGCCGTCGTGGACCGCCTCGGGCACTCCCCCGCGTACGCGGGTGCGCTGTACGCCGCCCAGGGGGCCGGGTCCGTGACGGTGGGGCTGCTGGCCGGGCCCGCCCTGCGGCGACTGGGCGGGCGCCGCTTCGCCGCCGCCGGAATCGCCCTGCTCGCGGTGGCGGTCGCGGCGCGGGCGGTCCCGGACGACGCGGTGGCCCTGGTCTCCGGCACGGCGACCGGCGCGGGGCTGCCCGCGGTGCTGATCGCCGCCCTGACCGCGGTCCAGCACGAGACGCCCGGACCGCTCCTGGGCCGGGTCACCGCGACGGCCACGTCCCTCGTCTTCGCCCCCAACGTCGTGGGCCTGGCGGCGGGGGCGGCCCTGGTGGAGCTGACGCCCCTGCACCTGCTGCTGCCCGCCCTGAGCATCGGCCTGCTGACGACGGCGACGCTCATCGCCCGCCGCCCCCCGGAGGATCACGGGCGCACGCCGCTGTGACGGACCGGCGGTGCCGCCCCCGAACCCGGGGCCGAGCCACGGGGTCTGCCTCTGCCGCTCCCCCGGTTCACCGCCCCGCGAGTGCCGACCGCACCCCCCTCAGGTCGGCGTCCGACGCCAGGCCCGCGTGGTACAGGCGCAGCTCCGTCGCGCCCCGTTCGGCGGCGTGGGACGCGTCCGCGGCGAGGGTGTCCGGGCTGCCGCCCATCCCGGAGACCACGGTGAGGTTGGCGGCGAGGACGGCACCGGCGCGGTCCTGCTCGGCGAAGGGCGTCAGCAGGGCCGCGCCGCCCGTGCAGGGCACGACCACGCCGTCCGCGACGGACAGGATGTGCGCGGGGTCGACGCCGGCGTTGGCGCCGCAGTGGTGGGACACGGGGTCGGCGTGCAGCAGGACCTCGAAGTCCGGGGGAGCCACGGCGCGCACGGCCGCGACCGCCGTCTCCTGGAGCGTGCGGGCGGTCGCGTCCCGCCACGCGCGCGTGGCGTTCGCCGCCGCCGCGCCGAGGAGCTTCTCGACGCCCGCCCATCCCCCGTCCGAGGGCTCCGTTCGCCGCCACACCGGCTCCAGCGCGGTGCGCACGGCGGCGGCCAGTTCGTCGGCGTCGAGGCCCTGACCGGCGTATCCGCCCCGGCAGTCCGCGCAGAAGCAGAGCGCCATCAGGTACTGCCCGGCGTCCCCGAGGGCGACCCCGCCGGTCTTGTCGTGCGCGTGCAGATGGGCGAGCCCGTACCAGCCGAGGGACTCCAGTTCGGTGCCGCGCGCTCCGGGCCGCACCGCCGCCTCGGCGGCCAGGTCGGTGAGGTACGCGCGCGTGGCGGGCTGCGCGATGCACGGCGCCCAGGGGTAGCGGTCGCCGTAGGCGTTGACGACGGAGGTGTGCGGGTGCTCCGCGCCGAGGCGGGAGTTGTGGGCCAGGACGACCCACGTGCTCACCTCCAGGCCCGCCCGCGCGAGGGCGTCGGCCGCCTCGCCCCAGGCGTCACCGGGCGCCCAGTCACCGGCCCGGTACGGGCGCGGCACGCGGCCCTCCCAGCGCGCGGCGTCCGGCGGGTAGAGCACGGCGGAGTGCTCGGCGGTGACGACGCGGTGGCGGGGGTGACGGGGGGTGAGCGCGCGGGTCGAGTGGTACGCGGAGGCGAGCGTCACCTGGGGCACGCCGAGGTCCGCCAGGCGCGCGGGGGCTTCGGGGTCGCCGTTGACGTCCCACGGGTAGACGAACGCCGACGCCTTCACTTGCCCTCCCCCGCGACGGACTCCGCGACGGGCTCCGCGTCGAGCAGCGCGTAACCCCGCTCGATGATCCGGGCGAGCCGCTTCACGTGGTCCTCGGCCGGCTCCTGCAACGGCGTCCGCACCTCCCCCACGTCCAGGCCGCGCAGCCGTACGCCCGCCTTGACCAGGGCGACGGCGTACCCGTGGCCCTGGGCGCGCAGTTCGACGAAGGGCCGGTAGAAGCCGTCGAGCAGACGGTGCACGAGCGCGTCGTCGCCGGTGCGCAGCGCCCGGTGGAAGGCGAGGGCGATCTCGGGGGCGAAGCAGAACGCGGCGGAGGAGTACAGGGTGACGCCGAGCGCGCGGTAGGCGAGCTGGGTCTGCTCGGCGGTCGGCAGGCCGTTGAAGTACAGGAAGTCGCCGCCGGGCAGCGCGGTGCGCACGGCGCTGATGATGCGCTGCACCAGGTCGAGGTCGCCGAGCCCGTCCTTGAGGCCGACGATCCCGTCCGTGCGGGCCAGTTCGACCACGCTCTCCGGGGTGAAGACGGCGTTGTCCCGCTGGTAGACGATCACGGGCAGGGAGGTCGCGGCGGCCACCTCCCGGTAGTGCCGCACCAGCCCCTCCTGGCCGGCGACCACCAGGTAGGGCGGCATGGCGAGCAGTCCGTCGGCGCCGGCCGCCTCGGCGAGGCGGGCGTGGCGCACGGCGAGGGCGGTGCCGTAGCCCGCGCCCGCCAGCACGGGCACCCGTCCCGCCGTCTCCTCGACCGCCGCGCGGACGCAGACCTCGAACTCCTCGGGCGTGAGGGCGTGGAACTCGCCGGTGCCGCAGCAGGCGAACACCGCGGCGGCCCCGGCCGCGACCCCCTGGCGCACATGGGTGCGGTAGGCGTCGAGGTCGAGGCCGCCGTCGGGGCCGAACGCCGTGACGGGGAAGAACAGTGGCCCGCTGGGGGCCGTGATCCGTTCGGCGAGAGGGGCTGAGGTCACGGGCGCTCCCCATTCTCATACTCATGATTCGTGTCTATATTTCTGAACGTGACCACGCTAAGCCGCCCCGTGCACACCGTCAAGCAGGGCGCCCCCTTGACGACGCACAACCCATTCCTTAGCGTGTCCACGGATATGAACGCCAGGCACGCACCCGCACAACTGCCGCCGCAGCAGACCTAGGAGTCCCGAGGATGCCCGCTCCCCGCACCGTCCTGCTCACCGGCGCCGCCGGCGGCCTCGGCACCCTGATGCGGGACCTGCTCCCCGCCCACGGCTACGCACTGCGCCCGCTCGACCTGCGCCCCGTCGAGGGCGAGCCGGACGCGATCGTCGCCGACCTCGCCGACCGGGACGCGCTGCGCGAGGCGGTCCGCGGCGTCGACGCGATCATCCACCTCGCGGGCATCTCCCTGGAAGCCCCCTTCGAGAAGATCCTCAAGGCGAACATCGAGGGCACGTACAACCTGTACGAGGCCGCCCGCGAGGAAGGTGTCCGCCGCGTCGTCTTCGCCTCCTCCAACCACGCCGTCGGCTACACCCCGCGCCCCCGGGGCGACGACCCCCTCATCCCGGTCGACACGCCGCGCCGCCCGGACACCTTCTACGGCCTGTCCAAGTGCTTCGGCGAGGACCTGGCCCAGCTCTACTGGGACAAGCACGGCATCGAGACCGTCTCCGTCCGCATCGGCTCCTGCTTCCCCGAGCCGACCAGCGTGCGCATGCTCTCCGTGTGGATGAGCCCCGCGGACGGTGCCCGCCTCTTCCACGCCGCCCTCACCGCCGAGAACGTCGGGCACACCGTCGTCCACGGCTCCTCGGCCAACACCCGCCTGTGGTGGGACCTCACCTCCGCGCGGGCGCTCGGCTACGAGCCGCAGGACGACTCCGAGCCGTACGCGGACAAACTCGTCGCGGAACAGGGCGCGCTCGACCCGGACAACCCGGCACACGCGCACCTCGGCGGCCACTTCGTGACCGACCCCCCGATCTGGCCGTACTGACCGGAACACGACCCCACGAGAAGCGGACGGGCACCGAACGGGCCCGTCCGCTTCCGTATGCGGGCATCCGCACTGCCCGTTCTCACCCCGTCCCCTGCTGCGCCCCAGGTCCGAGACGGGCAGCCGACGCCGGAAGCGGGCACACACGGGCAGTATCGGGTCCGCAACAGACCTGGTCAGTGCCGCCCGACCGCTGTAGAACTTCCCCCACGGGCCCGAACGGGCAACGACACGGCGACGAGGCGGTGAGGCAGGGTGTTCGGCATGGGCACGAGGACGGCGGAAGAGCGCCAGCGCGAGATCGTGCGGATCGCCCGCGCCACCGGTTCGGTCGACGTCACCGCGCTCGCCACCGAGCTGGGCGTCGCCAAGGAGACCGTACGCCGGGACCTGCGCGCGCTGGAGGACCACGGCCTGGTCCGCCGCACCCACGGCGGCGCCTATCCGGTGGAGAGCGCCGGGTTCGAGACCACGCTCGCCTTCCGCGCCACCAGCCACGTGCCCGAGAAGCGCCGGATCGCCTCCGCCGCCGTCGAGCTGCTGGGCGACGCGGAGACCGTCTTCGTGGACGAGGGCTTCACTCCCCAGCTGATCGCCGAGGCCCTGCCCCGGGACCGGCCGCTGACCGTGGTCACCGCGTCCCTGCCGGTCGCCGGCGCCCTCGCCGAGGCCGACGGCACCTCCGTCCTGCTGCTCGGCGGCCGGGTCCGTCCGGGCACCCTGGCCACCGTCGACCACTGGACGACGAAGATGCTGGCCGGCTTCGTCGTCGACCTGGCGTACATCGGCGCCAACGGCATCTCCCGCGAGCACGGCCTCACCACCCCCGACCCCGCGGTCAGTGAGGTCAAGGCGCAGGCCATCCGGGCCGCCCGCCGCACCGTGTTCGCCGGCGCGCACACCAAGTTCGGGGCGGTGAGCTTCTGCCGGTTCGCGGAGATCGGCGCCCTGGAGGCGATCGTCACCAGCACGCTGCTGCCCACCGCCGAGGCGCACCGCTACTCCCTGCTCGGACCGCAGGTCATTCGCGTCTGAAACCCGACCCACTCCCCGCACGGCACACCCTCACGCGCACGGCACACACACCCACACCCCTCAATGCCCCATACCTCCCCATATGTTCAGGAGCGATCCATGCGAACCCAGAGCCGACGGAGGCCGCGAGCCACGCTCGCCATGGCCGCCGCAGGGACGCTGCTCGCCCCGCTGCTCACCGGCTGCTGGGTCGGGGCGGGCGGCGCCGGATCCGGCGGCAACGCCATCAACGTCCTGATGGTCAACAACCCGCAGATGGTCGAGCTGCAGAAACTCACCGCCGACCATTTCACCGAGGAGACCGGCATCAAGGTGAACTTCACCGTGCTGCCGGAGAACGACGTCCGCGACAAGATCAGCCAGGACTTCGCCAACCAGGCCGGGCAGTACGACGCCGCCACCCTCTCCAACTACGAGATACCGATCTACGCCCGCAACGAGTGGCTGCAGCCGATGGACCCCTACGTCGCCGAGGACCCGGCGTACGACGAGAAGGACATCCTCGGCCCGATGCGCGAGTCCCTCACCGGCGACGACGGCAAGCTCTACGGCCAGCCCTTCTACGGCGAGTCGTCCTTCCTCATGTACCGCAAGGACGTGTTCGCCCAAGAGGGCCTGAAGATGCCCGAGCACCCCACCTGGACCGAGATCGCCGACCTCGCGGCCCAGTTGGACGGCGCCGAACCCGGCATGAAGGGGATCTGCCTGCGCGGACTGCCCGGCTGGGGCGAGCTGATGGCACCCCTGACGACGGTCGTGAACACCTTCGGCGGCACCTGGTTCGACAAGGACTGGCAGGCCCGCCTCGACTCGCCCGAGTGGGAGAAGGCGACGAAGTTCTACGTCGACCTCGTCCGCGAACACGGCCAGTCCGGCGCCGCCCAGTCGGGATTCGCCGAGTGCCTCAACAACATGACGCAGGGCAAGGTCGCCATGTGGTACGACGCCACCTCCGCGGCCGGGTCCCTGGACGCCGCCGAGTCGCCCGTCAAGGGCAAGGTCGGCTACGCGCCGGCCCCGGTCGAGAAGACGGACTCCTCCGGCTGGCTCTACACCTGGGCCTGGGGCATCCAGAAGGCCTCCCGCAACGCCGACAAGGCCTGGAAGTTCGTCTCCTGGGCGTCCAGCAAGGAGTACGAGCAGCTCGTCGGCAAGGAGATCGGCTGGTCCAACGTCCCGGCCGGCAAGCGCGCCTCGACGTACGAGAACCCGGCCTACGTCAAGGAGGCCGCCGCCTTCCAGGAGATGACCAAGGAGGCCATCGAGGGCGCGAAGCCCAACGACCCCGGCGTCCAGCCGCGGCCCGCGCCCGGCATCCAGTTCGTCGGCATCCCCGAGTTCACCGACCTCGGCACCAAGGTCTCCCAGGAGATCAGCGCGGCCGTCGCCGGACGCCAGTCCGTCGACGAGGCCCTGAAGAAGTCCCAGCAGCTCGCCGAGAAGATCTCCGAGGAGTACGAGGGACGATGACCGCCACGACCACGGCCCCCTCGGCCGCCCCCGACCAGACCCGCCCCACCGTCCGCCCGCCGTCCTCCCGGCTGCGCGCCTGGGCCACCCGCGCCCCGCTCCTCCCCGCCCTGATCTTCATGATCGCGGTCACCCAGCTGCCCTTCGTGGCGACCCTGGTGATCTCCTTCTTCGACTGGAACTCCCTCTATCCGGACGCCCGGCACTTCACCGGCTTCGCCAACTACGGCGACGTCCTGGGCGACCCGGACCTGCGCCAGTCGGTGTGGACGACGATCCTGCTGACCGTGGCGGTGGTCCTGGCCAGCCTCGTCCTCGGCCTGGCCCTCGCCCTGCTGCTCGACCGGCGGTTCAAGGGCCGGGGCGTGGTCCGCACCCTGCTGATCGCGCCGTTCCTGGTGGTCCCGGTGGCCGCCGCCCTGCTCTGGAAGCACGTCCTCTACAACCCCGAGTACGGCCTGCTCAACGGGCTGCTGCACTACGTGGGCGGACCCCAGCCGGACTGGATCTCCAACACCCCGCTGCTCGCCGTCGAGTTGTCACTGATCTGGCAGTGGACGCCCTTCATGATGCTGATCCTGCTGGCCGGCCTGCAGAGCCGGGACCAGCAGCAGATCGAGGCCGCCCGGGTGGACGGCGCGGGCGACTGGCAGATCTTCGTCCACCTCACCCTCCCCCACCTGCGCCGCTACCTGGAGTTGGGCGCCCTGCTCGGCTCGATCTACATCGTCCAGAACTTCGACGCCGTCTTCACCATCACCTCCGGCGGCCTGGGCACGGCCAACCTGCCCTACACCGTCTACCAGAGCTTCTACCAGGCCCACGAGAACGGCCTCGCCTCGGCCGCGGGCGTCCTGGTCGTCATCGGCTCGATCATCATCGCCACCTTCGCGCTGCGCGTGGTGTCGTCCCTGTTCCGCGAGGAGGTCGGCCGCGCATGAGCGCCACCGCCGTACGACCCGCCACCACCACCGCCAAGCCGGCCCGGACCCGCCGCAAGGCCGGCGCCGGACTGGGCCTGGTGGCCTGGCTGGCCGGCATCGTCTTCTTCCTGCCCATCGCGTGGATGGCGCTGACCTCCTTCCACTCGGAGGCGGACGCGGCCACCAACCCGCCGTCCTTCGCCGCGTCACTCACGCTGGACGGCTACCGCGAGTTCTTCGGCGCCGGCGGCGGTGCCAGCCCCTGGCCCGCGCTGATCAACTCGGCGGTGGCGTCGGTCGCCTCGACCCTCTTCGTGCTGGTCCTGGCCCTGCCCGCGGCCTACGCCCTGTCCATCCGCCCGGTGAAGAGGTGGACGGACGTCCTGTTCTTCTTCCTGTCCACCAAGATGCTGCCGGTGGTGGCCGGCCTGCTGCCGATCTACCTGTTCGCCAAGAACACCGGGATGCTGGACAACATCTGGCTGCTGGTCATCCTCTACACCTCGATGAACCTGCCGATCGCGGTCTGGATGATGCAGTCCTTCCTCGCCGAGGTCCCGGTCGCGATCATCGAGGCGGCCCGGGTGGACGGCGCGAAGCTGCCCACGATCCTGGTCCGCGTGGTCGCCCCGATCGCCCTGCCGGGCATCGCCGCGACCTCCCTCATCTGCTTCATCTTCAGCTGGAACGAACTGCTCTTCGCCCGGGTGCTGACGGGCGTGGTCGCCGAGACCGCCCCCGTCTTCCTGACCGGCTTCATCACCAGCCAGGGCCTCTTCCTGGCCAAGGTGTGCGCCGCGTCGCTCGTCATCTCCCTGCCGGTGCTCGCCGCGGGGTTCGCCGCCCAGGACAAGCTGGTCCAGGGCCTGTCGTTGGGAGCCGTGAAATGAAGGCCGCCGTCATCGAGTCCGTGGGCCGCGCCGTCGTCACCGAGGTCCCGGACCCGACGCCAGGTCCCCGGGACGTCGTCGTCGAGGTCGCCGCCTGCGGCCTGTGCGGCACCGACCTGCACATCCTCCAGGGCGAGTTCGCGCCCAAGCTCCCCATCGTGCCCGGCCACGAGTTCGCCGGCCAGGTGGTCGGCGTCGGCGCCCAGGTCACGGAGGTGTCCGTCGGCGACCAGGTGGCGGTCGACCCCTCCCTGTACTGCTTCGAGTGCCGCTACTGCCGCAACGGCCACAACAACCTCTGCGAACGCTGGGCCGCCATCGGCGTCACGACGGCGGGCGGCGCGGCGCAGTACGCGGTGGCCCCCGTGGCGAACTGCGTGAAGCTCCCCGAGCACGTCCGCACCCAGGACGCGGCCCTGATCGAACCGCTGTCCTGTGCGGTCCGCGGCTACGACGTCCTCCAGTCCCGCCTCGGCGCCCACGTCCTGATCTACGGCTCCGGCACGATGGGCCTGATGATGCTGGAGCTGGCCAAGCGGACCGGCGCGGCCAGCGTCGACATGGTCGACCTCAACCCGGCCCGCCTGGAGACGGCCCGCGGCCTCGGCGTCACGGGGTCGGCCGCGACGCCCGACGAGCTGGACCGCCCCCAGGGCTGGGACCTCGTCATCGACGCCACGGGCAACGCGGCCGCCATCCAGGACGGCCTGGACCGGGTCGCCAAGGCGGGCACCTTCCTCCAGTTCGGCGTCGCCGACTACGCGACCCGCGTGCAGATCGACCCGTACCGCGTCTACAACCAGGAGATCACCATCACCGGCTCGATGGCCGTCCTGCACAGCTACGAGCGCGCGGCGGAGCTGTTCGCGAACGGCGTCCTCGACCCGGACGTCTTCATCAGCGACCGCATCGAACTGGACCGCTACCCCCAGGCCCTGGAGCAGTTCGCGGCAGGAGTGGGCCGCAAGATCGTAGTCGTCCCGTGACCATCTAGCCCGTCCGGCGTTCGAGGACGAGGCCGAAGGCCGAAAGGGGGGTCTGGGGGCGCAGCCCCCAGGGACGGGAAGGGAAGGGGCGGCGGGGGCGAAATCCCCTGGGCCGGCCGCCCCACGCCACCGTACGATCCCCCGCATGCCCAGACCCCACAGCTTCGCCTACACCGCCACTGCGAACGGCACCGTCCACATCACCCACCACAACCGCCCCGCCACCACCCTGGGCGGCTCCCGAGCCGCCCGCTTCCTCGAAGAGGTCACCTCCGGCGACCCCCAGCTGGTCATGGCCCGCTGGACGGGAAACTACAAGCGCGGCAACGAACGCACGGCCCGCGACCACCCCCGCAACCGCCGCTGACCCGATTGGCCGCCGGGTAAGGGAACGGTAAAACGCGCTCGCTCGTTCACCCGGCATGACAGCTATGACCCCCGGCTCGAACATCCCCCTCGCCGCCGCCCGCGTGACGGTGGACGTCGCCGCTCCCGTGCGGCTCGACGTATCGGGCCTGCTGCTCACCGCCGACGGCAAGGTGCGCTCCGACGACGACTTCATCTTCTACAACCAGCCCGCCGGCCAGGGCGTGACCTACCGCTCCGGCGGCGGCACCGCCCCGGACGCGATCGTGGTCGACACCTCCGCCGTCCCGCCGGGCATCGAGAAGATCGTCGTCACCGCGAGCCCGGACGCCGCGGGCCAGACCTTCCAGGGCATCGAACCGACCGCCACCATCCGCAACGCCGACGACCAGTCCGTCCTCGCCACCTTCACGCCCCCGCAGCTCGGCGCCGAGACCGCGCTGGTGATCGTGGAGGTCTACCTGCGCAACGGCGCCTGGAAGGCCCGCGCGGTCGGCCAGGGCTACGCCAACGGCCTGGCCGGCATCGCCACCGACTTCGGCGTCACGGTGGAGGAGCCGGCCCCGGCCGCTCCCCCGGCCCAGCCCCAGGCGGCCGCCCCGCCGCCCCCGCCCGCCGCCGCGCCCACGATGCCCGCCGCTCCGCCCGCGGCACCGCCGGCACCGCCCGCCCCCGCCCCCGGCGCCGGGAAGATCAACCTGGACAAGGGCCGGGTCAGCCTCCAGAAGAACCAGACCGTGTCCCTCGTCAAGGGCGGCCGGCCGGTACTCTCCCAGGTCAAGATGGGCCTCGGCTGGGAGCCGGCGTACCGCGGCAAGGACATCGACCTGGACGCGTCCGTCATCGCCTACGGCCCGCAGCGCAACCACATCGACAGCTGCTACTTCGGCAAGCTCTCGATCGTGAACGGCGCGATCAAGCACTCCGGCGACAATCTGACCGGCGAGGGCGGCGGCGACGACGAGGTGATCGTCGTCGACCTCGGCCGGCTCCCGCAGGAGGTCAGCGGCCTCGTCTTCACGGTGAACTCCTTCTCGGGCCAGAAGTTCACGGAGGTCGCCAAGGCCTACTGCCGCCTCATCGACGCCGCGAGCGGCGAGGAGCTGGTCCGCTTCGACCTCACCAGCGCCGAACCGCAGACCGGCGTGATGATGGCGAAGCTGATCCGCCAGTACTCCGGCGAGTGGGAGATGACCGCCATGGGCGACTTCGTCAAGTCCCGCACGGTCCGGGGCATGGTGAAGCCGGCCGGCCAGGCACTGTAGCGGCCCACACGGCAAAGGGGGCGCCCGTCCGCGGGGCGCCCCCCTACCGCCGTGTCAGCCCCTCCATGAGCAGCGACAGATACCGCCTGACGGGCGTGGGGCCGTCCTCCCCACCCGCGGACTCGGCCGCCGTCACCACGCCGTGCACCAGCCGCAGCACCTCGATCGGCTCGACGTCCCGGCGCAGCGTCCCCGCCTCCTGCGCCGCGCGCACCAGCCGGTCCGCAGCGCCCCGCACACACTCACCGCACGCCGTGTCCACGGCGGTGCCGAGCAACGCCTTCATCCCGCGGACCTGGATCATCCCGACGCCCAGCTCGGTCAGCCACGCCTGCAACGCCTCACCCGGCGGGCGCTCGGCGGCGATCGGGTCCGCCCGCGCCGCGATCGCCTCGATCCGGTCGAGATAGGCAGCCTCCAGCAACGCCTGCCGCGTCGGGAAGTGCCGGTACAGCGTCCCGACCCCCACCCCCGCCCGCCGGGCGATGTCATCCAGCGAGGCACCCTCACCGTACTCCCCAAAGGCCACGCCCGCGGCTTCGAGCAATCGCTCCCGATTACGCCGGGCGTCCGCACGCATAGGCCGGACCTGCGCCATCCCGGTACTCCCTGCACACAGACGTTCGTCGCCGCACCCTACCGCGTGGCTCGGGTCCCTTCGAGAGGAGTTCACACGAAAGCGCCAGTCACAACACCGTTTGCAATGTACAGATGAGATGGGTTGATCTTGATGCCGTAGACCCCTCTCACACCAGCCGCCGAAACGGAGACGACGCGATCCCACATGATGGTGCTGGCATAGCCGCGGGGACCGGTCGCGGATCGACGGAAAGCTCGTCCTCGCGCCGCCAACGATGTCAATGCCGCAGCCTTGTGGTCAGCCCGCAAGCTCACCATTTCACCGAATCGTGCAATGGAGCGGCCGTCAGCCACACGAAGTCGCCAGAGTGGCTTCGGGCTGTGGTTGTTTTTCTTGCTACTGATGCTGCTCTGAATACCCAGTCGCAGCAGCATGTCGCCGAGTTGACGGACGAGACGCTCCGAGATGTTGGCAAACTCGACTTGACGCAGTCCTACCGAACCGTCGCTGTCGAACAACCCGGCCGTAAGACCGCAGACGAACGTCTGACTGTACGGCAGGCCGGCTACTCGCTTTTCTTCGCCCTTCAAGCCCCACACCTGGTGCTCGGCAAGAATGTCGCGCAACGCGTTGCGATGCCACTCGGGATCGGTGAGACGAATTCGCAGCCAGGTACCGTTGTCTTCCACTCGGACTTGACAGCCATGCTTATCGGCATAGTCGCGGAGTTGCTGGAGGGTTCCGTCATCATGCCCCGTCCAGGTCGGAGTACGTCCGGTCATGTTGCCGTCTCCGAGCATCGATCCTACAAACCAGCCATCCCACTCGTCACCGAGAGTCCCGAAGAAGGACGCGGTCAGCGGCGCAGGGATGGAACACCCCGGCACCAATTCTGACGTCGTCTGCCAGGTCGGGCGGCGGGAGCCCTCACGACTCCGCACCGCCCATCGATGGTTCCCTGTCGCTTCGATCAGCCGGCCCGAAGCAAGCCGGACGGCGAGGCAAGGCTTCGGCCCGTCGCTGATCCAGCGCTCCGGAAGTGCAGCAGCCAGGTTGCCGACCGTCTGGTCCCGTGGTGGATACGGCCGCCCGGGCTTGGCCGCCCGAAGGTCCCACTCCTTGTCAAACGCGAGTACTGCGAGCTCTTCCGCTACAACACGCTCCACGGGTGCAACGGTGCCATCCGGAAGCCATACCGGGGTTCCCTCCGCAAGACCCTCGAAGTTGGACATGGCTGAACGGTATGTCCAGTACCCCTGGCCGTCTTCAGAATCGGACAGGGCCACTCGTACGTGCGACCCCTAGTTCTAACGACGCTGCCGCTTCCAAGGCCCCGTGATCGCCAGCATGATGCCGGGCGTCTGGATGTTGGCGTACAGGGTGCGGCCGTCGGGGGAGAAGGTGACGCCGGTGAACTCGCTGTACGACGGGTCGTCCTCGTCGCCGATGTTCAGTTCGTTGCGGGCGATGGGGTAGGTGCGCCCGCTGTCGGTGGCGCCGAAGAGGTGCTGGACGCCCTCGCCGTCCTCGGCGATGACCAGGCCGCCGTACGGGGAGACGGTGATGTTGTCGGGGCCGTCGAAGGCGCCGTCGGCGGACGGGTCGGCGTTGACGCCGAGGAGGACCTTCAGCGTCAGGGTGCGGCGCTTGGGGTCGTAGAACCAGACCTGCCCGTCGTGCGGGCGGCCCGGGCTCTCGTCACGGGCGTAGGAGGAGACGATGTACGTGCCGCCGTCCGCCCACCACATACCCTCCAGCTTGCGGGCCCGGGTGACCTCACCGGCGGCGAACTGCCTGCGCACCGCGGTGGTCCGCGCGTCGCGGTCGGGGACGTCGACCCAGTCGACGCCGTAGACCGTGCCGGTCCTGGTCGCCCGGGAGAGGTCGTCGACGAACCTGCCACCGGAGTCGAAGCACTTGAAGGCCTGGAGGGCCCCGGCGTCGTCGGCGAGGCCGCGCAGCCGCCCCCGGCCGTGCCGGAAGTGCTCCGGCGGGGTCCAGCGGTAGAGCAGGCCGTTGGGTCCCGAGGCGTCCTCGGTGAGGTAGGCGTGGCCGCGCTTGGGGTCGATGACGACGGCCTCGTGGGCGTAGCGGCCGAGCGCCTTGATCGGCCGGGGGTTCCGGTTGGCGCGCCGGTCCTCGGGGTCGACCTCGAAGACGTAGCCGTGGTCCTTGGTCATCCCCTCCTCGCCGGCCCTGTCCTCGGTCTCCTCGCAGGTCAGCCAGGTGCCCCACGGGGTGCTGCCGCCGGCACAGTTGGTGGCGGTGCCCGCGATGCCGACCCATTCGGCGACGTGGCCGCCGCGCCGGACCTCGACGACGGTGCAGCCGCCGGCGGCGGCCGGGTCGTAGACGAGGCCCTCGGTGAGCGGGACGGGGTGCGGCCAGTCGTCGCGGTGGCCGCCGAGTTCGTGGTTGTTGACGAGGAGCGTGGTGCCGCGCGGGCCGTCGAAGGCGGCCGTGCCGTCGTGGTTGGACGGGGTGTACTCGCCGGACTCCAGCCTGGTCCGCCCGGAGTAGGTGATGATCTCGTAGCGGAAGCCGGCGGGCAGCGCGAGGATGCCGTCGGGGTCGGGGATCAGCGGCCCGTAGCCGACGCCGCCGTGGTGGTGGTCGTGGTCGTGCCCGCTGCCGTGCTCGTCCGCCGCGCTCTCGGCCTCCGTGGACGCGAGGGCGTTCGGGGCGGTGGCGAGGGCGCCGACGCTGCCCGCCAGCGCGACTCCGGCGCCGGTGAGCGCGGATCGACTGGCGAAGTCCCTGCGGGTGAGCGACATGGTGTCTCCTGTGACGGTGGGCGTGCCGTGGAGGGTGGCGGACCTCGGTCCGGCGTCACGGTTCCGCCCGTGCCTGAACACGGATCCCGCCCGTACCTGAACGGGAGTTGAACTGGCGGAGACCTCTCCCCCGCACGCCCGCGCCGTGCCGCTCAGCCGCCCTGCTGCGACCGCGCCTTGAACGCCGCCTTGCGGGCCTCCTTGGCGATCTTCTTGTCGGGGTGCAGCCGCCCCATCGCCTCCAGGACGTCCGGTGTGGCGGGGTGCTCGACCCGCCAGGCCGTGTCGAAGAACCCGCTGTGCTGCCGGGCCAGGCCCTCCACCAGGGCCCGCAGCTCCTCGGAGTTGCCCTCGGCCGCGAGCTGTGCGGCGAGGGTGTCGACGGTCAGCCAGAAGACCATCTCCTGCGGCGGGGCCGGCACGTCCCGGGCGCCGTGCTCGGTGAGCCACACCCGGGCGAGGCCGCCCAGTTCGGCGTCGTCGAGGACCTCGCGCAGCGCGGGTTCGGCCTCGGTGCCGACCAGCGAGAGGGCCTGCTGGCAGCGGAGCCGGCGCAGGGGTGCGCCGGGGTCGGAACCGCGGGCCGCCGCGAGCAGTTCGCGGGCGGCGTCGAGCGGGCTCCGCCCGGCCAGCCACAGCTCGGTCTCGGCGTGTGCGGCGGCCGGCGGGAAGGGCGCGGTGCCGTCGAGGAGCGCGTCGGCGCCCTTGTCGGCCAGGTCCCCGACGGCGGGTGCGTCGAAGCCGGCGTCCAGCAGCCGGGCGCGCAGTCCGTACAGTCCGAGCGGGGTGAGCCGCACCATGCCGTAGCGGGCGACGTCGGTCTCGTCGACGGGTGCCGCGGGTTCCTCGTCGGCGTCGGCCATCAGGGCCTCGTCGACCGGCTGGTACTCGACGAGCCCGACCGGTTCCAGCAGCCGGAACTGGTCGTCCAGGCGCATCATCGCGTCCGACACCTGCTCCAGGACCTCGTTGCTGGGCTCGCCCATGTCGCTGGGCACGATCACGGAGGCGGCCAGCGCGGGCAGCGGCACCGGGGCCTCGCCGGGGCCGTCCTCGCCGACGGTGAGCAGGTAGAGGTTGCCGAGCACGCCGTCGAGGAACTCGGCCTCGGCCTCCGGGTCCCAGTCGAGGGAGGACAGGTCGACCTCGCCGCCCTCGGCCATGGCGTCGACCAGGTCGTCGAGGTCGGGGACGCTCGCGTCGGCGAGGACGGCCTCCAGGGCGGTGACCCACAGCCCGAGCACGTCCTGCGGCGAGCCGCCGGTCAGCAGGGCGAGGTCCTCGCCCGCGGCGACGGTGCCCGCCTCCTCGTCGGTGATCTCGACGAGCCCGGTGTCGACGGCGATCCGCCATGCCTCGCTCGCGTACGCCGCGGCGTCGTCGCCGGTCAGTCCGAGGTGCTCGGCGGCGGCCGGCAGCTGTTCCTCGACGAGTCCGCCCCCGGCGTCGACGCGGGTGTCCGCCCCGGCCCAGCGGGCCAGCCGCGCGGCCCGGGCGAGGACCGGCGTGGACAGTGCCTCGCGGGCCAGCTCCGCTTCGGTGCGCAGCCGTGCGGGCGGCAGGGTGGAGCTGTCTGACATCGGCTGTTTCTCCTCGCGCGCCTTGACCGCCGTACGGCCGAATCCGGATGCCGTACGGCTCGACGGCCCAGCCTAGACGGGTTTCCACCCATGCCGCCCGGTTCATCTCCCCGTCGGACGGCGTACATGGCCGAAACCTTGACAACGCGCGTGGGCAGGCACGAGATTGACGCGCGTAGAAAGCGGGGGAAGAGCGGGGGGACACGTGTTGACGCGGGTCCGTGCGCCCTGTGGTCCCCCGCCGTCCACCCTCGTCCCGGCGCCACGTCACGTCCCCGGAGGGATCCCGTTGGCCAGCAAGTCCTCCACGCGCCTCGCCGCGCTCACCGTCGCCGCAGTGTGCTCGGCGGCGTCCACCGTCGTCCTCACCTCGCCCGCGCGGGCCGGCTCCGCATCCGAAGGCCCGGTGCGGGTCCACGACATCCAGGGCAGCACCCGTCTGTCGCCGTACGCGGGCAAGCAGGTCACGGACGTGGCCGGAATCGTCACCGGCGTCCGCGGCTACGGCTCCTCCAAGGGGTTCTGGATCCAGGATCCGCGGCCCGACGCCGACCCGGCCACCAGCGAGGGCGTCTTCGTCTTCACGAACGCGGCCCCGGCGGTCGCCGTGGGTGACGCGGTCACCGTCTCGGGCACGGTCTCGGAGTACGTCCCGGGCGGCACGTCCTCGGGCAACCAGTCGCTGACGGAGATCACCCGCCCGACGGTCACCGTCGTCTCCGGCGGCAACGCGCTCCCCGCGGCGACGACCGTCTCGGCCCGCTCCGTGCCGCGCGCGTACGCCCCCGAGGGCGACCCAGCGGCGAACGGGTCCGTCAACGGCATGCGGCTGCGCCCCGACCGGTACGCCCTGGACCGCTACGAGTCGCTGGAGGGCATGACCGTCCGGGTCGCCGACGCCCGGGTGGTCGGCGCCTCCGACCCGTACACCGAGCTGTGGGTCACGGTGAAGCCGTGGGAGAACCGGAACCGCCGCGGCGGCGCCGTCTACGGCTCCTACGACGCCCAGAACACCGGCCGGCTGCAGATCCAGTCGCTCGGCAAGCCGGCCGACTTCCCCGACGCCAACGTGGGCGACACCCTCGCCGGCACCACCGCGGGGCCGCTCGACTACAACCAGTACGGCGGCTACACGCTGGTGGCGAGCGAGATCGGCGCCCTGGAGAGCGGGGGCACCGAGCGTGAGTCGACCCGTCGGCAGAGCGGCCGGGAACTGGCGGTGGCGACGTACAACGTCGAGAACCTCGACCCGTCGGACGACACCTTCGCCGCGCACGCCGACGCGATCGTGCACCACCTGAAGTCGCCCGACATCGTGTCCCTGGAGGAGATCCAGGACAACAACGGCGCCACGGACGACGGCACGGTGGCCGCCGACGCGACGGTCGGCAGGCTGATCGACGCGATCGCCGCGGCCGGCGGCCCGCGCTACGAGTGGCGGGGCATCGACCCCGTCGACAAGGCGGACGGCGGCGAGCCCGGCGGCAACATCCGCCAGGCCTTCCTGTTCAACCCCGAGCGGGTCTCGTTCACGGACCGCGCGGGCGGCGACGCGATCACCGCGACGGGCGTGCGCAGGGTGCGCGGCGAGGCGGAGCTGACGCACTCCCCGGGGCGTGTCGACCCGGCGAACCCGGCCTGGGAGAACAGCCGCAAGCCGCTGGCGGGCGAGTTCGTCTTCCGCGGCCGCACCGTCTTCGTCATCGCCAACCACTTCAACTCCAAGGGCGGCGACCAGGGCCTGACGGCGCAGTACCAGCCGCCGTCGCGCTCCTCGGAGACCCAGCGCCACCTCCAGGCGAAGGCCGTGAACACCTTCGTCAAGGACATCCTCTCCGCGCAGCGGAACGCCGACGTGGTCGCGCTGGGCGACGTCAACGACTTCGAGTTCTCGAGGACCGCGCGCATCCTGGAGGACGGCGGCGCCCTGTGGTCGGCGGTCAAGTCGCTGCCGAGGAGCGAGCGTTACTCGTACGTCTACCAGGGCAACAGCCAGGTCCTCGACCAGATCCTGGTCAGCCCGTCGATCCGGTGGGCCGGGCGGCTGTCGTACGACAGCGTGCACGTGAACGCCGAGTTCCACGACCAGGTCAGCGACCACGACCCGCAGGTGCTGCGGTTCCGTCCGTGACCTGAGCCGTGGTGGGGCGGGTTCAGCGGGGTACGAGGCCGAGGGCGTGGTCGTAGCGGGCGACCGTACTGCTCTTCAGGCCCGGCCACTCCTGGACCCGCCGCCACGCGGCCGTCGCCGAGCCGATCCCCTCGCCGGGTGCGGCGAGGGCGTCGATGTGGGCCTGGGCGCTCTCCCACTCCGCGTAGTTGAGGACGCGGGTGCCGTCGGTGCTGAGGTGGAAGTGGGCGGAGATGCCGCCGGGGTGCTGCTCCGGATCGCTCTCCAGTGCCTCGAAGACGGCGTCGACCCAGGCGCGCTGCCGGTCGGGGTCGGGGCTCTCGAACTCGATGTCGACGATCACGACGCACCCCGGGGCGGGCGCGGTCCCGTTCTCACGGGTTCCGCTGCGGTAACGCCGGTACCGGTCGAGGCCGACCCGCTCGATGCCCGGCACGGCGGTGTCGATCTCGTCGACGCGCTCTTGGCGGTGGGTCTTCGTGAAGGCCTCGTAGGCGTGCTCGCTCGCCCACTGCGAGTGGTGGAGCAGTGTGCTGCCGTCATGACCCGTGTAGACGTGGTAGCCCCGCAGGCCGTCGGCGGGCCAGGGCCGGCGCTCCCAGGTGCGGGCGATGGCGTCGACGGTGAGGCGCTGCCGTTCGGGAGTGCCCACCCGCCACGTGCTGAAGAGGGGCGCCCGGACGTCGGGGCGGTCGAGTACGGGGTGTGCGTCGGTACGGCGGGTCATGCCGGCCTCCACGGGTCGGTGGTCGTCGGGTGCACGCACCACCCTGTGACCTCGACCTTGATTGAGGTCAAGTGCGACCCGGTGCCGCCACGACGGCCGGTACGACGCGAGCGACGAGGGGCACCCGTGGGCGGTGTCCCTCGTCGCTCGCGTGCGTCGCGTCCGCGTGTGCCGTGGTTCAGCGGTGCCCCTGGTGGCGGTGGCGCAGCACACCCGCCGTGGCCAGGGCGCACGCGGCCGCGCCGACGGCCAGCAGCACCCGCGGATGCCCCAGCCCCGTCCGCACGGCGCCGCGCGCCCGGTCCGGCACGTGCTCCTCGGCGGAGTGACCGGCCCGGCCCGCCTTGTCCTGCGCGGTGTGGCCCGCGTGCGCGGCGGAACTGCGCAGTTGCACGGTCATGGCGCCGGCCTTGTCCCGCAGGTCGGCGGCCCGGGCCTTGGCGCGGCCCTTCACGTCCGCCTTCCCCGCCAGTTCCTCCACGGTGTCGCCGAGCTGGCTGCGGGTCTGTTCGATCTGCCTGCGCAGTTCGTCGGGGCCCTTGGCCCCGGTGGTGGGCTGCGCGGTGGAACCGGTCCTCGGGCGGTCCCCGCTCGTCGCGTCGGTCATCGATGCGCCCTTTCCCTGATCTGGTCCACGTCGGCCCTGACACTGCCGAGGGCCTCCTCCGGCTTGGGGGGTACGGCTCGACGGAGCTGGGCGCGACCGGTCGCGGCGAGGATGCCGGCGATCACGAAGAGCGCCGCCGTGACGATGAGCGCCGCGGCCCACACGGGCAACACCAGCGAGAGCGCGGCGGTGGCCGTGCCGGCGAGGGCGAACAGGCCGACGTAGGCGACGGCGCCCGCGGCACCGAGCATGCCGCCGCCGCGCCCCGCGCGCTTGCCCTTCTCCGCCAGCTCCAGCTTGGCGAGGGACACTTCCTGGCGCACGAGCCGGGAGAGCTGCTCAGTGGCCTGACCGACGAGTTCGCCCACGGAGTGGTGCTCGTCGTGCACCGGCCTGGTGTGCATGGTTCCGGTCACGGTGTACCTCCTCCTCTCGGTTGGAAGCACCCCGGGTACCCCGCGCCGCCGGGCACTACCCCTGCCCTGGTCCCCGGCCGGTCCGCACCCCATCCCTACACCATTCCTTACACATACCTCGTAGAAAAATTAAGTGGAGCTACAGTGTCGGGCTGCCGACACTACTCCCATGACGACAGACGCCGCCCGACCCGCTCCTCCCCCCTTCGGCCGTGCCCTGTGCGCGATGATCACGCCCTTCAGCGAATCCGGGGCACTGGACCTCGACGGCGCCCAGCGGCTCGCCGACCGGCTGGTGGCGGCGGGCTGCGACGGCCTGGTGCTGTCCGGCACCACGGGCGAGTCGCCGACCACCACGGACGCCGAGAAGTCGGCGCTGGTGACGGCGGTGCGGGAGGCGGTCGGCAGCCGTGCGGCGCTGGTCGCCGGGGTGGGCACGGCGGACACGCGGCACACCGTCGAGCTGGCCCTGGCCGCGGAGAAGGCCGGCGCGGACGGACTGCTGGTGGTCGCGCCGTACTACAGCCGACCTCCGCAGGACGCCCTGGAGGCGCACTTCAGGGAGGTCGCGGACGCCTGCGGACTCCCCCTCGCCCTGTACGACATCCCCGGCCGCACCGGCACCCGCATCGAGCCCGACACCCTCGTCCGCCTCGCCGGCCACCCGCGCATCGTCGCCGTCAAGGACTGCTCCTACGACCTGCTGGGCGCCCAGAAGGTCCTGTCCCGCGCGCCCCTGGCGTACTACGCGGGCTGCGACGAACAGATCCTCGCCCTGTACGCGATCGGCGCCACCGGGTACGTCAGCACGGTCGCGAACGTCGTCCCGGGGCTGTTCCGCGCCCTCCTCGACGCCTTCGACGCGGGGGACACCAAGGCGGCCGCACTCCTCCAGCGGCGGGCGCTCGCCCTGATCGAGCCGATGATGGCGGCGGGCCTGCCCGGCGCGGTCACCGCGAAGGCGCTGCTCGGCGCGCTGGGCCTGCCGTCCGGCCCGGTCCGCGCACCGCTGCGGGCCGCGGACCGGGAGACGACCGCCGCACTGCTGGCGGCATACCGGGGACTGACGTCCGGGGCGGCTCAGTTCCAGGCGTAGCCGTCGCCGAACAGCAGGGTGTGCTCCAGTACGTCCTCGGCGGGGTCGTCGATCTGCCCGACGTGGACGTTGAGGAGCCCGACCCGGGGGCCGTTGTGCGAACCGGTCGTCGTCTCGTCGGCGTGCGCGGCCCCCGCCGGAACCCAGCACACCAGCACGGCGGCCCCAGCCCCGGCCAGCCAACGCGCCATGCCCCTCGCCCGCTCGTTCGTCATACCAGGCCCTCGTCTCGTCGGATCGGCGTCTGATCGGACTCTGCGTCCACCCGTTCATCCGCCAAGACCACCGAAAGGTCACGGGAGATCATCCGTACGTGCGCGAGCGCCCCAAACGCGCTGGCGATCCGCGCCCCCGCTCCCCACGCTCGTCGCGATGAGCAGAAGGCGCTACGTGGCCCGGGGCGTCCCCGGGGGATACCGAGTCTGGGACAACCGAGGCCGCCGCTGGTGGGGCGACCTCTACGAGCTGTGCCCCGACGACCTCCTGACCGAACTCAACGGCGCCGCCGACCAAGCCCGCGTCACCGCGCTGCTGAAACGGTACCGGGCTCTGAAGCGGTGAGCGTCGTGATCTGAGACGGCCGTCCCTACGGCACCAGGTCGCGCGCCGCCGAGAACGCGTCCGTGGGCACGTAATAGGCGTTCCAGACCTCTACGGGGACCTTCTTGTACACGAGGAGGAACTGGGTCATCAGGTCCTCCATGGAGGTGGGGAGCGGTTCCTCCTCGTCGTCGATGAACCGTCTCAGGACGGGCTCGATCAGGTTCTCGCCCTGGTCCAGGGCGTCCCGCAGGTCACCGATGCGGGTCATGTCCTGCGTGTTCAGGAAGTGCACCAGGTCCCTGCGGTCCACGGGCGGTACGGGGTCGGAGTCGCCGAGCAGCGGCCAGCCGATCCGGTGGGCGACCTGCCGCACCCGCGCCACCAGGGGATCCTCACGGATCCACGCCGTCACGGAGTCGACGTTGACCTCCAGGTCGTAGGTGCCGCTGCGCACCTCTCGGACGTAGTCGGCGGAGATACGCTCCCCCTCGAGCCTGATCTTCGAGAACTCCTCGTCCGCCAGCTCGAAGAGGGCACTGAGCCGGAACAGGCGCCGCCGCAGCTCCCTGGGGCTGTCCTGGGACTTCTTGTAGTCCAGCTTGTGGTTGACCGCGGCCCACGCGTGCTGGAGCGCCGTCCGCACCTGGATCTCGGCCTTGAGGCCGGCGAACTCCCGCCACTCGAGCAGCGAACTCCGCTTCTCCGCCAGCTCCAGCACCAGATGGAACGACGCGTACCCGAACTCGTTGTCCGCCAGCTCCGCCTGCTTGTCACCGCTGTGCTCCTCCAGCACGGAGAACTCCTGCCGGATGATGCCCGCGATCCTTTCGACGTCCTCGACGTAGTACGCGATGATGCGGATCCCCGCCAGATCCGTCACCTCGGCCAGCGGATCGCCGTACTTCCCGCCCTTCCGCTGGATCTTCTCCGTGAAGCTCGCGACGTCCTTGGCCCTGCCCTCCATCTGCACGTACTCGATGCCGTACGTCTCCAGCACCAGCGCGAGCAGATCCTGGAGCTTCTCGCAGTACCGCTCGTACGTGTTCCGCACCGCCGAGTAGGCGGCGGTCCAATCCGCCCCGGAACCCGTCTCCTCCTTCACGCACCCCTCCCCCATGTGACCGGACGTCACATCCTCCCAGAGGACCCCGGCCCCGGCCGACGCTTCCCCCAGAACCACGAGAGCGCCCTCCCGAACGGCCCGGAGACCATCCGCGGGGGCGCTGCCCGGTGACCGGGCCGGGTCAGTTGTGGCTGTGCAGGATCTCGTTCAGGCCGCCCCACACCGCGTTGTTCGGGCGGGCCTCGACCGTGCCCGTGACCGAGTTGCGGCGGAAGAGGATGTTGGAGGCGCCGGAGAGTTCGCGGGCCTTGACGACCTGGCCGTCGGGCATCGTCACGCGGGTGCCGGCGGTGACGTAGAGGCCGGCCTCGACCACGCACTCGTCGCCGAGCGCGATGCCCACGCCCGCCTCGGCGCCGACCAGGCAGCGCTCGCCGATGACGATGCGGACGTTGCCGCCGCCGGAGAGGGTGCCCATGGTGGAGGCGCCGCCGCCGATGTCGGAGCCGTCGCCGACGACGACGCCGGCCGAGATGCGGCCCTCGACCATCGAGGTGCCCAGGGTGCCCGCGTTGAAGTTGACGAAGCCCTCGTGCATCACGGTCGTGCCCTCGGAGAGGTGCGCGCCGAGGCGGACGCGGTCGGCGTCGGCGATGCGCACGCCCTTGGGGGCGACGTAGTCCGTCATGCGCGGGAACTTGTCGATCGAGGTCACCTGGAGGTGCAGGCCCTCGGCGCGGGCGTTGAGGCGGACCTTCTCGACGTCGTCGACGGCGACCGGGCCCAGCGAGGTCCAGGCGACGTTGGCGAGGTGGGCGAAGATGCCGTCCAGGCTCTGGCCGTGCGGCTTGACCAGGCGGTGGGAGAGCAGGTGCAGGCGCAGGTAGACGTCGTGCGTGTCGACCGGCTTCTCGTCCAGCGAGGAGATGACCGTACGGACCGCGACCACCTCGACGCCGCGGCGGGCGTCCGGACCGACCGCGGCGGTCGCGCCGCCGCCGAGCAGGTCGGCGGCCTGTTCGGCAGTGAGGCGCTGGGTGCCGGACGGGCCCGGCTCGGCGGACAGTTCGGGGGCCGGGAACCAGGTGTCGAGGACGGTGCCGTCGGCGGCGATGGTGGCGAGCCCGGCGGCCACGGCGCCGGTGGTGCGGGGAGCAGTCGTGTCGGTCATGAGGGCAACCTAACCGGCCGCCGCCCACCGATGCGAGCCGACCCCGCGGCCGTCTCGCCCCGCGGTCACCGGCCCGGTGGGGTCGGTGGGATCATCCGGGCCAGTAGCTCTCGCGTGTACTCCTCGTCGTACGGCGTGTCCGTCAGCAGCACCTGGAGGCAGACGCCGTCCATCAGCGCGACCAGGTCCCGCGCCGTGAGCGGGTCCGTACGGTGGGAGAGCAGGTCGGCGACGCCCTCGGCCCACTCGGCCGCCACCGGCCGCAGGGCGGGGCGGCGCAGCGCGGCCAGGTACAGCTCGTACTCCAGCTCCACGCCCGTGCGGTCACCGGCCAGCCACTCGCCGAGCACGCGGGCCAGTTCGCCCGCCAGGTCGGTGTCGGGGTCGGACAAGCCCGGGTGCGCGGCCACGACCTTGGCGAAGCCCTCGTTGGTCTGGCGCAGGGCGGCGACCAGCAGCTCGTCCAGGGTCGCGAAGTGGTACGTCGTCGAGCCCAGCGGTACGTCCGCCTCGGCGGCGGCCGTGCGGTGGCTGAGGCCGGCGATGCCCTTGCGTCCGACCACCCGGATCGCCGCGTCGATGAGGCGCTGGCGTCGCTCGGGGTCGTGGCGGCGGGACATCAGTGCGCGCCGCCCAGATTGAGGACGACGACCCCGATGATGATCAGGGCGATGCCGACGGCCTTGGCCACGGTCATCCCCTCCCCCAGGAACACGACACCGATCGCGGCGATGGCCGCCGTGCCGACGCCGGCCCAGATGGCGTACGCGGTGCCGACGTTGAGGGTCTTCAGCGTCTGGGCGAGCAGGGTGAAGGAGATCACGTAGGCGAGCGCCGTCAGCAGCGAGGGGAACAGCCTGCTGAAGCCCTCGCTGTACTTCATGGCGGTGGTTCCGGCGACCTCGGCGGCGATGGCTCCGGCCAGGAGCAGATATCCCATGTGTACGAGCGTACATAACGGAGGGTCGACGACACGCGAACGGCGACGCCCGAGGGGCGTCGCCGTTCTGGAGGAGCGGTGCGGCTCAGACGTTGAAGCCGAGCGCCCGCAGCTGCTCGCGGCCGTCGTCCGTGATCTTGTCCGGGCCCCACGGCGGCATCCAGACCCAGTTGATGCGCAGCTCGTTGACGAGGCCGTCCGTGGCGGACTTGGCCTGGTCCTCGATCACGTCCGTCAGCGGGCAGGCCGCCGACGTCAGGGTCATGTCGATGGTCGCGATGTTCGCGTCGTCGATGTGGACGCCGTAGATCAGGCCCAGGTTGACGACGTCGATGCCCAGCTCGGGGTCCACCACGTCCAGCAGGGCCTCGCGGACCTCCTCCTCGGAGGCAGGCTTCATTTCCACGGTCTCAGTCATGCCGTCGTCTCCTTCTCGGCGTCGGCGCCGTCCAGCGCCTGGGCCGTCGCGTCCTTCCAGGCCATCCAGCTCAGCAGGGCGCACTTGACCCGGGCCGGGTACTTCGAGACCCCGGCGAACGCGACCGCGTCCTCCAGGATCTCCTCCATCTCGTCGTCGGGCTCGATCCTGCCCTTGGACTGCATCAGCTCCAGGAAGGTCTCCTGGATCCGCTGCGCCTGGGCGAGGTCCTTGCCGACCAGCAGGTCGTTCAGCACGGAGGCGCTCGCCTGGCTGATCGAGCAGCCCTGACCCTCGTAGCTGACATCACTGATCGTCGTGCCGTCGTACTTCACACGGAGGGTGATCTCGTCGCCGCATGTCGGGTTGACGTGGTGGACCTCGGCGTCGCCATCCCGCAAGCCCCGCCCGTGCGGGTGCTTGTAGTGGTCCAGGATGACTTCCTGGTACATGGAGTCCAGCTTCATGCTCTTCGCTCGTCCCGTCAGCCGAAGAAGTTCCGTACGTGCTCCAGACCGTCGACCAGTGCGTCGATCTCGGCCGGCGTGGAGTACAGATAGAACGACGCTCGCGTGGTCGCAGGAATTCCGTAGCGCAGGCAGACGGGCCGGGCGCAGTGGTGGCCGACCCGGACCGCGATGCCCTGCTCGTCGAGGACCTGGCCCACGTCGTGCGGATGGATGTCGCCGAGCGTGAAGCTGATCGCCGCGCCGCGCTCCTCGGCCGTGGTGGGGCCGATGATGCGCAGGTCGGGGACCTCGAGCAACCGCTTGACCGCGTACTCGGTCAGCGCGTGCTCGTGCGCGAGGATCTTGTCCATGCCGATCGACCGCAGGTAGTCGATCGCCGCGCCCAGGCCGACCGCCTGAGCGACCGGTGGCGTGCCCGCCTCGAACTTGTGCGGGGCCGGGGCGTACGTGGAGGAGTGCATCGAGACGGTCTCGATCATCTCGCCGCCGCCGAGGAACGGCGGGAGGTCCTCCAGCAGCTCCTGGCGGCCCCACAGGACGCCGATGCCGGTCGGGCCGCACATCTTGTGGCCGGTGAAGGCCACGAAGTCGGCCTGGAGGGCCTGTACGTCCAGCGGCATGTGCGGCGCGGCCTGGGAGGCGTCGACGCAGACCAGCGCGCCGACCTCCTGGGCGCGGCGCACGATCGCCTCGACCGGGTTCTGGGTGCCCAGGATGTTGGAGACCAGCACGAAGGAGACGATCTTCGTCTTCTCGTTGATGACCTCGTCGATGTTGGACAGGTCGAGGCGGCCGTCGTCGGTCAGGCCGAACCAGCGGAGCTTCGCACCGGTGCGCTGCGCGAGCAGCTGCCACGGCACGATGTTGGAGTGGTGCTCCATCTCCGTGATGACGATCTCGGTCTCGTGGTCCACGCGGTACGGGTCGTCGGCCCAGCCCAGCATGTTGGCGACGAGGTTCAGGGACTCCGAGGCGTTCTTGGTGAAGATCACCTCGTCCCGGGAGGGCGCGTTGACGAACTCCGCGACCTTGTCGCGCGCGCCCTCGTACAGCGCCGTGGCCTCCTCGGCGAGGACGTGCACGCCGCGGTGGACGTTGGCGTTGTAGCGCTCGTAGTACTCGCTGAGCGCGTCCAGCACCTGTCGCGGCTTCTGGCTGGTCGCCGCGTTGTCCAGGTACACGAGCTTGCGCCCGTCGTGGACCTGGCGGTCCAGGATGGGGAAGTCCTTGCGGATCGCCTCAGTGTCGAGGAGGCCCGGCAGCTGTGTCACTCGGATGCGCCACCCTTCGTGTATGCCTCGTAGCCCTCGGCCTCCAGCTTGTCGGCCAGCTCGGGGCCGCCCGACTCGGCGATGCGGCCGTTCGCGAAGACGTGGACGTGGTCGGGCTTGATGTAGCGCAGGATGCGCGTGTAGTGCGTGATCAGCAGGGTGCCGACCTCACCGGTCTCGCGGACGCGGTTGACGCCCTCGGAGACGACCCGCAGGGCGTCGACGTCGAGGCCGGAGTCGGTCTCGTCGAGGATCGCGACCTTCGGCTTGAGCAGCTCCAGCTGGAGGATCTCGTGGCGCTTCTTCTCACCGCCGGAGAAGCCCTCGTTGACGTTGCGCTCGGCGAAGGCGGGGTCCATGTTGAGGTTCTGCATGGCCTCCTTGACCTCCTTCACCCAGGTGCGCAGCTTGGGGGCCTCGCCGCGGACGGCGGTGGCGGAGGTGCGCAGGAAGTTGGAGACCGAGACGCCGGGGACCTCGACCGGGTACTGCATGGCGAGGAAGAGGCCGGCGCGGGCGCGCTCGTCGACGGACATCTCCAGGACGTCCTCGCCGTCGAGCAGAACGGTGCCGCTGGTGATCGTGTACTTGGGGTGACCGGCGAGGGAGTAGGCGAGGGTCGACTTGCCGGAGCCGTTCGGGCCCATGATGGCGTGCGTCTCGCCCTGCTTCACGGTGAGGTCGACGCCCTTGAGGATCTCCTTCGTGGCGTTGTCGGCCTCGACGGTGACGTGCAGGTCTCGGATTTCAAGCGTTGCCATGGGTGCCTCAGGACTCCTGGGTGAGGGAGACGAGCACGTCGTCCCCTTCGATCTTTACGGGGTAAACGGGGACGGGGCGCGTCGCCGGAAGACTGTCGGGCTTGCCGGAACGGAGGTCGAAGCGCGAGCCGTGCAGCCAGCACTCGATGTGGCAGTCGTCGACCTCGCCCTCGGCGAGGGAGACGTTCGCGTGCGAGCAGATGTCGTGGATCGCGAACAGCTCGCCCTCGGTCTGCACGACGGAGATCGGCGTGCCGTCGAGTTCCACCCTCTTGGGGGTGTCCTCCTCCAGCTCGTCCGCTCCACAGACGCGTACGAAGGTCATGCGACCGACGCCTCCAGCTCTTCCTCGATCTTGGCGATCAGGCGCTCCTCGATGTCCGGGACACCGATCTGCTGGACCAGTTCGGCGAAGAAGCCGCGGACCACCAGGCGGCGGGCGTCGATCTCGGGGATGCCGCGCGCCATCAGGTAGAAGAGCTGCTCGTCGTCGAAGCGGCCGGTGGCGGAGGCGTGGCCGGCGCCGACGATCTCGCCGGTCTCGATCTCCAGGTTGGGCACCGAGTCGACCCGCGCGCCGTCCGTGAGGACGAGGTTGCGGTTCATCTCGTAGGTGTCGGTGCCCTCGGCCGCGGCCTCGATCAGCACGTCGCCGATCCAGACCGCGTGCGCGTCGTCGCCCTGGAGCGCGCCCTTGTAGACGACGTTGGACTTGCAGTGCGGGACGTTGTGGTCGACCAGGAGGCGGTGCTCCTGGTGCTGGCCGGCGTCGGTGAAGTACAGGCCGAACAGCTCGGCCTCGCCGCCGGGTCCCGCGTACGCGACGCGCGGGTGCAGCCGGACCAGGTCGCCGCCGAAGGTGACGACGAAGGACTTGAAGCCGGCGTCGCGGCCGATCAGCGCGTTGTGCTGGCCGACGTGCACGGCCTTGTCGTCCCAGTCCTGGACGGAGACGACGGTCAGCTTGGCGCCGTCGCCCAGGACGTAGTCGACGTTGGCTGCGAGCACCGCGTCACCGGTGTGGTCGATGACGACCACGGCCTCGGCGAAGGCGCCCAGCTCGACGACCTGGTGGGCGTAGGCGGTGCCGCCCTCGCCGTGCACGGCGATGCGGATCGGCTCGGTGAGGACCGTCTCCTTCGGGACGGTGATCACACCCGCCTTCTCGAACGCCGAGTACGCCTGGGCGGCGACCCGGTCCACCGGGGTGCCGGCCCGGCCGATGCGCGCGTCGTCGCGACCGACGGTCTCGACGACGACGCCCTCGGGCGCGTCGACGTCGACCTTCACGCCGTCGCCGGTGGCGACCGCGGTGCCGTCGTGCAGCCCGCGCAGCCGCTCCAGCGGCGTGAACCGCCACTCCTCCTCGCGGCCGTGGGGGACCTGGAAGTCCGCCACGTCGAAGGACGCGGGCGCGCTCATGCGCGTGGCGACGGTCGACTCGGCGGCCACCGCGATCTGGCCCGCGGTGGTGGACCCCACGGGGATGTTCTGAGCCTCAGCCATGGCTGTCGGTCTGCTCTCTTCCTGCGTCAAGAAATCGGGGAGTGCTGCGAAGGACGGGCCTCAGCCGACCGCGCCTTCCATCTGCAGCTCGATCAGCCGGTTGAGTTCGAGGGCGTACTCCATGGGCAGCTCCTTCGCGATCGGCTCGACGAAGCCGCGCACGATCATCGCCATCGCCTCGAACTCGCTCAGACCGCGGCTCATCAGGTAGAAGAGCTGGTCCTCGGAGACCTTGGAGACGGTCGCCTCGTGGCCCATGGACACGTCGTCCTCGCGGACGTCCACGTAGGGGTACGTGTCGGAGCGGGAGACGGTGTCGACGAGCAGCGCGTCGCACAGCACGTTCGACTTGGAGCCGTGGGCGCCCTCGCCGATCTCGACGAGACCGCGGTAGGACGTACGGCCGCCGCCGCGCGCCACGGACTTCGAGACGATGTTGGACGACGTGTTCGGCGCCATGTGGACCATCTTGGAGCCGGCGTCCTGGTGCTGGCCCTCGCCCGCGAAGGCGATGGACAGGGTCTCGCCCTTGGCGTGCTCGCCCATCAGGTAGACGGCCGGGTACTTCATCGTCACCTTGGAGCCGATGTTGCCGTCGATCCACTCCATGGTCGCGCCCTCGTACGCCACGGCGCGCTTGGTGACCAGGTTGTAGACGTTGTTCGACCAGTTCTGGATGGTCGTGTAGCGGCAGCGGGCGTTCTTCTTGACGATGATCTCGACCACCGCGGAGTGCAGCGAGTCCGACTTGTAGATCGGCGCGGTGCAGCCCTCGACGTAGTGCACGTAGGCACCCTCGTCGACGATGATCAGGGTCCGCTCGAACTGGCCCATGTTCTCCGTGTTGATACGGAAGTAGGCCTGGAGCGGGATCTCGACGTGCACGCCCTTCGGCACGTAGATGAAGGAGCCGCCGGACCACACCGCGCTGTTCAGCGAGGCGAACTTGTTGTCGCCGACGGGGATGACGGTCCCGAAGTACTCCTTGAAGAGCTCCGGGTGCTCCTTCAGGGCCGTGTCGGTGTCCAGGAAGATGACGCCCTGCTCCTCCAGGTCCTCGCGGATCTGGTGGTAGACGACCTCCGACTCGTACTGCGCGGCGACACCGGCGACGAGGCGCTGCTTCTCCGCCTCGGGGATGCCGAGCTTGTCGTAGGTGTTCTTGATGTCCTCGGGCAGGTCCTCCCAGGACTCCGCCTGCTTCTCCGTGGAGCGCACGAAGTACTTGATGTTGTCGAAGTCGATGCCCGACAGGTCCGAGCCCCAGTTCGGCATGGGCTTCTTCTCGAAGAGGCGCAGGCCCTTGAGGCGGAGCTTGGTCATCCACTCCGGCTCGTTCTTCTTCGCGGAGATGTCGCGGACGACGTCCTCGTTGATGCCGCGCTTGGCAGAGGCGCCGGCCGTGTCGGAGTCGGCCCAGCCGTATTCGTACTTGCCCAGGCCCTCGAGCTCGGGGTGGGCAGTCTCCGTGGGGAGAGTCATGCGGGGTTCCTCCCGGCCGTGCTTGCAGATGCGTTAGCGGTGTTCTTGGACGTGTGCGCCGCGGGCGGCGCGTGCGAGGTCTTCGGAATGAACGTGGTGCAGACCCCGTCGCCGTGCGCGATGGTCGCGAGCCGCTGTACATGTGTACCGAGCAGCTCGGCGAAAAATTCCGTCTCCGCCTCGCACAGCTGCGGAAACTGCTCCGCGACGTGGGCGACCGGGCAGTGGTGCTGGCACAGCTGCTCGCCCTGCTGCGGAGGGGGTGCGCTCCGCGCGGTAGCAGCGTACCCGTCCGCGCTCAGGGCCTTGGCCAGCGCTTCGGTGCGCTGCTCGGGCGGGGCGGACTCGACCGCCTTGCGGTAGGCGCCGCCCTGGGCGGCCATCCGGGCCCGGGCGAAGGCGGCGACAGCCTGCTCCCCGCCCTCTCGCTCGCCGATCCAGCGCAGGGCGTCCACGGCCAGCTTGTCGTACGACTGGTCGAAGGCGTCGCGGCCGCAGTCGGTGAGCGCGAAGACCTTGGCGGGGCGCCCGCGCGTGCGCGTGCCGTAGACCCGCTGTTCGCGCGCCTCGACCACGTCGTCGGCGACCAGCGCATCGAGGTGGCGCCGGACCGCCGCCTGGGTGAGGCCCAGGCGCCCGGCGAGTTCGGCGACCGTCGACGGCCCGTGGTCCAGGATGGAGCGCGCGACACGGTTGCGGGTGGACCGCTCACCGGTCGCGAGTTCCTCCTGCGGAGCCTCGCCAACGTTTTTCACAACGCCATTGTTGCGTAATTCCTCGGAGGCGGGCAAGCCGCGTCCGGATCTTCCGACGGTGCCCTGCGTCACTTAGGTATACCTAATCTGACCTGCGGAAACGATCTTTGATCGATCAATTCGGTGGCGCCCCGGGCGGGCCTGCGGGACACTCCCCGGCATGCCCACACCCCCTCCGACCGGCCCACTCGTCACCCGCGGCACCATCGCAGCGGGGCTGCGCGAGCTGGGTGTGCGGACCGGTGACACCCTCCTCGCGCACACCTCCCTCAGCTCACTCGGCTGGGTCTGCGGAGGGCCGGTCGCCGTGGTCCAGGGACTGCTCGACGCCCTCGGCCCGGTCGGCACGCTGGTGGTCCCGACGCAGACGGGCGACCTGTCGGACCCGGCCCTGTGGACCAGCCCTCCGGTGCCCGAGGAGTGGTGGGACACCGTGCGCAGGGCGACGCCCGCCTACGACCCGCTGATCACACCCTCGCGCGGCGTCGGGGTGATCCCCGAGACCGTCCGCACCTGGCCCGGCGCCTTGCGCAGTGCCCATCCGCAGACCTCGTTCGCGGCCCTCGGGGCGCGCGCCGCCGAGGTGGTCGAGGGCCACGCGACCGACTGCCGGCTGGGCGAGCGCAGCCCGCTGGCCACGCTGGAACGGCTCGGCGCCCGGGTCCTGCTGCTCGGCGCGGGTTACGAGGCGTGCACCGCCGTCCACCTGGCCGAATACCGGATCCCCTCCCCTACGGTGGAGGTGGGGCGCCCGGGTCCTGTGGGCTGGGAACGGGTGACCGAGGTGTCGATCACTTCGGACCGCTTCGACGAACTCGGCCACGACTTCGAACGCGACCGGCCGGTCACCCGCGCCACCGTCGGCGCGGCCCCCGCACGCCTGTTCCCGCTGCCGGACGCGGTCGCCTACGCCGAACGGTGGCTGCCCGTGCACCGCCCCCGCGACTGACGGCCCGGCGCGCCGCCGGGCGGCGCACCCCACCGCCCTGGAAGCGCACCGCCCCCGCCCCGTGCGGGGGAGATCCCGTACCCCCGCGCCCGGGCGCCGCGCCGTCTCCCTAGACTCGTGACCCATGCGAAGCGAGCCCGTGGTCCAGGTGCAGGCCCTGGTGAAGCGGTACGGCACGAAGACCGCGGTGGACGGCCTGGACCTGGTGGCCGATGCGGGCGTCACCGCCGTACTCGGCCCCAACGGAGCGGGCAAGTCGACGACCGTCGAGACCTGTGAGGGATACCGCAGGCCGGACTCCGGAACGGTGCGCGTCCTGGGCCTCGACCCGGTCGGACAGGGCGCCGAGCTGCGGCCCCGGATCGGGGTGATGCTCCAGTCCGGCGGCGTCTACTCCGGCGCCCGGGCCGACGAGATGCTGCGCCACGTCGCGAAACTGCACGCCCATCCGCTGGACGTCGACGCACTGATCGAGCGGCTCGGCCTGGGGTCGTGCGGCCGGACGACGTACCGCAGGCTCTCCGGCGGGCAGCAGCAGCGGCTCGCCCTGGCGATGGCGGTGGTCGGACGTCCGGAGCTGGTGTTCCTGGACGAGCCGACGGCCGGTCTGGACCCCCAGGCCCGCCGCGCCACCTGGGACCTCGTGCGGGACCTGCGCGGCGACGGCGTCTCCGTCATCCTCACCACCCACCACATGGACGAGGCCGAGCAGTTGGCCGACGACGTCGCCATCATCGACGCGGGCCGGGTCATCGCCCAGGGATCGCCCGAGGACCTGTGCCGCGGCGGCGCCGAGAACACCCTGCGGTTCACCGGCCGGCCGGGACTGGACGTGGCCTCCCTCCTCAAGGCGCTGCCCCCGGACTCGGCGGCGGCGGAGCTGACGCCGGGCTCCTACCGCGTCGTCGGCAAGGTCGACCCGCAGCTGCTCGCGACGGTGACCTCCTGGTGCGCCCAGCACGGGGTGATGCCGGACCGCATCTCGGTGGAGCGGCACACCCTGGAGGACGTGTTCTTGGAGCTGACCGGCAAGGAACTGCGCTCATGACGACGACCACGGGCACCTACGCGCCCAAGCCCGGCGCCGCCCCCCTCGGACGCATGATCGCGGCGCAGGCGGCGCTGGAGACGAGGATGCTGCTGCGCAACGGCGAGCAGCTGCTGCTGACGGTGATCATCCCGACGCTGCTGCTCGTCCTGTTCAGCACCGTGGACATCGTCGACACCGGCACCGAGGAGGCCGTCGACTTCCTCGCCCCCGGCGTGCTCGCCCTCGCCGTCATGTCCACGGCGTTCACCGGACAGGCCATCGCCACCGGCTTCGAGCGCCGGTACGGGGTGCTGAAGCGGCTGGCCGCGTCGCCGCTGCCCCGCTGGGCGCTGATGGCCGCGAAGACGGTGTCGGTGCTGGTCACCGAGGTGCTCCAGATCGTGCTGCTGACGGTGATCGCCTTCGCGCTGGGCTGGTCGCCGCACGGCAACCCGGCCTCCGTGCTGCTGCTCCTGGTCGCCGGCACGGCCGCCTTCTCCGGGCTCGGGCTGCTCATGGCGGGCACCCTGAAGGCGGAGGCCACGCTGGCCGCCGCCAACCTGGTCTTCCTGCTGCTGCTCGTGGGCGGCGGGGTGATCGTGCCGCTGGACAGGTTCCCGGACGCCGCGCAGGACGTGCTGGGGCTGCTGCCCATCTCCGCCCTGTCGGACGGGCTGCGCGACGTGCTCCAGCACGGTGCCGGGATGCCGTGGGGGAACCTGGCGATCCTCGCCGTGTGGGCGGTCGCGGGGCTCGCGGCCGCCGGGAAGTTCTTCCGCTGGGAGTAGGGCCGCACGCCCCGGAGCGACCCTCGTGAAAGCGTGCACAAGCGGCCCCCTACGATGGACGGCGTGCCAAACGTGACCCGCGCCGACGCCGCAGCCGCCGTGCGCAACCCGCTCGCCTTCATCGCCGCGCGCTGGACCCCGGATCCCCGGACCGTCCGGCGGGCTGCCCTCATCGCCCTGACCATGTCGGTGGTCATCGTGGTCACCGGCGGCGCGGTGCGCCTGACCGGCTCGGGCCTCGGCTGCCCGACCTGGCCGAAGTGCACCGAGGACTCGCTGACCAACACCAGCGAGATGGGCGTCCACGGCGTCATCGAGTTCGGCAACCGCATGCTGACCTACGTGCTGTGCGCGGCGGTCGGCTGGGCGATCGTCGCCGCGCGGTCGCGGAAACCGTTCCGGCGCTCGCTGACCCGGCTGGGCTGGGCGCAGTTCTGGATCGTGATGGGCAACGCGATCCTCGGCGGCATCGTGGTCCTGGTCGGTCTCAACCCGTACACGGTCGCCGCGCACTTCCTGCTGTCCAGCGCGCTGATCGCGGTCGCGACCGTGATGTGGCAGCGCACCCGGGAGGGCGACGCGGCACCGCGGCCCCTGGTCGGCAAGCCCGTGCAGCAGATGGTGTGGGTGCTGACCGTCGTCTCCGTGCTGCTGATCGCGGTCGGCACGGTCGTCACCGGCGCGGGGCCGCACGCGGGCGACTCCAGCGAGGTCGCGCGGATGCCGCTCGACTGGGAGACGGTGAGCAAGGCGCACGCCGTGCTGGCGTGGATCGTGGTGACGCTGACGTTCGCCCTGTGGTTCGTGCTGAAGGCGGTCGACGCGCCCAAGGGGCCGCTGGTCCGTACCCGTGACCTCTTCCTGGTGCTGCTCGCCCAGGGCGTCATCGGCTACGTCCAGTACTTCACCGACCTGCCCGAGGTCCTGGTCGGGCTGCACATGCTCGGCTCGTGCCTGGTGTGGATCGCGGTGCTGCGGGTGCTGCTGGCGGTGCGCGAGCGCGCCGACGGGCAGGGGGCCGGGGTGCCGGGTCCCGCGGCGGAGGCGACGCTCACCCGGGCCTGACGGGGCTCGGCGGGGCCGCCTCCAGTCCGTAGACGCGGCCCGCGTTCCCCGACGCGATCATGGCGGCCACCCGCTGCGCGTCCCCCAGGCACCACGCCCCCTCGGCCACCCAGGTGCCCAGCACCCGGCCGAGGGCCTCGCGGAACAGGCGGGCGGCCACCACGTGCAGCTCGGGCAGGCCCTGGGCGCCGCTGGAGAACAGGATCTTGCCGAAGGGGGCCAGCTCCAGGATCTCCGCGAGGACCGTCGCGGCGCGGGCGCCGGTGCGCACCAGCGCGGCGCCGGAGTCGGCGTAGACGTGCGGGAAGACGCCCGCCAGGTGGGCGGCGTGGCGGTGGTACGGGTAGCCGTGCAGGAGGACCAGGTCGGTGCCGAGGCCCGCGGTGGCCCGGACGAAGTCCGTGAGCAGGACCGGGTCGGTGCGGTCGATGCGCAGGCCCGGCTCACCGAGGCCCGCGTGCAGCTGGAGCGGCAGTCCGGAGGCGACGGCGATCCACAGCAGGTGCCGCAGCAGCACGGGGTCGCTCAGTTCCCCGCCCACCTCGCGCCCGCTCAGCCAGCGCCCGGCGGCCCCGCGCACCTCGCCGGGGCCGGGCGGTTCGGGGGCGAGCGCGAGTCCGTGCCGTACGCCCGCGACCGAGGTGAAGGCGACCGCGCCCGCGGCGGCCCCGTGCACCGCCTCGGCGAGGTTGGCGAGGAAGGACTCGACGGTGCCGGAGGTGTCGGCGACCTGTTCGGCCAGCAGTTCGAGGCGCACGATCTCGTGGGTGGCGGCGTCGGCCGCGGACGCCATCTCCCCCGGCCCGGTCAGGTCGCCGGGCAGCCCCGCGTCCACCAGGTACGTCGTGATGCCGCTGCCGCGCAGCAGCCTGCGGTCGGCCTCCATGACGCCCAGCTCCCGGCGCCGGGCCAGGTAGCGGGCGGGCGGGCAGTGCGGTTCCAGGCCGAGCAGGGGCGGGCACCAGCGGCGTACCGCGAAGCCGGTCTGGGTGTCGAAGAGGGTGGTGCCCGGCGCGGGCGGACCCTCGGTGCGGGCCAGCTGGGCCTCGAAGGTGCCGAGGCCCAGCTCCGTTCTCAGGACGCCGTGGCAGTACTGGTCCACCAGGGACGGCGTTTCGATCATCCGGACTCCCCCGTGACGGGACCGCGGGCCGTCACGGCTCGTGCGCCGTGCGGCTTCCTACGGTCCTAACGGGGGAACCCGGTCTCAGGTGTTGCTCGGGCCGCCGACCTGGATGCCGGCCATGCGCGACCACTCGTAGCGGCCCGTCGTCACCTTCGCGGCGAACTCGCCGTCGAAGTCCTCGTGGACGGTGAGTCCGGACTTCTCCACGGCCTGCCGGGCCGTCTCGTGGGAGCGCGCGACCAGGTCTCCCCAGGCGCCGTCCTCGCCCACCAGGACGATCCGGGCGCCGCGCTCACCGAGGTAGGCGACCTGGGCCTCGGCGCCGCCGTGCGCCTTGGAGAAGGAGTCGATCGACCGGGCGAGGCGCGCCACGCGGCGCTCGGCGCGCCGGTCGGCCTTCGGGTCCCCCTGCTGCGTGTCCACCTGCTGCGTGTCTGCCATGACCAGGATGCTACCGACGGGTAGATCGAACGGCGACGGGCGGGGTGCGTGGCCTTGGCC
>NZ_JBHYJX010000027.1:0-108557 GCF_042740985.1 Streptomyces sp. NPDC058985 | reverse complement strand
CGTGGGGCCCTCTCCCATGCTCAGCCTTCGACCCAGCCGTGCCTCCTGCCGTACTCGACCAGGCGCTGCCGGAGCCGCAGGATCTGCTCCCCGGACAGCGACGGAGCCGCGCTCAGCATCAGTTCCGTCATCTCGTGGGTGAACTCCGCGGCGCCCAGCACGTCACACGTCGGCTCCTCGGCCTCGTGGAACGAGGGCATCGGCGAATGCGCCGGTGCGGCGGACCGCGGCGGCGCGACATGCGCCGGCGCCATGGACGGCGGCGGTCCGTCGGCCAGCTGGACGGACGAGGCCTTCAGCCCGCGGTCGCCCTCCTCCACCTCGAACTTCACCCAGGCCCCGGAACGCACGGACGTCTCGGGGATCAGCAGATCATTGGCATGCAGGAAGACGTCCTCCCCGCCGTGCTCGGGGGCGATGAACCCGTAGCCCCGCACCCCGTCGAACCTGACAACCCTGCCTACCGCCATCTCAACCACACACCTTCTCGCACCTCTGAGCCCCAGCGGCTCCACAGGATGGTAACTCCGGACCGCGCAACCCATCCCCGACGGACAACGAACCGGACACCGGCCGCCGTGCCTTGACGCCTCCATGGATAACCGCTATCCAATGAGATCGCTGAGGAGGGCGGCCGGATGCAGGACGTGGTGCTGGCGCTGCTGGTCAAGGAGCCGTCGCACGGCTACGACCTGCGCAGGCGGCTGGCGGCGGCGCTCGGACCGTTGGGAGAGACACTGAACGCGGGGCAGATCTACGTCACGCTCACCCGGTTGGAGAAGGCCGGACTGGTCGTCCGGGAACGTGAGGACGTGCCGGTGCGCGGCCCGCGACGCAAGGTGTACGCGCTGACCGCGGCCGGGCAGGAGCGGGCGGCCGCGTGGATGACCGAGGGCGGCGGGCCCAGAGCGGACGTGGCGGAGTTCCATCTGAAACTGGTGGCCGCCGGAGTCTCGGGTCTGGCCGACCCGGTCGCGCTCGTCGAGGCACGGCGGCGGGAGTTGCTGCGCAGCCTCGCCGAGGCCCAGCACGCCGCTCTCCTGGAGGACACGGATTCAGAGGCCGGGCTGCTTCTGGAGGGCATCGCGCTCCGGTTGCAGGCCGATCTGCGCTGGCTGGAGGCGTGCGAGCGGACCTGGTCCACCCGCGCCCCGCGTGGGAAAGGCGGAGCATTCGGATGACGAACGACGGTCGGCGGGCCAAGGGCCGGTCACGGCGCAGGGGCGCGGACGACGGTCCGGGCCCGGCACCGTTGGGGTACGGGTCCGACGTCGGAGGCGGCGACATGCGCGCACCGGTACTGCGGGCCATCGGTCTGACGCGGGTCTACGGTGAGGACGAGAGCGCGGTGTGGGCGGTCGACGGCGTCGACCTCGACGTGCCTGCCGGGCAGACACTCGCCGTGACCGGACCCAGCGGCTGCGGCAAGTCGACGCTGCTCCAGCTTCTCGGCGGGCTCGACCGGCCCAGTGACGGCGAGGTCTGGCTCGGCGGCCGGCGCGTCGACGAGCTCGGCGAGCGGGCGCTGGCCAGGCTGCGGCGCCGCGCCGTCGGCTTCGTCTTCCAGGACTTCCATCTGATGGACGAGTTGACCGCCGCGGAGAACACCGAGCTGCCCGCGCTGCTGGCCGGTGCCTCGCCGCGCGCCGCCCGGAACCGCGCCGTCGCACTCCTGGACCGGGTCGGGCTCACGGACCGGGCCCGGCATCTGCCCTCAGAGCTGTCCGGTGGCCAGCGCCAGCGGGTCGCCATCGCCCGCGCCCTGGTCAACGAGCCGCTGGTGGTCCTCGCGGACGAACCCACCGGCAACCTGGACAGCGCGGCGACCCGCGACATCCTGCGCCTCTTCGACGAACTGCGCGCCGGCGGGCAGACCCTGATCACCGTCACCCATGACGAGCGGGTGGCCGCGACGGCGGACCGCGTCGTCTCCCTGCGCGACGGCACGCTGGCCGGGGACACCCGCCTGGGCGGCGGCGGTGGCAGCGGCAACGAGCTCGGCGCGCTGCTGAGCTGGGAGGGCTGACCGTGGGCCGCCTGCTGCTGATCTGGCGTCTGGCCGTGCGCGACATGCGCCGCCGTCCCGGTGAGTCCGTGATGTTCGTGGTCGCCGTCACCGCCGCCATCGCCTCGCTGACCCTAGGGCTCTCCACCAACGACGCCGTCACGACGGCGTACCTGAAGACGCGCGAGGCCACCGACGGACCCGACATCGTCGCCATCACGACGGCCAAGGACCCCTCCGGCCTGGCCGGACGGCTGGAGCGGACACCCGGGGTGGCCGAGCAGGCCGATCCCGTCTTCGCCTTCGAGACCGAGATCCGGACGAACGGCCACACCGCGCGCTCCGCGATCGAGGGACGCGGTGACGAGCCGGCCAAGGTCGACCAGCCGCTGGTGACGTCCGGTTCGTGGGTGCGTTCCGGCGGCGCGGTGGTCGAGCGGGGCTTCGCGCAGACGCTCGACCTGCACGTCGGCGACCGCGTCACGATCAGCGGGCGCGACTACCCCGTCGTGGGCCTCGCGATCAGCGCGGCCACCCCGGTGTATCCGTGGAACGACTGGGCCCAGGGGCCCGGGACGTCCGACTACGGCGGCGGCAGGATCTGGCTCACCGCCGCCGACACCCGCGCCGCCGCGGGCGACACGGCGGGCGTCCACCTGTTCCATCTGAGGCTGAAGGACCCGGCCGCGACCCTGACATGGCGGGAAACCGTCTTCACCGACGAGCGCAGGGGCCCCGAATGGGTCAACACCCACCACTGGCAGGGCATCCTCCGGACCGACGCGAGCATGATCAAATTCGCTCAGCCCGCCCTGGTCGTCGGCGGCTGGCTGCTCGCCTCGGCCGCCCTCGTCACCCTCGCCGCGCTCGCCGCCGTACGCGCCACCCGTGACAACCGCCGTGCCGGGCTGCTCAAGGCCGTCGGCGCGGGCCCCGGCCACGTCGCCGCCGTGCTGCTGGCGCAGTACCTGCTGCTCACCGTGGTGGCCACCGCCCTAGGGCTGACCGCCGGGACCCTGGCCGCACCCGAACTGGCCGACCCCGGTGCCGGGTTGCTCAACACGGTCAGCGCTCCGACCACCGACACCGTCGTGGCCGCCGTGTTCCTCGCCGTCCTGGTCTCCCTGGCCGGGACACTCCGCCCCGTCGTCCGCGCCGCCCGCTCCAGCACGGTCCACTCCCTGACCGACTCGGCGCATCCGTCCACCCACCACCCACGGCTGAACGCCATGACCGCGTACCTGCCCACCGCGCTCCTGGTCGGCATCCGGCTGCTCGCCCGCCGACCCGGCCGCGCCGCCCTGACCGCCATCGGTACGGCGACCACCAGCCTCCTGATCACCGCGGTGCTCGCCTTCCACGCGGCACCCGACACCAGTACCGCTTACGCGCCGGACAACCCCCTCGCGGCACGCAACCTCGTCACCAGCCAGGCGCTGCACGGCGTCACCCTCGTCCTGGTGGCGCTGTCCGCGCTCAACACGATCTTCCTCGGCTGGAGCACCGCCGTGCAGGCCCGGCGCGCGCTGGCCATCACCCGCACCCTCGGCGCCACCCCCCGCGAGGTGGTCACGGCCCTGTGTGCCGCCCAACTCCTGCCCGCACTGCCCGGGCTGGTGGTGGGCATGCCGAGTGGACTGCTCGTGTACTGGCTGGTCAGCCCCGAGATGGCCATGCCCCCGACGACATGGCTGCTCGCCGCCGCATTCGGTGTCCTCCTGGCCGTCGGATCCCTGACCGCCCTGCCCGCCTGGACCCACACCCGCACCCCGGCGGGCCGCGCCCTCAACGCCGAACGGGCCTGAGCAATCGGGTTCGGCCGACCGCGCACAGCGCCGCGACCGTGGCGAGGTGGAACGTAGCAGGCGCACGAGAGCCTTCCCCTGTCCCCCTTCCCCCGGCCGAGGACTCCGACTGGTCTCCCCCGGCAGCCGGGGCTCGCCGCGCCCGGGACGCACGCGGCGACGAGCCAGAGCGGCCCGAGCCGACCAGTCGCGCTCCCATGCCGAGGAAGTCGGCGAGCAGTGCGGCCACGGTGATGTCGGCGGCGGGACCAAGACGCTTCTCCCGTGCTCCCGTGCTCCCGTGCTCCCGTGCTCCTGGGCAACGCGGTCGGGCCCGAGCCGGCGACGCATGGGCGCGTGAACCCGGCCGCGTGCCCACGCGCCTCCCTCAGGCTTCGCGGACCGCCCGGAGGACGAGCCGCTCGGCGTTCTCGTCGTAGGCCCGTCCGTCGAACCCGCCGAAGACCTCCACCTGGCCGAACCCCGCCTCCTCGGCCATCCGACGCAGTTCCACCGCGCTGTACACGAACCACGTCAAGGTCGCCCGCGTCACCCGCTCGCCCCTGACCAGCACCCACTCGCTGCGCAGCCGCGCCCACTCGTCGAGCACGGTGTCGGTCTGCACCATCACGTCCTCGCCCCGCCGCACCACCTTGGGCGGGGTGACCCTGCGGGCAAGGAGCTCCTTCCCGGCGAGGTCCAGGACGAGCGTGCCGCCGGGCGCCAGACAGGTGTGCATGGTGCGCAGCACACGTGCGTTGTCGGCAGGGTCCTCGAAGTACCCGAAGGAGGTGAACATGTTCAGGACCACGTCGAAGCCGCCGGGTTCGCTGTACTCGCGTGCGTCGGCCCGCACGTACGTCACGTCGGCACCGGCGTCGGCCGACCGCTTGCGCGCCCGGTCCAGCATGGCCGGGCTCAGGTCGACTCCGGTCACCCGGTGACCCCGGCGGGCGAGCGGCACGGTGAACACCCCCGGCCCGCAGCACAGGTCCAGGACACGTGCCCCCTCGGCGAGGGCGAGCAGGGGGGAGGTGTCGAGCAGGTCCTCGGCCTGTGCGTAGCGCTGCTCGGAGAAGAGGAAGTCGTGGAACTCGGTCCAGAAGTCATCGTCCTGGAATCCGCCCGTCCGTGTCATCGTGCGTCAGTGCTCCTTCATGGTAGTCGTCGGGGACGGGGCGCCGTGCCGCGCGGTGGCGCACCGTCAGCAGAAGAGGGGGCAGCAGCAGACATTGGGCGGCTGCCAGCAGCCAGAACCAGCCGGTGTGTCCGGCCCGTTCGCCGAGTCCGTACGCCTGCCCGCCCAGCACGCCGCTCGCGCAGGCGCCCAGGCCCGCCGCCAGCCGCTGCTGGCCGAAGACCACGGCGTCGGAGCGCGGACTGCGGCGCAGCGCCTCCAGGTCGTTCTTGAGGAACAGCACGATGTCCCCGAGGGTGATCAGCGCGCCGCCCGCCAGCAGTGCCGCCCGGGTGCCGGCCGCCAGCACGGCCATGCCCGCGGCCAGGCCCGTGAACCCGACGGCGAGGGCCAGGACGTACGGCATGCGCCGGATCAGGCCCGACGCGAGCGGCTGGACGACGATCACCAGCGTGAAGCAGAGCAGCAGCACCATGCTGTAGAACGCGGCGGAGGCACGCTCGACGGCGTACACCGCCAGGAAGTGCTGGAAGTGGAAGTAGAGGTAGAAGGCCAGCGCGTTGGCGGCGAACGGCAGGAGTGCCAGGCCGGCCAGGAGCCCCGGAGGAGCCGTCTTCCGCGACGCGGCGTGGTTCCCGCCGTCCGCGCCGTTCCCGTCGCTCCCCGGCAGCCGCGCGTGTCCCGCCGTGACCGCGAGGAACAGCGCCGTGACGGCCGCGAAGAGCCAGCCGGGCGACGACAGGACGAACGGTCCGGCGATGAGCGGGCCGACCGCCATTCCGGCGTTGATCGCCGCGTTGCCCGCCGACAGGAAGGCCGGGCGGCGCTCGTCCTCGACGCCGTGCACCAGGTACGCCTTGTTCGCGGGCAGGTACAGCGCGGCACCGCAGCACGTCAGGACCAGCGCCCAGATCGCGAGGGGCGGCCAGCGCAGGGCCGCGAGGAGCCCGGCGAAACCGGCGGTGCGTACGACGAGTGCCCACACCATCGTGCGGCGCAGCCCGATCCGGTCCGCGAGGGCTCCGCCGACGATGCCGCCGGAGAACTGCACGAGCGACGCCGCGGCCAGGACGACGCCGACCGTGCCCAGCCCCAACCCGAGCCGCTCGTGGAGGAAGACCGACATGAACGGCAGGACCATGAAGCTGCCGAGCGGAATGAGGAACGAGCTGAGCAGGAGGAACCGCAGCGGACCCGTGAGCGGGAACAGCGCGGCGCGCGGGCCCGGTCCCCGGGTGGTGCGCTCACCCACCGGGCGCGTCCCGGCCGGCCGGGACGGTGCGTACCCGCAGGGCGTTGGCGGCGGCCACCGCGCGGTGGGTGGCGAGTTCGGCGGTCTCCGCCTCCGCGTACACGATGCCCGCGTATCCCCGGCTGTCGCCCAGGTGCTCGATGAGTTCGCCGGCCTGCTTGGTCGGGTACCAGGCGGGTCTTCCCGGCATGCCGGTGAGCCGGTCCAGCCCGGCGACTCCGGTGAACACGCCGGGAGCGGCCGGGTAGCCGAGGACGAAGGCGACCGCCGGACCGCCGGGAAGGTCCACGTCCATGAGACCGGGGCGGCGGCCGAGCGCCGCCTCGACCATCGCCTCGTACACGTTCACGCCGAGGCTCCGGCACAGCCCTTCTCCGACCAGCGCGCCCCCGATGCGGGGATTGACCTCCACCACTTCCGGGCCGTCGGCGGTCAGTACGAACTCCACGTGTGCGAAGCGGTCGGTGTAGCCGATGGCTTCGAGGACCCGGTCGAGCCAACGCTCCAGGGACGTCGCCTGCGGGGCGGGGAAGGCGACCGGGAAGGCGGTGATCTCCTCCCGGAAGTGCGGCTCCGGTGACATCAGCCGGCTGGACACCCCCAGCAGCCGGGTCCGGCCCGCCCAGGTGAGCGTCTCGGCGCTGTATACCGGGCCGCTGAAATAGGGCTCCGCGAACAGGCGTCCCTTCAGCTCCCGGCCGGACGCCTGCGCCAGCGCCGCGTCGAGTTCGTCCTCGTCGCGCACCAGCCACACGTTCTGGCTCCCGGTGCCCGCGGTGTCCTTGAGCACGAGCGGCAGCCCCGCCTCCTTCAGCAGCAGCCCGCGAGCCTCGCGGTCCGGGTATGCGCCTTCGACGGCCCTCGCCCGGGTGAGACCCGCATCGTGCAGCCTGTTGCGTACGGCGGCCTTGTCCCGGGTCAGCCGCAGGACGGCTGGGTCGAGACCGGGCAGGCCGAGGCGTTCGGCGAGGGCGGCGCCGCTGAGAGTCCAGGTGTCGGTCGAACTGATCAGACCGCCCAGCCGCGGGATGCGGCGGAGCAGCGCGGTGACCCGGTCCACGTCGAAGGTGTCGGTCACGACGACTTCGAGGGCGCCGGCGGGCAGCCGGTCCAGTTCGTAGGCGTAGTAGGCGGGATCCCGGGTGAGGAGCACCAGGCGCTCACCGAGCCGGTCGGCGGCGCGGACCAGACGGCCGAGGCCGAAGGTCAGTGACTCCAGGCAGGCCACGGTCATGCGGCACGCTCCTTCCGGTCGGCCGGGCAGCCGGTGCGCCGCCACGTCATCCTCGACCAGGGCATGGCCATCTCCTCCGGAGTGCGGACCTCGACGGGTTTCAGCGCAGCTGGTTCCAGAGCCTCGGAGTGCCTGGCGAACACGCGCTCCACGTAGCGGTGTCCGGTGTCGGCCCCGATCACCAGGTGCAGTCGGTCGGGATGGCGGCGGCCCTCGTACGTCGCCGTGAGGTAGCCGGCACCGGTGGACAGCCCGGCGAACACCGCGTGCTCGCGCAGCAGGGCGACGGCACCGGACATGGCGTGGGTGAAGTCCAGCCAGTGCACGGTGTCGTAGAGATGGTGCCGGACGTTGTCGAAGGCGATGGACGAGCCGATGCCCGCGATGATCGCCTCGGGATCGTGATGGTCCTGGCTGCCGAAGGTGACGCTGCCGAAGGGCTGGACGCCGACCAGGCGCACCGAGGGGTCCGTGCCGCGCAGGCGCTCGACGATGCCGCCGGTCGAGGCGCCGGAGCCCACACCGCCGACGACGGTCAGCGGTGTGTCCGGGAACTCCGCCGCGATCCGGTCGGCGACCTCCTGGTAGCCGAGGTAGTGGACGTCGTCGTGGTACTGGCGCATCCAGTGGTGTCCCGGACGCTCGGCGAGGATCTCGCGCACCCGTCGCACCCTCAGTTCCTGGTCGAGCTTGAGGTTCCGCGACGGTCTGACCTGTTCCACGGTACTGCCGAGGATCTCCAGTTGGGCGAGGGTGGTGGCGTCGACCGTGGTGGAGGCGACGATGTGGCACCGCATGCCGTACCGGTGGCAGGCCAGGGCGAGGGCGTAGGCGTAGATGCCGCTGGAGCTGTCGATCAGGGTCTGTCCCGGACGGACGGTGCCCCGCTCCAGCAGATGGCGGACGGCGGCCAGAGCCGAGTAGATCTTCATCGACTCGAACCGCAGCAGGACCAGCCCGTCGGTGAGCCGGACGAGGTCCGGTGCTTTCAGGGCGTCGGCGATGTGGGGGTGGATCACCCGTAGCCTCCTTGGGCGAAGGTGCACTGGTGGCCGAGCGAGCGGAAGAACGCGGAGAGGTCGGACTTGACCCGGGCGCCCGGGCGCGAGGCGAAGAGATACCCGGCCAGGCAGCCGGTGTGGGCGACGAAGACGCCGTCGGCGCCGAACCGCTCACGATGGGCCTGCAGGCTGCCGAAGGTGGCCTTGGGCAGAACCTCCTGGGACAACGCGGCGCTGACCGACGCGGCACGGGCGACGGCGGCCGGGTCACCCGAGTCGAAGCCCTTCACCAGATCGGTCAGACACCGCTGGTACTCCTCGCCGCGGCGCCGGTAGTGGTCCAGCAGCAGGGGAGTGACGGCGGCGGTGTCCACCGTGCCGGGTTCCGTGACGTAGGCGGTGTGGAAGCCGAGATCCGGTCCCAGCCGCCGCACGACCCGGTGCCGGCCACTGAGGTACAGGGCGAACTCGTCGAGGAAGACGCTGTCGGAGCGCTCGATCCGCGCGAGGACGCCGCGGACCACCTCCGTGTCGTACGGCAGGGAGAAGACGCGGAACAGGCAGCGCAGCGTCGCCACGATGTCCGCCGTCGAACTGGCCATCCCCACGCCCACCGGCAGTTCGGAGTGGGTGTGCCAGTCACCGGGGGGCAGCGTGAGGCCGTAGTGGTCCAGGAAGAGCCGGACCGCCTCCACCGACTTCTTCCCGAGCGGCGGTGCGTGCGGCGGAGGGCCGGCCGCCGTCCTCGGAGTGAAATAGACCCACGCGTGGCGGTCCACGGGAAAGGACACCACCGCGATCTCGGGATCGGCGCCCACGCGCAACGGGCCCTGGTACAGCTCACCCAGAGTGCCCTGGCAGACACCGGACACCGTGCCGCCGTCCACGTCCGGCTCCCGGGGGCTGTACGGCCGACGCGAACCGGCTGGGTCCCGCACACCATCCTCCTCCGTACCGGGCCTTGAACGCCGACGGGGCAGGAGGCGCGGCCACCCGTACGACGTACGACCGCCCGTACCGCCGACCCAGTCCACGAGGTCACGTGCACAGCCCGCGCGGGACGCGGGCGCAGTGGCAGGTCTTCGGACTCGCGGGCACGTCCGCCGGAAGGGCGGACACCTACCGGCCGTCTCTTCCCCGGCCCTGACGGGGGCCCAGTGACATCGACGGCTTCCGTTCCCACTCACCGCTGCGGGACAGCCCCGGATTCGCACCGGGTTCCCTCTTGCGTCGCACCACCGGGCGCCCGGTCGGGCGGGAGGCGCGAACCGACTGCGGACATCAGCGTAGGGGGCCTCCCACGCCTGCGACAGTGCGGCTTCGACGGTTGTCCTGAATGTGGAGGGCGGCACGAACAGTGTCCCCTGTTCGGTTGTGGTGGCGGCTGTGGCCGGATAACGACTCTGGTGACCGCGCTGCCCGCAGTTCGTGCAGGATCCGCGTCTGCCGTCAGCGCTGCAGGGTCAGCAGTCCCGGACGGTAGGGCAGGAGGCCGTAGTCGCCGCCGGAGTTGGGGCTGCGTCCCTGGTAGAGCAGCTGCAGATTGCAGGGATCGACGGTCATGGTCTGATCGGGGCTGGTGCGGATCAGTTCGCCGTGGCTGATGTCGTTGGTCCAGGTGGCGCCACTGTTGGCCTTGCCGGCGAAGGGGTTGCTCTCGGTCGCGGCCTGGGGGGTCCAGGAGCCGTTCAGACTGGTGGCCGTGAACGAGCGGAAGTACCGGCCCTGTGAGCCGATCGCCTCAACGATCATGAGATAGCGGTTCTGGCCCTGCAGTTTGTAGACCTGCGGGGCTTCGAACAGGTTGTTCGTCGTATCGCTCATGATCACCGTCGAGGTCGAGCCGAAGCTGCCCGGGAAGTTCCCGATCGGCATGGCGGCCCGGTAGATCTTGCCGTTGTCACCGGCGAAGAACAGGTACATGTTCGTGCCGTCACCGATGAGTGTCTGGTCGATGGGGCCCGTCCCGGAGCCGGAGATGCTTCCGGAGAAGAGCACCTGCTCGGACGACCAACCGTTGGGGTTGGTGGGATCACTGGACGTCCGGTAGGAGAAGGCGGTCCCGCCCCACTGGTAGGCGAGCACCCAGATGTTCTTCGGCGCGAAGTAGAAGAGCGTGGGTGCGACGGTGGAGTTGTTCATCGTGTTCTGGCCGGCCGAGGCCATCTCCGGCCAGTTGGTGAACAGGCCGAAGTTCATCGAACCCCACCTCGTCCCCGTGTCATGCGTGGTGGCGTAGACGAGTTGTCTGCCGTTGTACGGGGCGACGGTGAAGTCCTTGAGCGAGACCCACCCCTGTTTGGGCTGCGCCAGCGCGCCCGTCGACGTCCAGCGGTAGTTCGACGGGAGGTCGCACGAGCCAGGGGTGCCTGCGCCGACCTCGACGAGCCGCCACTGCTGGTTGGTACCGCCCCAGTCGTCGTACTGGACGATGTTCGCGTTGTCGGCGGTGGAGGCGCCCTGTACTTCGAGGGCCTTGTTGCTGTGGCGCGAGACGAGCCTCACGTAGCCGTCCGGGCCGTCGGCCAGCCGCCACTGCTGGTTGGCGCCGTTCAGGTCGGTCCACTGGACGATCGAGCCGCCGTTCGCGGTGGACCAGTTGTGGACGTCCAGGACCTTGCCCGAGTGGCGGGACTTGACGCGGTAGTAGCCGTCTCCGGAATCGACGAACTGCCACTGCTGCTGGCTCTGGTCGTTCCTGGTCCACTGGGTGATGCGGGCGCCGTCGCCGGTCGCCATGTTGTAGACGTCCAGGGCCTTGCCGCTGCTGCGGTTGACCAGCACATACGAGGCGTTGGGGTCTACGGTCGCCGCCTCGGCGGGCTGGGCGCCGAGGAAGGCGGCCACCAGCAGCAGGGGCGCGAGAACCCCGAGTACGCGTCTTGGGCGGACCGGGAACGGGTGGCGAAGCCACATCAGGGGGCCTCCTTTGGGGGCGGGGTGGGGCGCCGCCGATGAACCCTGGAGCGGCAGCCGCGCCGGGCGCAGAGGATTCGAAACTTTCGCTTCGCTCTCGGATCTGTGACGCCACAAGCTAGGAAGGCGCGGTCCCCCGGTCAAGGTCTGTCGCCGATCTGTCCGCAAACAGCTCCTCCCCGAGTGTGATGAGCGCGCGCGTCACCTGCGGATCACCAGGTAGTTCGCGAAAGCGGCTCGCTGGTGCTGGGGTCCGCCGACCTGAACGGGTTTCCGAAATTTTCGATTTGACGGCGGAAATATTTCCGACGCAAGAGGATTGACGAGTCACCGTCAACCCCTCAATCATCTGTCTGGTAACTCGACCGAAGACCGAGATATCGAACAGCGCGGGATCGGGGCGGGCTGCGCCGTATGCAGAGCCGCGCACACCTGCCCCAACAAATCCGCGCGCCGAGACACCTGCGCCACTCCGCATGTCGTCCCCATGAGGCTCGCACCGGCACCCGGCGTACGTCACTCGGCGGACGACCGGGCCCGTCCGTGCCGATGGAGACCCTCCCGGGTCCCATGCCCCCGATGCCCGGTGACCCCGTTCTTCCTGCCTTGGAGGCACAGCCATGGGCTCATATGCCCTTCCCGGACCCGTTGTCCGGCGGAAAACCCGCGTTCTGCTGCTGGCGTTGGTCGCCGGCGTCCTGGGAGTGGTCGCCGCACTGGTCGCGCCGCCGCCCGCGCAGGCCGCCGAGAGCACGCTCGGTGCCGCGGCGGCGCAGAGCGGCCGCTACTTCGGCGTCGCCATCGCCGCGAACAGACTGAGCGACTCGACGTACGCGACGATCGCGGCCCGCGAGTTCAACTCGGTGACGGCTGAGAACGAGATGAAGATCGACGCCACCGAACCGCAGCGGGGCCAGTTCAACTTCACCGCCGCCGACCGCGTCTACAACTGGGCGGTACAGAACGGCAAGGAGGTGCGCGGCCACACCCTGGCCTGGCACTCCCAGCAGCCCGGCTGGATGCAGAGCCTCAGCGGCAGTGCGCTGCGCCAGGCGATGATCGACCACATCAACGGCGTGATGAGCCACTACAAGGGCAAGATCACGCAGTGGGACGTCGTGAACGAGGCCTTCGCCGACGGAAGTTCGGGAGCGCGACGCGACTCCAACCTGCAGCGCACCGGCAACGACTGGATCGAGGTAGCCTTCCGCGCCGCGCGCGCCGCCGACCCGTCCGCCAAGCTCTGCTACAACGACTACAACGTCGAGAACTGGACCTGGGCCAAGACCCAGGCCATGTACGCCATGGTGCGGGACTTCAAGCAGCGCGGGGTGCCGATCGACTGCGTCGGCTTCCAGTCGCACTTCAACAGCGGCAGCCCCTACAACAGCAACTTCCGGACCACCCTGCAGAACTTCGCCGCCCTCGGCGTCGACGTGGCCGTCACCGAACTCGACATCCAGGGTGCCTCTGCCTCGACCTACGCCAACGTGGTCAACGACTGCCTGGCCGTCTCGCGCTGCCTCGGTGTCACCGTCTGGGGTGTGCGCGACAGCGACTCCTGGCGTGCGGAGCAGACGCCGCTGCTGTTCAACAACGACGGCAGCAAGAAGCCCGCCTACACCGCCGTCCTCAACGCACTCAACGGCGGCTCCACCACACCGCCCGCGGACGGCGGAACGATCAAGGGCGTCGCTTCGGGCCGTTGCCTGGACGTGCCCGACAACAGCACCACCGACGGCACCCAGCTCCAGCTGTGGGACTGCCACAACGGCGCCAACCAGCAGTGGACGTACACCGATGCCGGTGAGCTCAGGGTCCACGGCGACAAGTGCCTGGACGCCGCGGGCACCGGCAACGGCGCCAAGGTGCAGATCTACAGCTGCTGGGGCGGCGACAACCAGAAGTGGCGCCTCGACTCCGGCGGATCCATCGTCGGCGTCCAGTCCGGTCTCTGCCTCGACGCCGTCGGGGGCGCCACCGCCAACGGCACCCTGATCCAGCTCTACTCCTGCTCGAACGGCGACAACCAACGCTGGACCCGGGCCTGACCGGCGCGGCGCCAAGACACCGCTGACGGCCGCGAGGGCCGCCGCCGCCACGACGGCGGCCCTCGCGAAGGGCACGGCACGGCACTGCATGGCTTGGAGCGGGTGACGTGCTCGGTCGCGGAGTACTCGGCTTTCCTCGCGATTGTGGTGCGGGAGTCGGGAAGGCCGGCCATGTGCCGGTGTGAGTCCTTCAACAGAGCAGAGGAACCGGGAGTTCCTTCGCGTTTCGTACGTCAGCAAGCGGTCAGCATGAGTGCTTGTTCGGTCTTGACGCCAGACGAGGGGCGCCGTGCGGTCGGGTGTGGGCCGCGGCCTCGACCACGCGTGGGTTCTCGCAGACGTGGACCGGGGTGCCGGACCGGCATGGCCAGGGTCAGGGTGCGTAGTTCGCGCACCACGGTGACTTCGACTGGCCCGGCATCGCCCTGGCCAAACCGGGTCATACAGCGGTACGCGGCCCAGCCGTGGCGCATGCGCGCGGCCGACTACGAGTACCTGGCGACCCGCACACAGCTGAACGGCACCCCGTCGATCGCCCTCACCGGGCCGTCGGCCGAGGCGGTGTGGGACACGGAGCTGGCCCCCGCCATGGACGTCCTGGGCATCGCCCTGCACGAGGAGGCGGCGCTCGATCTGCTGCTGGAGGTGCCCAGCCGGTCGTGTCGATCGAGAAAGGCTGTTACAGCCAGTACACGACGTGTCGCCAGATCCTCGTTGACGGCGTCAACAAATGCATACATTGATAGAGGCATGAGCCCTGTGTACGGTTGCCCGTATGACGGACACCCCCGCCTCGAAGGCCACCCCGCTGGTCACCGGCTCCGAGATCGCACGGCTGGCTGGTGTCACCCGTGCCGCGGTCTCGAACTGGCGGCGACGTTACGGCGACTTCCCCACGCCTGTCGGCGGCGGCGTCAACAGTCCGCTGTTCGACCTGGCCGAGGTGCAGGCCTGGCTGGACAGGCAGCACAAGGGGCAGGAAGTCTCCGTGGAGGTGCAGTTGTGGCAGGCGCTGCGTGGAGCCTACGGCGACGACATGCTCGCCGGGCTCGTGGACGTCGCCCGCTTCCTCATCGAGGGAGAGGCTGTTGAGGAGCTTCCGGCGGACGTCGCCCGGCTCGCGCGCGATCTCGCCGAGAGCGGTGGCGCGGCAGAGGCGGTGAGCGCCCTGGCGGAGCGCTTCACCGACTCCGTACGCCGAGCAGGATCGGACCAGGTCACCCCATCACGCGCCGTTCGCGCCGTACGCCACTTCGCCGGTGAGGTGGCACCTGACGCGACCCTCTTCGACCCGGCCTGCGGGATCGGCTCCCTCCTGCTCGCCGTCGGCTCAGAGCGCGGTCCAAGGCGCTGCGGGCAGGAGGCCGACGCCCGCAGGGCCACGTTCGCACAGCTGAGGGCCGTCCTCACCGCGAACGTCGGTGCCGACATCGTCGCCGGCGATTCCCTGCGCGATGACCAGTGGACGACCCTCAAGGCCGACCTGGTTGTCTGTGATCCGCCGGTCGGTGAACCGGACTGGGGACGCGAGGATCTGTTGCTCGACTCGCGCTGGGAGTTCGGTACCCCCTCTCGTGCCGAAGGTGAACTCGCCTGGTTGCAGCACGCGTACGCGCACACCGCGCCCGGCGGCCGGGTCCTCATGGTCCTGCCTGCCTCGGTCGCCTACCGCAAGGCCGGCCGCCGTATCCGCGCAGAGCTCGTACGACGTGGCATCCTCACCCAGGTCACCGCCCTTCCCTCCGGCACGGCGGCCTCGCATGCGCTTCCGGTCCACCTCTGGCAGCTGCGTCGCCCTCCGACCCCGGGGGATGCCGCCACCAGCGTCCGCATGGTCGATCTGACGGCCGTCGATCCGGACGGCTCACTGGAACCGGACCCCGAGCAGATCGCGGACGTGCCCCTGATCGATCTGCTCGACGATGCCGTGGACCTCACGCCAGGACGTCATGTCGAGGATTCCCATCGCGACTACGCGGTCGAATATCAGACCCTGCGAAGGGAGTTGACGGAGCACGTCCGGCTGCTGGCCGAGTTGCTGCCGGCCTTGGTCGCGGGCGACGGCCCCAACTCTCCGGACGGACCTACCGTCAGCGTCGCCGACCTCGCGCGCGCAGGGCTCGTCGAGTACGGAGATCCGGAACCGGTCTCGGCCAGCGACCAGCTCGACACCGACTATCTCCAGGGCTTCCTGCGCAGTGCCGGCAACACCCGGCGCTCGACCAGCACCAGCGGCACCTTCCGTCTCGACAGCAAGGGCGCCCGCATCCCGCAGATGGACATCACCGAACAGCGGCGTTACGGGGCGGCCTTCCGCGCGCTCCAGGAGTTCGAGGAGCGGGCGCGGAGAGTGGTCGAGCTGAGCCGGGACGTGACAGCCCTGGCGAGGGACGGGCTCGGCAACGGAGCACTCACCCCGGAGAAGTGACGCAGCCCGTCAGATCGTCTCGTCCGCGGGCCGATCAGGTCGGGGTACGAACGAACTGGCTGGCCGACCGCTCCAGGTCACCGACAGTGCCTCCCGTGCCCGGGTGCACGCCACGAACAGCAGACACCGCTCGCGCAGCAGATCCGCGTCGCGCTGCAGTGCGTCCACGGAGGCCGGCGTCACCTCGCGGGCGAACGGCACCGCGCCGGCCGTCACGCCCAGGACCGCGACACAGCGGAACTCCAGCCCCTTCATGGCGTGCATGGTGGCGAGCCGTACCCCGTCCTGGTCGGGCCCTGGGCTGTCCCTGACCCGGACGACGGGGATCCCGGCCGCGGCCAGCTTGCCGTAGGCCTTGTCGAGCAGCACGTTGAACCGCGCGCACACCCCGATCTCCGACGGCCGGATGCCCTGGGCGATCCAGCCCTCGACGCGTTCGACGAGTGCGGCGACCTCCGCCTGCTCGGAGCCGTACCCGTTCACGTACGGCCGGCGGCCGTGCAGCAGGGAGCGGTAGCCGGCCAGGGTGTCGCTGCCCTCGCCACCCAGGTCGTCGACCGAGACCGGGCTGAGAATGCCCGTCGACCAGACCAGGATCTCCTCCGTCGAGCGGTAGTTGATCCGAAGACGGTGCGTCCTGCCGGTCACCGGGATACCCAGGGAGCCGAGGGACACCTTCGAGTCGTAGATGCGCTGGTGCGGGTCGCCCGTGATGAACAGGTCGTCACCGCCGGCCGCCACCGCGCCGCGCAGGACTCGCCACTGCGCGGGATGCAGATCCTGCGCTTCGTCGACCACGACGTGGTCGTGCGTGGGAGCCGTCCCGGCCAGGAGGTCGGCCGCACGCGCGCACACCTTCAGGTGTGTGGTCGCCTTCTGCGCGCGCAGCATCGACTCGAACAGCTCGACGGCCGACCACAGTTGATCGCGTCGCGCCGACGGCAACGCGCTGCCGCGTCCGCGCCGCAGGGCGCTGCGGTAGGCGTCGGCGGTGCGCAGGTCCTGAGCGAGAACGACATTCCGGTACTCCTGGGCCAGGAACTGTTCCGTCCACGGCAGGCCCAGCTGTTTGACGACCCGCTGCCACAGCTGCCTCTCGTCCCGGTCGTTGACGGGGGAGGGGGCCCGGCCGTCGAGGCGGGCCACGACACCGTGCGCGTAGGCGTTGACCGTGGTCACATCGACGCGGCCGAGCAGCGCCTGGTCATCGTCCAGGAGCAGTGACAGGTTCTCGCGCAAGGAGGAGGCCAGCGCGTTCGTGTAGGTGGTCAGCAGGACGCGGGTCTCCGTCGAGCGGGAGAGGAGGTGCTTGACGCGGTGCAGGGCCGCGACCGTCTTGCCCGTGCCGGGGCCGCCCGTGATCTGGACCGGGCCGCCGTACGACACCCGGTAGGCGACCCGGCGCTGTGAGGGGTGCAGGAACACCCGCCAGGCCGTGAACGGCTTCTCCAAGATGTCCGCCAGCTCTTCGGGACCACTGACCAGCTTGATGCGGCTCGTGGTGTTGGCGATGGCGACGGCGAGGCTCTCGTCGGGGTCGGGGCCCGCGTCGACCGGGCGGCGGACGGCGACCACGTCCCGGTACACCTCGTCGGGACCGAACCCTTCGGCGAGGTACTGGAGCACCTCGCACTGGTCTTCCGGCAGCAGTGTCTCGAACGCCTTGAGCTGCGCCTCGTCGACGATGGTCCGCACCGCGCGCAGCACCTGCTCGTCGATGCCCAGTTCGCGCAGCACGCCGTCCGAGTACTTCGCGAAGAGCAGGGAGTCGGCGGCGGCAGCCGCCTTCTCCAGGGCCGGAGTCAGCTGTTCGAGCGCGACCACGTTGCGGACTTCGAGGGCGCGCGTCGCGGAGTTCGTCGTGTACAGCCGCTTGGCCGCCCAGGTGTACGCGTCGTCGTGCCGCACGACGTTGACGAGCAGGAACACATCGCTGCCGTCGTCCGGGGCGAGGACGACTCCGCGCCAGAAGTCGTTGATGCGGATCGTCCGCATGCGGGTGTCCTGCGCGTTCTGCACGGACTCGAGGTGGAGTCCCTTGTCCGCGTGCAGCTGGGGCACGGAGAGCAGCTGGAACTTCTGCATCGCCTTGCGCACGCCGGCCTTGACGGGCTTCTCCAGGGAGTCGTAGCTCTCCCAGAAACTGTTGGCGAACGCGAGCTGCGGCACGAGGTGAACTCCCCACCCTGGTCGGACACTCCGCAGTCGATCATACGCGCGGGGTGTCCACCAGCCGCTGGGCCAGTTCCCCGACCTCCGTGAGCAGTCCGGCGGGCTGCAGGCCCAGGTCGAGGGCGTGCTGATGGATGACGGTGCCCGCGTGACGTACCTGGTGGGAGGCGTGCGGGGCATTGCCCTTCGCATAGACGAGGTGGCCCTCACGCAGGTCGAGGGCTGTGCAGTACGCCAGCATCTGATAGAGGTCGGCGTCCGGGTAGCCGCCCCGTTTCTCCGCCTTGTACTTGGCGTCCACGACCGCGCACGGGACGCCGGCGCGCCCGTACAGCACGAAGTCGGGCTTCATGCGGATCGCCGCGGCCTCGTCGAGGTGGTGCGCGTCCTGGAACCGGACGGTGTGACCCGAGTCCATGGTTCGGAAGGCCTCACGCAAGGCGACCGTCACGAAGTCCTCGAAGAGCTTGTTCATGTCGAACAGAAACCCGTCGATGCGCAGACCGCCGGGCGTGTGCTCGACGGAGGCACCGTCCAGGACGACGCGTGCGAGACGCAAGGCCCGGTGATAACGGGAGTTGAGGCGGGTGGGACGCCAGTCGGGGATCGGCTGTCCGCGCACGATGGTGGTGACGTCGGCCAGCCGGGCACGTTGGTGCAGCAGTCTGCGACGGACGTCGCGCGGTATGCCGGGCAGCCGGAGGAAACGCTCGACGGCCGTGCGCAGGATGCGGTTCTCCGCGATGTCGGTCGTGAACTCGTCGTACGCCACCTCCACCGGCAGCACGGCCCCGAACCGGCGCCGGATCTGTTCGGCCTCCCTGATCCGGCCGCGGACGACGAGCGCTGATTCCTCGGTCTCCCGGTATCCCTGCAACAGGCCTTGTCGCAGGGCCCGGTCCACCTGCCGCTCCACGGCGTGGGCGAGCGCCGGCAGCAGGTCGCGGTGCTCGGCGACCGCGACCTCCCCGTCCCGCCAACTTCGTCGCGGATCAGACGTGTAGCCGAGCAGGAAGAAGAGCCGGGCGATGGACACCTTGGGTGTGACCCGCACCGTGACCGGGGCCCCACCCCCCGGGGCCGTGACGGCCACCGCCCCGACCTTGCTGCCGGCTCTCAGGGACCAGAACCCGGGCGTGTACGGGTCCGGGGCCGCGTCCACGACGTCGGAAGCGGCAAGGGCACGACCGACGGCGTCCGGCAGCGCGAGACGGGTCGCCGGCGCGTGCTCGACGAGTTCCACGGACCGCACGGCCTCCCCGGCGGGCGTCACGCCAGGGACTCCCGCAGCGCGGCCAGCCCGTACCGCTTCTCGATGTCCAGGCCCTCCCCGTAGTGGTGCTCTTCAAGGAGGGGGAGGATCTTCGTACGCCAGGTCCGCTCCAGGCCGCCCTCGCGGTACACACCCTTCTTCATCAGGTACGAGGGCCCGATGTGGAAGTCGGGATCGTCGATGCGTGAGTTCAGCACATCGAGCAGGTCGGCGGGCTCCGGGTCCTTGCCTTCTCCGGCCAGCCAGCGGCGCAGCAGGCCGCGTGTGGGTTCCGTACGCGGTGACAGCTCGACGAAGGCGAATCGGCGGCGCATCGCGGCGTCCACGAGAGCGATCGAGCGGTCGGCGGTGTTCATCGTGCCGATCACGAACAGGTTCGGCGGCAGCGCGAAGTCGTCGCCGGAGTAGGTGAGCCGCACCGACTTGTTGCGGTATTCCAACAGGAAGTACAGCTCGCCGAAGACCTTCGCCAGGTTGGCCCGGTTGATCTCGTCGATGATCAGGAAATGCGGGATGTGCCGGTTGCCCTCACGGGCTGCCAGGTCGGCGAGTTCGCGCAGCGGGCCCGCGGAGAGCCGGAAGGCGACCTCCCTGGTCTGCGCGTCCTCCTGGGGCCGGAAGCCCTCGAAGAAGTCCTCGTAGGCGTACGACGGGTGGAACTGCACGAGCTTGACCTGCTCGGGACCGCCGCCGAGGAACTCGGCGAGTCTCAGCGCCAGGTAGGTCTTGCCGGTACCGGGCGGCCCGTACAGCACCAGCTGCCGCTCGTCTGCCAGCAGTTCACGCACCTCGCGCAGCCACGCGGTGTCGTGTACGAGCAGCTCGCCCGCCAGTTCGTCCGTGGGGTCGGGTAGTTCGGGCTCGCGGCGGGCGACGATCGCCGGGAGTTCGACGCTCGGGTCCCGGTCTATGGCCCTGGCCTCCGCCGTCAGCTCTTCGTCGCTTCGGCCCAGTCCTTCGACAAGGGCCTGGACGGGAGTCAGGTCGACGACGTCGTGCTGGATCGAGAGCTTCTGCTGGAGGGCCTCCGGCACCTCGTCGTACGGGATTCCGGACGGCCTCCACCTGGCCCTCCGGCGCAGATTGGACAGCCCGCCCTCGGACTCGACCTGCTCGGCCTCACCGGTGACCGTGCCCACGTACAACTGCCCGTCGGAGATGGCGCAGAGGGTGTCACCCAATCGCATCTGTGTCAGGAAGTAGTGCAGCTCGTCGACCATGGTCTGCTTCTGGCTGTACGAGGTGGTGGCGTCGTACCCCTCCTGGACGTACCGCCGCAGCACGCTCTTGGTGGGGTCCGCCTCGTCCACCTGCGGCAGATGCGTGGCCGCGAGCGTCACCCAGCCGTCCGGCACCCACAGCCGCCGCACCAGGTCGCGTCCGGACACATTGGATCCCCGCACCAGCCAGGTCTTGTGCGGCGTGCGCCACGAGCTTCCGAGGTAGTCGACGAGCGGGAAGCCTTCCTCCGTGCGCCACTGCGCCAAACCGTCGGTGCTGCGCCCCGCCACCACGGAGGCGGCCGCGGAAGGGGAGTTGCACTCGATGTCCCGTGTCGTCTCCCAGTGATCCGGCCACCGGTCCGACTCCCTGCGGATGCCGCCGTCCGCCACGAGCTTCTCCCGTTGGGCCGCGGGGTACGGCGGGATGCCGGGGGTTGCCTCGGGATGTACGGGCGAACCGGCGAGGACGAGGAATTTCAGACTTCCGTTCATCCCCTTCTCGGGGAGCACCCGTCCCCGGGCCGCCATCTTGCCGTTCGGCAGCCTCAGCCGGAACTCGGGAAACTCGTCGGCCATGGACATCCCCTCAGCACGTACCGTCCTCTGCTGCCTGCAGCGTAGTGGCCACCGCCGACAGCCCGGCTTCTCTCACACGCGACCCGGCTTCCTAGGATGTCCTTTCGCATCGGGGAGGGGATCACATGACAGCGATGAGCGGTACGGGCGGGTTGTCGGAGCAGGAGTTCCGGCAGGGGCGAGCGGATTGGATGAAGACCAGAGCCGGGGACCTCGCAACCGTCCTGGAGACAGCGGGGCCGCGGCTGTTGAGGCTGCTTCCCACCGATCTGGGTGACCTGACACTGGTCGCGGCGGTCACGACCGCGCGGGTGGCCGCGGACGAGGCGCGGGCCCAGTCCGTGGCGGAGACGGTCCACTGGCTGGAGCGGCTGATACCCGGGGGACCCCTCCACGATCTGGAGGGAGCGGTACGAGAACTCCGGTCCCGGCTGGCGGCGAGCGTTGAGCCGGCCTTGTGGTCCTGGAACGCCGAAGGCTGGGAGGAGATGCTGCTGTGGTGGTGGAGTCGGATTCAGCCGGGAACCGGTGACCCGGCCGCCGACTTCGCGGGGTGGCGGGCACGGTGGTCGGCGGAGATCCCGTGGGACGGTGAGATCGACCGTCCGGAGTCGATGCCACGCCGACACGGCAGGCAACTCCTCACGCCCGCCGAGTTCTTCGCCGACGAGCCGGAGCCGTTGCGGTTTCTGGCACAGGCCGTGCTGGACGCACCCGGTACCCTTGCCGCGGTCCAGGACGCGGTGCTGCTGCGGGAGGAACACCTCCAGGGCGCGGGGCACCTGGTGTGGCTGGCCGAGCAGCAGGCCTGCGTCGAACAGCTCGAAGTGTGGCGCCGCAGACAGCAGGCCACCGGATCGGAGGCCACCCGGGCTTTCCTCGTGGAGCTGTCCGAAGCGGTCAAGCGATACATGTCGCTCGTACTCCAGCCGGTCATCGACGCCCTCTCCCTGTGCGAGCGGGCTCTGCTCGGTGACAGCAAGCACGGTGCGCGACGCTCCGCCGCCGACTACCTGGACGCCTTCCTCGACGCGCAGGAACAGCCCGGCGCGGATGCCTGGCGGGACGAGCGGCTCGGCACGGACGTCGAACAGCAGGCGCGGGAGCACCATGATCGGGGGGAGACCACCTGGCACGGCATGCTCGGTACGGTTCCCGTCTGGTACCGCGTCGTGGCCTCCCGCGAAGAGCGGGCGGCCGCGCTGGCCTACTCCGGGAAGCCGTCGACGTCCGTCGTGCGGGTCAGGACCGGCACGGCGACGCAGAGCCTGCTGACCGACCTGTTCGGATTCGGGGGCCCGGACGACGAGCAGGAGGAGTGGTACCCCGAACCCGGGATCGAGATCGCCTACGACCCGGACCGCGCCTTCGACCTGTGTGCGCTGCTGGCGGTCGCCCAACTCGGCCACGCACGGCTGGAGTTCCTCGTACGGCGTGCCGACGGAAGTTTCCAGCGGCTTCGCTCGGTGCGAGCACGGGTCCGTCGTGACGACACCGTCGCGTGGCGGCTCTGGGCGCTCAAGGTGCTGTCGGAACTGGTCCCGGACCCGGAGGACCTGGCGGACCTGATCGCCCGGGAGGACGACGAAGGCAGGGACGAGAGCGACGCGGCGGACGCCCGGACGCGCGCCGACGACCGCACCTCGTCCGGCTCCGGCATGTCCGGGTCCGGCCCCCGGGCCGTGCGCGACGGACTGCCCGAGGCGCTGCTCGGCAAGGTCAGGTCGCTGCTGCGGAAGGCGGAGAACGCAGGCGCCACCGAGGAAGAGGCCCGCGTCTACCTGGCCAAGGCCACCGAGCTCATGGCCAAGTACGGCATCGAGCAGGCCATGCTCGACGACGTGACAGAGCCCGAGCGGCCCGCGGACCGGATCGTCGACCTGCACCCGCCCTACGTCAAGGAGGGGCGACGGCTGCTCGCCAGGATCGGCTACGAGATGCGCTGCCGATCGGTGTACCCCGGTGGGAAGGCCAACCGTCACCGTGTCCACCTCTTCGGTTTCGAGGCCGACATCCAGGCCACCGAGGTGCTGTTCGCGAGCCTGCGTCTGCAGATGTTGGAGGGCGCGGACCGTGCGGACCGCCTGCATCGCCCCGAAGGCGAGGACGCCCGCGCCTACAAGCGTTCATGGATGCTCGGCTTCATCCGTGAGGTGACCGCTCGGATCGGTGCCGCCCAGCAGGCTGCGAGGGCCGCCGCCGAGCAGCGAACCGAAGCGGAGGGAGAGGGGCGGGACGGCCGCAGCGTGGCGCTGGTCCTCGCCGACCGGACAAAGGTGGTCGAGGCGCGGCTCGCCGCCCAGTACCCGAAGCTGAACAAGACCCGTCCGACGAAGTTCAAGGGCACCGGCTACTGGCAAGGGGTCGCCGACGGGCGGGACGCCGACATCGGTGGACCTGCCTTCGACGAAGAGGGCCAGGCTCCCCAGCTCGCCCTCTGAGCCACGTGTCGCCTGGTGACCAGGAGGTTGCGGGGCGGGGAAGCCCCCCGTCCCGCACCGGTCGGCCGGGGCGCGGTGGTCCTTGCGGGGGCCGCGTCAGGTCATGTCATGGTGTTGGTCAGGTGCGGACCCATGTAGCCGACGTAGATTCCGTGATCGGTACAGGCTCCGTCGTAGTAGTGCAGGCGGGGCGCGATGGTGTTGCCACCGCCGATCCGCAGGTGGGCGCCCATGAACAGCTTCCCGTCCGGATGCACGTGGCGGGGCACGGGGAATGTGCGCGCCCGGCTCCACTCACCGTTCGCCTTCACGGACTTCGACTCGTCCCTGACGACCTTGCGGGGCGAGATGACATGCGCTCCGTCGGGTGCGTCCGCACACCACTGCTTGAAGTCGCAGTTCGCCTCGCCGCTCGCGACGGCTTCCGCGAAGTCCTGGAGTGCCAGCAGTGCGTCCCAGGCCATCCGGACCCAGGACGAGCCGTAGGCCTGGTCGTCGAGTTCCAGGGTGTCCTTGCGCCGGCCGCTGAAGTGGACGCGCCGCATGTCGCCGATCCGGTCCAGGATCTCGGCGAAGGAGGTGGGCGCGTCCAGCGAAGGTTCTACCGCCGCGTACGCCTGCTCGGCGGCGCCGAGCCTGAGGAGTTCTCTCTGAAGTTCCCGTATCTGCGCCTTGGCCCGGTGGAGTTCCTTGTACTGCTCGTCGTAGTCGACGACGGCCTGCACCTCGTTGTTCTCCGCCTGACGCAGCTCCCGCTTGAGGTCACGGATCTCGTCGGCCCTGACGCGCTGTTCGCGTGCCGCCTCCTCCAGGATCTCGTGCAGGGCGTCGTTCTCGTCGCGCAGCCGTTCCTGTTCGGAGCCGCCGACTCCGTCCCTGGCTCGTGTCCGCATGAGCGGCACGGAGTCCAGGGCGTCGGGCAACGGCAACCGGGTGGCCAGTCCCTGAGGGAGCTGGTTCAGGATGCGGGCGGCGAGCCGAGGATTCTCCGTGATCAGCCGTTTCGACATCACACGGTGCCGCTGGCCGTCGGCGGGCCAGGCCGGGTCGACGCCCGGCAGGTAGGTGCGGATCCCGCCGTTGTACACGCGATGGTGTTCCAGGGCCCGGTTGAAGACCGACTCGGCTTTCGGGGTGAGCACGTAGAGGATCGCCAGCCCGACCAGGGGACGGACGAGAGGGTCGATCGTGCCCTCCAGCCAGTCGTCGAAGTCGACGTCGTACGGCGTGCTCGCCATGACGACGGGGAGGCGCCGGTCGGCGTCGCACAGTTCGTCGATGACCGCCTCGACATCCTCGGCCTCGACGACTTGGGGCATGGCCGTCACGTCTGCCAGGCCGTCGTGCGCGTCGAGCGCCTCCAGCAGGTGCCTCGCGAGCCGGGGAGTCTTGGCCGGCACCGGGGCCGCTTCGGCGTCGTCGGGAAGGTGCTCGACGTCGAGCTGGACCCAGGTCGGCCCGTCGGTGATCTGCCGCGTCACGAGGGTGGTCTGCCAGGTGCCGCCGGGCGCGGTCTCCCGGAGCCGCCATCGTCCGTAGGCACCGGAGACCCCTGTGACGGAGTCGTGGTCGAGCGTGACTCCTCCGGCTATCTCATTGCGGCCCTCGGCGAACGCGTCGACGTTGTAACGCTTGGGTGGTTGGGCGAGCCAGCGGCGGAGTTGCTCGTCGACGAGTGCACCGGTGCGCACGTAGTCGGTTCGGCTGGTGACCACCATGCGGTAGCGGCGTGTGTCCATCGGTCTGCTCCTCACGTGTTGCGGCGGTGTGGTTCGGGCGCGGACGCGGCCAGGATGCGCAGCAGTTCGCTCACGTCCTGGTGCCAGGCCCGTACCTCGGCGGGGGTGGGAGGCAGGTCGTACGTGTGGTAGTGACACGCGGCGCTGAGGCCGGACCAGACGGTGTACCACTGGCGTGCGACGGAGGGGCTGACGTACCACTGCAGGCAGAGCATGCGGGTGCGGCCAGTGCTGCGGGTCATGCGAGGGCTGACCGACCGCCAGAAGACGTCGAGGGTCTCGTCGAGGGCCAGCCGGAGCAGGGTGGCCGCGGCGCGCGCCCGGACACCGGGGGAGAGCGTGGTGCCGTCCGATGGATTGAGCAACTGCTCTGCGGCGGAGAGAAGTTCGCTCGTGGGGAGGACGCGGGGGGATGAGCGCGCGGGAGTGGTCACCGGGCCAAGACCTCCTTTGCGAGGCGCTTCGTACGGTCGACCAGGGCCGCGCGGTCCCCGACGGGCTTGGCCGGTGCCTGGTGCGATGCCTGGTTCAGCCCCTGGATCAACTCCCTGGCCCACGTGCCATGGTCGCGGGCGACGGCGTCCAGCACCTCGCGTCCCTCCTTGCCCGGCATACCCATGGCGAGGGCCGCGAGGCCGGTGAGGGGACCTGGCCGGGTGACCCGCTCCTGGATGTCGCGTTGCCCGACCCCGGCCTCGCGCAGAGCGCGCCGCGCGGTGTCCTGGTAGGCGGCCTCCAGCGCCAGACGGCACATCGAGGGCAGCACCCGGTCGGCGACTTCCGGCGGCAGGTGCGGATCGAGGGCGATGGCCCGTGCCTCCGCCAGGGCCTGGCTCACGGGGTCGCTGACGGAGGCGACGTGGACGACGGAGTCGGTCTGCCGGGACACCCGCAGGACCGTCGCCCGCAGACCGAGGCGCTGGACGGCCTCTTCGAGCCGGGTGTCGTGAGTGAAGACGACGACCTGCCGGTGCTGCGCGTACAGGTCGAGAACCTTGGCGAGGCCGTCGACCTTCTCCGGGTCCATGGACTGCACCGGGTCGTCGATGACCAGGAAACCGAAGGGACTGACCCGGTGGGTGGCGCGCGGGACGAACAGGGAGAGGGCGAGTGAGTGCAGTTCGCCCTGGCTCATGACGCCGAAGGCGGGCGCGTCGGCGTCGTCCACGGAGACGGGGAGACTGACCTGCCGCTGCGGGCCGACACCCGTGAGCCCGATCGCACCCAGCGACACGCTGCTGCGCTCGCACAACAGCCGCCAGATCTGCCCGGACTGCTCGGCGAACGGCTTGAACCTGGCGTCCCGCAACTCGTCGGTGAGCGCCCGCACCCAGTCGCGTACGGCCTTGACCTGCTTGCGGGCGGGTTTCGCCGCCTGCGCGGCCTCCGCCTGCACCAACCATGTGGACAGGCGTACGGCCACGGGCTGCCAGCGGCCGTCCTGCACTGTGACGCGTCGGCGGGCGTCCTCACGGACCTGATCACAGGCATCACCGAGGACTGCCTCGGCGCGTTCCGCACGGTCGGCCAGCTCGCGTGGGTCACGAACCGTTTGCCGGAGCCGTTGCGACCCGCCACCAGCGTCAGACCGGGGCCGGGCTTCAGCCGGACGGTGGCGGTGGGGCCGATGCCGCGCCAGCCGGAAGCTGTGATGGACCGCATGTACACGGTCCCGGAATGGCGACTGTTCCGGGGCTGAGAGGCGGGCAGCAGATCGCGCAGCAGGGCCTGCTCCTCGGCAGAGAGCCCTGATTCGGGCAGCCGGGCGAGAAGCAGGTCACGAAGGCTGGTGGTGTCGCTCATCGCTCGGACTTCCTTAGGTGCTCTGGACGGCTGCGGTGGGTGTGCCCAAGGCGACGCGAGGGGACGATGAGCCGTTGTCGATTCGAGCATGGCGGAAGTGTGTTAGCGACGTCAACAGGCTTTCATGGATTCATGGATGAAGCCTTCTGTGTACATGTGCTCTAGTGTCATACCTGACTCGGGAGCGTGTTCGACTGATGCGTCCGTCGAGATGGACGCCCGCCGACCACCTCACGACCCGCGGCGGCCGTCATCGACCGCTCGGCGTCGGATGTTCAGCCCAGCACTGAGCCGATCCAGGCCGCCGCCTGCTCGGGTGTGGCGCGGGTGTCCACGCCGAGGACGGGGATGATGCCCAACAGGCCGCTGGGGCCGCGCACCCGGAGGGTCCGCTGGGCGTGGCCGCCCGGCCGGGGATGGACGATGACGGCGAGCGGCGTGTCGGCGGACGCGTAGCCGCTGCTGTAGGTGAGGAGCTGGTGGACGTCGTCCGAGCTCACCGCGTGACGGTCGTAACGCTTGTACTTGGCGTCCACCGGCAGCAGCGTGCGCTGTGCCGCGTCATGTCCCGGAAGGCTGAGCAGGAGATCGGGCCGGAAGGCCGAGCCGTTGCCCAGGTCTCCGCGGACGGTGATGCCGACGCCGCTCCCGCCGGATACGGCGTGGCCGCCGTGCGGGCCGAAGGCCTCGGTACCGAGGCGGCGGACGACGGCTTCCCAGAGGGCGGGCATGGCGAGCAGAAGACCATCCGCCATGGCGCCCTGGTCGCTGAGCAGGTCCGTCACACCGCCCCCGCGCAGCAGCAGGCGGGCCCAGGTGTGGGCGGGGCGGTAGCGGGTGTTGAGGCGCGTGTAGCGGGTGCGGTCCAAGGCGCGGAGTGCCGCGGCCGGGGTCGGGGCCTGCGGGAAGGTGCCGGCGGCTCCGTGCAGGGCACGGGCCAGGTCAGGGCTGGCAGTGAGACCGAGAGCCGCCCTCAGTGCGCTCCCGAGAACGCGGTTGTCCCAGATGTCCGCCTCCCGGTCGAAGGTGCGCACGTGCAGCTGGTCCAGTTGCCCGAAGCGGCGGGTGGCCTGGGCGGCCACGTCCAGACGCCCCCGCAGCACCGGTTCGACACTCCGGCGGCGCACGTAGTCCCGGCGCAGTCCCTCCCGCAGGAGCCGCTCACACTCTTCGAGCAGGGCGGCGGCGACCAGATCGGCGTATCCCTCGGGGCCGGTGGCCCACCGCCTGGCCGTCGCCGGGACGGGCGTGCCGAGTGCGTAGGCGAGCCAGCTCATGAGCTGCTCTCCGGGAATGGCGAACTTGGGCGAGATCACCACGCGGACACGGTCGAGGACCAGGACTCCGACGGTTGCGTCGGCCTTGAGCCGCCACCCGGTGCGCTCCCTGGTCAGGGTGAGACGGCCCCGTGCCTGGAGTGCGTGCAGACGGTCGATGTCCCGGGAAGTGAGCTGACCGGGCTCGAGCGGAGCGGACTCGTACTCGCCGAGCTGGACCGGCGTGCTGTCAGACATCCGGACCGTTGGCGCCGCTGGTGAACTCGGTCGCCAGTGCGTCCGCCAGGTCCTGCGGGGGCATGAGGAGCGGACGCCCGGTCTCGGCGTCGACCAGGGCGCCGAGGATGCGGTGCAGCAGATCCGCCCGGCCGAGGCAGTAGTCCTCCAGGAGGGGGATCACCTCGTGGTGGAAGGCCGCGGCCAGATCCTCCTCGGTTGCGAGGGGCTCACCGTCGCGCAGCAGATACGCGTGCCCGATCTGGTGGTCGGCGTCGAGATGGTGGGAAATGCGACTGTTGAGGGATTCGAAGAACGCGGCCAGGTCCAGGGGGCCGACGGTTCCGGAGACGGCGTCGGGGTCCGGGCCCACGTGCAGGAAGGCGAAACGGCGGCGGACCGCGGCGTCCAGGTGGCTGATGCTCCGGTCGGCGGTGTTCATCGTGCCGATGACCCGGACGTTCGGCGGGACGGAGAAACTTCGCTTGCTGACGGGCAGGGCGACCGGCAGGTTCCGTTTGTCGAGTTCGAGGAGCGTGATCAACTCGCCGAAGATCCGGGGCAGGTCACCGCGGTTGATCTCGTCGATGACCAGCAGGAACGTCTGATCGGGATGGGCGGCTGCCCGGCTGCACAGGCCGTGGAACAGACCGTCGGTGAGGGCGAGGGAGAGCCCCGGGCCGGTAGCACTCAGGTCCGGCTTGAAGCCCTCGACAAAGTCCTCGTACCCGTACGAGGGATGGAAGGTGACCATGTGGATACGGTCGCCGTGCAGCATCTCGCTCTGCGCCCGGGCACGTTGGCGGGCGTCGGCATCGGCGCCGAGCACGCCCGCGCGGCCGTCCAGGGCGAGGGCGGCGCCGAGCGCGAGCCGCGTCTTGCCCGTACCGGGCGGTCCGTGAAGGATCACCTGGCCTTTGCGTTCCAGGGCGTCCAGTACGGCCTGTACGTCCTCGGGCAGTGCGACGGGCATGCCCGCCTGTGCCTGGTTCGCACCCGCGGCGGAGTCGGAGCCGGAGCCGACGTCGTGCGCGGTGAACCTGGCGAAGAGGGAGGGGTCGACCTTGGCGAAGGTGGACCGCCAACCGTGCTGGGGCTTGGACAGTTTCTGCGCGTGGGAGAGGTCCCAGGTCACCGGGACGACGTGGTGGAACTCCGGCCGGTCCGGGTCGTAGCGGTAGCTCCCGTCGACCTTGCCGGTGGCCAGGACCTCGTCCGTCCCGCGGTTGGCCACGATCCGGTCTCCCGTCTCCAGGTCCCGGAAGGCCAGTAGCCGGCGGGCGAGGGTCAGGCTTCCGCCACTGCTGCGCGGCCAGTGCGCGCCCAGGGCCTGCTTCAGCTCCGTGTCGCTCTGGTACTGGCCGAGATCGCCGAGCTCGTCCCACCCGACGCAGATGAACCCGCCGTCCCGGCATTCCTCCCACAGCCGGCCGCGCTCGCCCGGGGCGATCTTCCAGATGGTGCGTTGCCGGGGCCGAGGGTCGAAGTGCTCGTACAGGAAACGCATCACTTCATGGCTGGTCCAGCCGTCGAACTCCGGCTGGACGCGGACGAGTTTGAGCAGGCGGCGATTGACGCGCCAGGCCGAGGCGTCGCCCTGGTCCACGTCACCCAGAAGCAGGGTGACGAACCTGCGTAGGTGTTCCCCCGCGTAGATCGGCAGAAAATGCTCGGGGAAGTAGGTCGCCAAGGTCTTCGTCACCAGTGCTGGTCCGTAGCGCAGCACCTTGAGGTCGTCCAAGGCGTCGAAGTCCCCTGCCCCGACGGCGTCGAAGGCCCGGACGAACTGTCCTCGCAGTTCCGCCCAGGCGTCCTGCGGATCCATCCCCTTCAGCGGAGCGGCCAGGCGCCATTCACCGGAGTTGTGGTGGAACATGATGTGCTTCGCGGCACTGCCGCCCTTGATGCTTCCCAGGTGCGGGGTGCCGAATTCCATGAGCCGGCAGTACGTCGGCCCCGACCCGGGCGCCTCACCCTGCCCGAGGGCGTAGCGCTCCAGCGGCAGCTCCGCCCACTCCTCCAGCGGAAACCGGGAGAGCACCTGCTTGCGCTCGTCCTCGGCGGCCGACTCGGCGTCCGCTACTGCCGTCCGGTCGAACTCGGCCGCAGCCGCGCGCACATCCACCCCGTTCGTCATGGGGCCATCATGCCGGAGTGCGACGTGGCGCCCCATCGCTCGGCGAAGTTGGGTAACTTCCGGAGTGCGACCAGGTGGCCGGCAGAGAAACAACGCAGGTACGCACTGGAGGAAGTTGCCGCAGGATCAATGCCCCTCAGCCGGCGGTGAGTCACCGGTGCTCCGGGGGAGCCTGACACCTTGGTCAGGACTTCTTCGGACAGGTCTTTGAACACGCGCGTACGTACTTGGAGGCCTGCGCCGCTGCCGGAACAGTTCGTGTCGGCAGCGGTGCCACTCTTAACGCGTCGCGGTCAGAGCTCCCATACTTGATCCGGGTCGTCCAGTGCCGCCCGGACCTGAGAGAGGTCTCCGATGTCCGCGAGCGGCGAGCTCTTGGCGATGTCGACGATCCCCCGCACGACGGTGTGCAGCACTTCGCCGTTGCCCTCGTCGAGTGCCCTGTCCAGCCGGGCGAACATCTCCTCGTAGAGGTTGCGTCGTTCCGCGAATGCCTGCGCGAAGTAGTCCTTGAGGACGGCTTCAGCGGCCCGGATCCGAGCGACTTCCGTGGCTTCGTAGGCCTCCAGCCGGGCTCTCTTGGTGCTCTCGACCTCGTGAATGTGGATGCACTCTCGGGCGGCATCGACAATTTGGTTCAACGCGGCGAAGCCGTCCATCGCCCGAACGGAGCTCTTGGCCGCGTTGACGACCTTGCCTACATGCACCTTGGGCCGGTCAGTCATCATGAGTCTCCTCGGTCAAGGGTCTGTACCTGATGGTGAGGTTTGCGCTGCGCTCGTCCAACTTGCCTTCACTGTCGACAATCGGAGTCGCTGCCACGTCGCGGACCGCCATGGTCAGTGTCATGGCCCGCTGGAAGCGCGCGGCGTGCCTCGGCGGGTTGAACGGCTCGGACTCCAGAAGCTCCAGTGCGTCGAGGGCTCGGAGGGCGAGGTCCGTGAGAAGCCCGTGCAGCTCAGCGGCGCGGACGTCGACGCCTTTCAGGCGGGCGTCCGTCTCGTCAAGCTCAGCCATTGCCACGGCGATCTGCGCCTCGAACTCCCTCGCCCGGGTGAGCGCCTTCGTGCCCTGGCCCTTGACGACCAGTCCACCCACGAGCAGCGCGGGGCCGATGGTGACGAGGTTGAGCGCCGTGGCTCCCAGGGCCATCCCGCCGCCACCCGATGCGAGCGACCCACCACCCAGGAAGGCGAGGGCCGCGCTCTCGGCCGCGGCGCCCGTCAAGCCGGAGATCGCCACTCCGGTGCTCGCGACTCCGAAGCTGCTCGCCGCCGCCGTGATCCCGGCGCCCGCGCCCGCTCCCGCCGCCGCGGATCCGAGAGCCCCGCCGATCCATGTCACCGCGTCGACATCGAGGTCGCGAAGCCCGGGGATCTTGGTCATGGTGGCGTCGACGCCCTCCACCAGCAGCCGCTCGCTCTCGCGCACCTGTCGCTCGTGGCGACGCAGGAAGTCGCCCATGCGTACGACGACATCGGTGAACGCCTGCCTCTGCTGCTCCCCCAGTGCCTCAAGGGCAGTGTTCGTTGCCGCCAGTGCGTTCTCGGTCTGGGCTCGGCGTCGCTCGTAGCCCTGGCCCGCCTCCTTGAGCCGCTCTCTCGAACGCTTCAGGTCGTGGGCGCCTTTGCCGCCGAGGATGACGCCGCTACCACCGGTCGCCACCCCGACACCGATGAGTAGGACTGGAATGAAGAATGGCACGTCTCCCCCTTGGTGCCCCTTGCCCCTGGGTGAACCAGTAGGTTCAGCCGTCTGTCCCGTTGCTGGGTGCAGCGGAAGGGGCCACGCGTGCTATTGATGCGCCTTGTTGGCGCTTCAAGCATGGTAATAGCTTGTTAGCGTTGTCAACGCCTTGTTCGATTTGCGAGTATCCGAATGTGTGTACGCTCTGGGGGTGCCGGGCCGGTCGAGCGATCCCGCCAAGGTGCTGTGCCGGCGAGAAGCGCTGCCGCTCGGGCACATGCGCCGCTTCAGGCCCGTCCATCTCGGCCCAGGCGGTCTTGCCGCTCGGCGGGTACGGCTCCACGCCCCAACGGTCGGCGTTTGGAGCCCGTTGCCGCGTCGGCGCCGTTAGCCTGTGGGCATGTCGGAGCGTGTCATGCCCGGTCGCACGGACGGCCTGATCACCCTGGGTGCCGCGGACGCTCTGTGGGTCGATCTGACGGCCGACAGTGCTGTGCCGACGGCTTCTGGGGCATTCACCTGCCCTCCCGCCCATGCCCGGGTGGGGTACGTCCTGCTCGGCGGCCATGTGGTGGCGACGGTGAGGGCGAGCGCCGGTCAGTGGAGTGTCCCGGAGGGCGAGGTGCGCCGGGCGGCCGCGGAACTGAACGCGGTGGGGATGGATCGACAGGACCTGGTCCGCATCGGTCCGTTTCGTGGGGCGCCGAGGCAGGAGCGCGCCGAGGAGACGCTGCTGCGTTGGCGCCGGCGCATCACGGGGGAACTGCGGGAGCCGGGCGGCCCCGAGCGGGCAGCACGACGTGAAGTCGGCCGGCCGTACCATCTGGCGGGGATCGACTGGCGACAGATACTCGTGGAGCAGACCCGCGACGGGACGCAGCGGACGTGGTGGCTGCCGCGCACCGTGGTCAGGCTGCTCGACGCGGCCGAGCACACCGAAGCGCGGTGGGTGCAAGCCGCGCGGACCCGCCAGGCAGGAGCAGCCGCCACCGAGCCACGCTCCCGCCCTCGGCGGGCCCGGGACGCCGGCGGTCGGCGAGACGCCGACGGCCGGCAGACGACAAGCCCCGAGGGCCCCACCGCCTCACCGCGCCCGTACAACGCAGAGCTGGAAGGCCAGCTGTACTCGGTGCTCAGCAGGAAGCCGGGCACCTCCCGCAGGGTGGCCCGGTGGGCCTGCGCCGTCTGCCGCACTACGCCCGCCACCGTGCTCGACCACTGCCACGAACACGACTACGTCCGCGCCCCCGTCTGCCAGTCCTGCAACACACTCGAACGCCCCGACCACCTGTACAGCAACGACATCCGCGTGGCGAACCGCTACACACGCCTCTTCCACACCGACACCGACGACTGGCTCCGCCACTGGCACCGCTGCCCCGGCTGCCGCGCACGCACCACCCTGCCCCTGCCGCACCTCGCCGCTTGGACCGCCCACACAGCCTGCCGATCGCTGCGCCCGACCCACCGAGCCCCCCGCGGGCGCACGCCCTGCGGTGTCCTGCGCGTGTCCTGGACGGGCAGTCAGAACGCGCCCCGTTCCTGCCTGCTCACTGTCGCCGTCGACTGCTGCCCGTCCGGCGAGCACCGTGTCCTGGCGCGAGTCCCCTACCGCGAAGCCGCCGAACGGTTTCGCGCTTGGCTGGCCGAGACGGCCCCCGCCGTGGCCGCCGCGGCCGGTCCCGACCGCGTGGACGGCCTCCCCGCCCAGCCCCGGCCAGTCATCGCGGACACCAGCGGCGAGGGCCTGGCACTGTTCTGAGCGGGCACCGGGAGACTGACGCCCCAACGTCCCCCCCCCGCGTGGCAAGGTTGGCCCACTTCCTGGCCCCGTGGGCCGGGCGGAGCTGGAACTCAGTCGGGCAAAGTGTTCGACCAGGGTTCCAACTCCCGCTCGGCCGGCTTCGTGTGCGGCAGAAGTGCTTCGCGGGCGCGTGCGTTCAGGGCCATGAGCTTGCCCGCCGTGTGGTCGACGCAGAAGACGAACGCCTTGGCAGTGTCGGCGAAGTCCGCTGCCGGGCGGCTGATACCTGCTGTCGTGACCACGATGAGTCGCTTGGGTACGTCCTCACCGGCCGCCGCGGCCAGCCCGTTCAGCCGCTGCACCTCGGAAGTGGACAGGTTCTTGGCCCGGTCGTGCCATTCGACGTGGAACGTGTCGGACCGGATGGGGCTTTCGGCATCGCCTTCTTCGACGTCGCCGAAACCGAACGCCGTCAGCTGATCGAGAACCGTGTCGGTGACGTGCCGAGGGCTGGTCGGGCGCCGCGAGGCCCTCGGCGTCGAAGGCTCGATGAAGTGACCGAGTTCGACGTCGAAGTCGTCCAGCGGCTCGGGCAGAGCGGCTTCGTCCGCGAAGAGGGACTCCTGCCACTCGGACCGGCGCCCGGGGGGAACCGGTTCTCCGCTGCCGACCGGCTCGCATGACACCTCCACGTCCCAGGCCTTGAGGCCCTTGCCGAGCACGTCGGCGATGTCCGCCACCGACGCGTCCGCACGGGGAATGCCTGGCGCGGGCCGGGTACTGCGCCAGAGGTTCCAGCCCAGATCGACACGGCCCCAGGCCCCGCACTCCGCGAGATACACATCCACCAGCCAGCCGAGGGCGGGCTTCAGTGAGGCGCGGACGAACGCGTCAGGGAACTCGGCCTCGACGAAGCAGCCGTCGTGTCCGCCCACGATGTCGAGTTTCGGCGAGTGGCGTGGGCCGTACGGGAAATAGCCGTTCCCCGCCGCCACGCGACGCACTCGCACACCTCGGGCGTCCAGGAGGTCGGCCAGCTCGGTCATGTCGGACGGCTCGCACTCGTTCCAGCGCCACGGTGAGGAAACCGGTACGCCGGTGAGGTGCGCCGACGCCACGGCGTAAAGGGCGTCGACGAGCACCTCGTCAGGTGTGTCCAGCGGCCAGAGGGACGGCTCACTGTTCAGTACGGGATCCAGCACCGCCCAGACGATCGAGTACTCCATGCGCACCTGCGCCAGAGCGACCGACTGTCTGCCGGACAATGTGACCTTCAGATACATCAGGCGGTTCGCATCGTCGAAGTGCACCCGGTCGGCCAGCTCGGGATGACGCTCGCACAGAGCCTGCTCCAGGCTCTTGAAGTGCAGGTGTCTGCCGAAGGCAGCGACCATGTCACCGGGCGGGAAAGGCAAGGGACACACTCCTGTTGAGTAGTGGTGTGGCGGCGTGGTGTGGCGTGGCCGGGGATGCCGTGATCCGCTGACGGAGCGTAGGTCGAGCGAATGCCGCTACTCAAAGCCTTTCGCCGCCTTCAACGGCATTGGACGTAGGTTTGGCCGGATACCGCCTTCGGTCGTTCGCCGTGCTGGTCGATCTCCGCCCAGACGGTCTTGCCGGAGGGCGGGCGGGGTTCCGTGCCCCAGCGGTCGGCCAGGGCGTCGACCAGGAGCAGTCCGCGCCCCGACTCGTGGTCCGGGCTCCGCTCTGGAGGGATAGCGGGGCGGCGCTCGCCCCGCATGTCGCTCACCGCGATGCGCAGGGTGCCGGCCGCCTCGTCCAGGGTCAGCGCCAGCAGGAAGTCGCGCCCTTGGACGCGGCCGTGCAGCGCCGCGTTCGCCGCAAGCTCCGCTACGACGTGTTCTGCTCGCTCGATGACTTGAGGTGACGTCTCCCAGGCGCTCAGCCGTTCCACGGCCAGGAGCCGGGCGAGACGGGCGCCGCGGCGGGTGGAGGAGAGCTGCTGCGCGAACGTGCGTGCGGTGGCGTGGGTGTGGGGCGTGGAGGCGTGCATGGGACAACCGTGGCGGGCGTGCGGGCGCGTGTTCCAGTAGCGCGGCCCGTACGCTGCGTCAGCGTACGGGCACATTCTGTGGACGGTACGGGGATCTTGCCGTCACTCTGGGTGCTGTCGATCGCGGAGTAACCGCAGAGGACGTACGCACCTGGAGGTGGCCGCGCATGACGGACAGCACCGACGTGACGACTTGCGACTGGGAGCGCGAGCCCGACCCTTCCGACAGTCTGCGGACCTTCGGCGCAGTCGTCCAGGCCCTGCGCGAGCACGCCGGGTTCAGCCGGGCCGAGTTCGCGGCGCTCGTACGGTTCTCCAAACACACCGTGGAGTCGGTGGAGCTGGGGCGGCGGATGCCCGACGAGTCGTTCGTGGAGCGGGCGGAGGAGGCGCTGGGGAATACGGGGGCGCTACGGAAGGCGGCTCGGTTTCTGACGCGGGGGGAAGCGGGGCTGGCGGCCTGGTTTCGGCGGTGGGCTCGGCTGGAGAAGGTGGCGGTGAGTCTGTGCACGTATGAGTGTCGGTTGGTGCCGGGGTTGTTGCAGTCGGAGGGGTACATGCGCGCCCTCTGTGAGGAGGACATCCCGCCCATGTCAGACGACGCCCTTGAGACTACGGTGCGGGCCCGTGTCGAGCGTCAGCTGCTTCTGAGGGAACGGCCCAACACCACCTTCGACTTCATTGTGGAAGAGGCTGTGTTCATGCGCCGCCTGGGTGGAGTGGACGTGACCCGTGATCTGATCGATCACGTCCTTGACGCGATTGCTCCGAGGAACGTCACCCTGCAGATCATGTCGGCCAACTCCGAGCACCACGCATGCATGGCCGGGCCCATCCAGTTGCTGGAGACTCCTGAGGGGAGTTGGCGTGGTTACTCGGAAGGGCAGGAGAACGGCCGCTTGATCGCTGACCCGAAACAGGTCAGCCGACTGCACATGCGCTATGCGAGACTGCGCTCGCAGGCCCTCCCTCCGAAGGACTCCGTGGGCTTGCTGGAGCGGATTCGAGGAGCGCTATGAGTACGTCGGAACTCGACTGGTTCAAGTCCAGCTACAGCAGCGCGCAGGGAGACAGCTGCGTTGAGGTGGCCGTCACTGAACAGGCCATCCATGTACGGGACTCTAAGGACGTGACGCGCCCGTCTTTCGCGGTAACCGGTGGCGGCTGGACGCTGTTCGTGCAGTACGTCGCCCGAGGCTGAGGCGTAGCGAGGGCGGCCCTCCCTGCGGGCAGCCGCCTGATTAGTCCGTCCGGAAGGACCGCGCCTGTCGGACCGGTTTCCGGACGACCGGGCCGGTGGTACCACACCTGACTCTCAGGTGTACGACGTGGCGGTTATAGCTGCGACGATCAGCCACGCCCAGATCACGTTGAGGGCGGACTTCGGCATGCGGGTTGTCGTCCCCTCGTTCTTCCACTGCCGGCGTCTTCTGATCCAGTGCCCGTAGATGTAGGCCGACACCGCCACGTGCCCCAGACCCAGCAGCGTGGACACCCACGGTGGCGCGCCGATGAGTACCGGCGTGCAGGTGAGCGCTGAGAGGAGGTAGAACCCGACCGGTATGAGCCACCGCAGCCCAGGCCGTTTGGTACCGGCTCGCACGGGCGATGCTTCCGGCTTCGCCACGGACACCGGTTTTGGAGTGAACAGGCCTACGGGCGCTTGGGGACGAGGCGCATGCCTGGGAGGCTTCTGAACAGGAGACTTGTTCGTTCGTGCCGGCGTGGGTGGTGTCGGCCGAACTCCACGGTTCCCCGACCGACCGCGGAAGAGGGGGGCGCCGTGCGTGGCGTACGAGGCCTCCAACTGCTCTTCCAGTCGGGCTAGTTCTTTGGCGATGACGTCGTACTGAGCCCGTTTGGCGGCAGCGGCACGCTCGGCGTCGCGGTCCGCCTCCGCCAGCCGGGCAAGGGCCGCATCGAGGGCGCCCTTGGCCTCCGTGCGTGCCTCATCTGCGACGGATTCCGCTGTGGCCTTCCTCGTCTCCAGCTCCGCTCGCCGCCGCTTTGCCGCTTCCTCGATCCGTTGGCGGTCGGCCAGAGTGATGCGCTTCGGCGCCCGGTCCTCGGCACGCCGCACACAGGACCGGCGCCACTCGACGAGCACCTTCGCGCGGTGCTCCCCGATGCCGTTGACGTGCACGCGGTGGCCGCTGGCCATGATGATCCACATGACCTTACCGCCCTTGCCGTTCGGGGCGGCGCCACGGCTCACACCGGTGAAGTCGGCGGCGGTACGGACACCGCGGGCCGCGAGATCATTGATCAGGCCCGTGCCGAGACCGTTCAGCTCCTTGACCGACAAGTGTGCTCGGCGGAGTGTCTTGTCGATGAACTGCTCTCGCAGAAGACGTAGTTCCTTCGCCTCGGAGTTCTGCTGGTCGCTGTCCAGCGCACGCAGCTGATGGGCGACGGTCTGTTGCTTCTGCTGTTTGTCGCGGTCCGCGGTGGCCAACGCCGCCTGATAAGTACGGTTTGCCTTGTCCCGGGACACCGAGGCTATGAACCGGCGCCGCTCTTCGGCCTTCTCGAAGGCCGCGCGTCCCTTGAGCAGGGAACGCTTGGCGCGTATGGCCTCACGGAGGCGCCGCTGCTCGGCACGGAGTGCGGCACGATCAGGTGTGGTAAGGCGTGCCGAGGAGGCTGATTTCTGAGACATCCGGTCACTCATCTGGAGTGTCCACACCGGTTGGCGCGGGCGTGGAGGGTGGGGTGGGGAGGTGTTCACGCTGTGTCGGGGGTCTTCGCGGGGTGGCGGGGGCCGTGGCCTGGCGGCGGTGTGAGGGTGGAGGTGTAGTTTTCGCCGTCCACCAAGGGGTTGTCGAGGGTGACCCCGGCGGCGGCCATGCGGTCGTACTCGGCGAGGATCAGTTCTTTGGTGCGGTACGAGCCGTACTTGGCCTCGTCCTTGCGGCGGACGATGGGGAAGGTTTCGAGGATGTAGTCGGCGTCCTCGCGGGAGATTCCGTAGAGGTGGAAGAAGAGGGCGTCGAGTTCGGCGCGTATAGCCTGGCGGCGGTATTCGTTCCATACGAAGGGCGTCCCGACGTCGCCCGCTTCGACGGACAGGCCTGCCATGTCGGCGCTCGTGTAAGCGAGTTCGACGACACGAGGAATGATCCAGGACTTGTGCGCAGTGAGTTGGGTGGGCGTGGGAACGGGCAGTTGCTTGACGGTGAAGAACTTCAAATGGGTGCCGCCCAGATTCTGGCGGGCCGTGTAGTCAAACGCGAAGGACGACCAAGCGGCGCAGAGCAGCATCGGTGCCCGTGAGAACGCAAGCAGGAAGGTATCACCCACACCCGTCGCGGGCATCAGTGCGCTGATCATGCTGCGTTCGTCAGTAGCACGGCAGATGTCACGCCAGCCGAGCAGAAAGTCGTTCTCCCACCCCTTGCCGACGAGGCGAGTGCGGACACCTGGGACGGAGATCTCCTCGCCGTTCCTGTCGAATTTGCCGGACGGCATGTCCCGCTCCGAGACCCAGTACCGGGGCAGTGCTAGGACGTCCGCGCGGCGCTTCTCCTCCTGGGCGAGCGCGCGGGTCTGACCGTCTTCCTCGTACGTTGCCCAACGGTGGTCGTAGTGGTGCAGCATCTTCGCCTCGTACAAAGGCAACATGCGGGCGCCGTCCTTGATGAAGGTGGTCCCATCGAGGCTCCAACCGGCGCTCTCCAGCTCTTCACGGGGAGCGAAAAGAGCGGAGTCGTGGCTCATGTGCAACATGGCGAGGAGCGATACCTCCCACGGGTTCCCGCCCGGTGCCTGCTCCTTCCACAGGACGGGCAGCCGGTGGTAGATCCCAAGGGTGATCTCGGCGTCCCGGCGGGACCTGAAGATCGGAAGTGTCCCGGTGTTGGGATTGAGCAGCTCGATTTCCTGAGAAGTGAGCGCGAAGGTCTTCTCCGCGTCGTCTAGCTCGGCCGGGTCGTGGAGGAAGAATGCGAACCGCGCTGCTGGCTCACGCAGGGAGCGGCCGGTGAGCGACAGGATGCTGAATTTGAAGGAGCGGTGCACGCCAGGGAAGAGAGGGGTGGCATTCTCGAAGTCGTACAGCGCTGAGATGGACCCACTCTGCACCAGGTCCCTGGAGAAGTACTGCGTTCGGGAATCCGTGACGATGCCCGTCGGTACGATTACCCCCGCCCGCCCCTTCGGCCCAAGCAGGATCCGGTCCGTTTCCGTAAAGACGGAGTACGTGTTCAAGTTCCCCTGACCGGTCAACGGAACCCGCCCCGACCTCCGCAGGAAGTGGCTCTCCGCGTACACCTTCCGCTTGCCCGCCTCGAACTCTTCGTACAGCGGCAGGGTGTCCGGGGAATCCTTGAGCGCTTCGATCATCTTCTTCCGGACGGATGTGCGGGACGCCTCGGCGATGTCTGGTGCCCGCTGCGCAAAGAACTCCTGCTCGCGGAAGTCCACGCTGTCCCACGGCGGGTTGCCCACCACGGAGTCAAAGCCGCCGGTCCAGCCGGTCGCAGGGGAGACCCCCTGGCCGTTCTCCGGAACGGAGAAGACCTCGGGGTATTCGAGGTGCCAGTGGAAGAAGCTGTACTGGTCGCGCAGACGCTTGATCTCCGCACGGGTCTCCGCAGCGACACCACCGCCACTCTGGTCCTCCAGCGCCTTGAACACCGAGTGCGTCACCGCGCGCGGGGCCTCCGGTGTCTTGAGCCACACGAACGCCGCGCACCAGGCGTCGGCCACACGCCGGGCACGCTTGTACGCCGATGACCCGGCCCACTCCTCGTACGCCTCCTCCTGGCGGCGGACGTCCGCCAGTTCCTCCGCCTGAGCCAGCGTGATGGACCGAAGTCCGCTGGCGAAGACGGTGTTGGCGACCTGGACCGACTCATCACCGATGTCGAAGAGGCTGCCCTGTCCGACCCGCTCTTGCTGGTTGATCTTCTCCAGCGCCTTGGCGTGCTTCTTGTCGTCGCCCTCTGTCGCGATGAAGGCGTCGTCGGGGATGCCGTCCCGCAGCAGTTTCGGCGTCGCCCCGATCAGCCCGTTGCCGTGCTTCACGTGGGCGTCGAGGAAGCCGAGCGGCTTGCCCGGTTCCAGCGCCTCCAGCCACAGCGACACCTTGGCCAGTTCCACCGCCAACGGGTTGAGGTCCACGCCGTAGATGCACCGTGCGACGACCTCATGCAGCGCATGACGCACCGCATCCAACGTCGGCTCGGGGTTGCGTTCCCGTACGGCCGCCACCTGCTTGGCGATACGCCTGGCCGACGCCACCAGGAAGTGGCCGGAGCCGCACGCCGGGTCGCAGACCGTCAGGGACAGCAGCTCGTTCACGATCGCGTCCGCCGGGTCGGTCGCGCCCGACTTCGACGCCGCTTCCTCGCCCCGCTTCACCGCGTCCCGTATCACCGGGTCCAGAGTCGAGTCCAGCAAGCACTCGATGAGCGAGGACGGGGTGTAGTAACTACCCGTGGTCTTACGGGTGTTGCCCGCCACCTCGACCAGCGTGAACGTACGGTCGGCCGTGCTGTGCTTGGGCTCCAGTTCCAGCAGGGACTCGTAGACGGAACCCAGTTCCTCCGCGTCCAGGTGCCGGTAGTCGATCGCCCGCCAGCGTCCCGAGCTGCCGTCCCGCACCTGCGACAAGTGCCGTACGGCCGTCAGCAGTGCCTCGTTGGACAGCTTCAGGCCACGCAGCGGGGCGTCCGCGTCCGTGTCGTTGAAGAGGCCGCCGAGACCGGGCAGGCCCAGCTCGGGACGGCCCGCCTCGTCCCCGAGGGCGTCGATGACGATACGCAGGGCCTCGTACAGGTCACCGTGGGCCGTACCCCGCCGCTTCCTCGCGTGCGCACGCAGCCGCGCCGACGAGAAGTACGCCTTGTATCGCTCGCGTGCCACCGCATCCGCCTTCGGCGACAGCAGAGCATCCCGGTCCTCGGCCACGAAGACGAACAGCAGCCGGTACACCAGCCGCAGCAGCGCGGCCTGGAGAGCCTTCGGACGGACGTCTTCCCGCAGAGCAGTGTTCTCCGGGCGCCGTAGGAAGCCCGTACCCAGCGCGGTGATCGCGTCCTGGACGCCCTTGCGGAGCTGGTCCAGTGCCCGCGTCCCCGACGCGATGGCCTCCGTACGCCACTTCTCCAGCCGGCACGCGGACGGCGGCGCGTCCTCCGCCACCTCGAACCGCGACACGTGCAACACCCGGTACAGCAGCACGAACTCGCTGAACAGCTCGCCGTCGAAGATAGCTTCGAGGTCGAACTCGACGTAGGAGGCCGTGGCCAGTGCGCTGGAGTCACGCAGCAGCCGAACCTGACGACCGTTCGTCAGGACACCCCACAGGTGGGCCTCCGTGCGGTTCAGGCACTCCTGGAGCATCGACTGCGGCGGGACCGTGCCCGGGCCTCCGGGGCGCTTGTCGAGGTCTGCGTTCCAAGCCGCCTGGTGGATCAGCGCGTGCCGCCAGCGGTGGGAGACCGGGAACTTCTTCTCCGAGTCCGAGTCGGCAGTGACGCCCACCGCCCCGACCTGCGTCAGCGGGCCGAAGCCCAGCTCCCGCCAGAGCGGGGCAAGCCAGTCGGCCGCGGCGCGGCCCGTCGGGTCGGCCGCCGGCAGGCCCGTCTCCCGGTCCTCGGGCAGGTGCTTGCGCAGCTCGCGCCAGAGCGGCTTCAGGTACTCCCAGCTGCGTTCGGCCTCGTCGCGTACCGAGCGGGAGGACGGCAGGCCGTAGTCGGCCGGCTTCGAGCCGGGGACATCCTTGCCCTCGGAGATCCGTACCAGCATGTCGGCAGGCAGCAGCCCCCCAACCGTGTGGACGGCGGTGAACACCTGGTTGCGGGTGACGGCGGACATCAGGCGGACACTCCAGAAGCAGCAGGGGCGACGGCCGGGGCAGCGGCGGGGACGGCGGGCAGGTACACGTACGCGCCGAGGATGTCGGCGGGCTTCTGCACGGTGACGGACAGGCCGCGGACGATCTCGCCCGACGCCTGGCGCACCCGGCGGTGCGAGGCGTCCAGCTCGGCGGCCAACTCCTCGCCGTACGGCTCCAGATGGCCGTACACATCCGGGAGCTGGGAGAGCAGACGCGTCATCGTGCGCTCGGCGTAGTGGCGGTCCGTGCTCTCCGACGCCGTCGCGTCGAGCAGATCCTTCGCCCGCTCCGGCGGCAGCCACTCCGCCTTCCTGGCCGAGCCCTCGAAGGCGACCAGCCGCGCGTCCTCCGCGACGAGCTGCTTGTCGCCACTCCGGGACGGCAGTGTGAGGTGGAAGCGGTAGCGGACCAGGAGCAGGGTGGTCATGGTGCCGACCGCGTCCGTCGTCACCACGCCGCAGCGGCGGGCCGGGCGGGCACCGTCCGCCTGGGGGTCCAGGGCGGCGTTCAGGACGTGGGACGCCAGCGCGCCCACGACAGGGTCGGTCCGCACGAGCGCCGCCTCACCCCGCGCCACCGCCGGATCCGTACGGAAGGGGATCGCGCGGTCCCTCTCGATCGCCTCCGCGCCCACCACCGGCGCGAGCGCGTCCCGCAAACCGATGGGCGTGCCGCCCACCTGGGCCGTGAAGTCCGCACCCTCCCCGCGGAGCACGGCACCGAGGGCGCCCAGCGACTCTCGGACGAACGTGTCGATCTCGCCCGCGCCGCCCAGCGCCTCCCGGACCGCGGCGACCTCGCGCGCCACCTCCTGCGGATGCACCGACCGCTGTGCGAACCGCGAGCGGGACGCCTTCTCGCGCTCGGCCGCGGAGTTCCAGTCGCTGTCCAGCTTCGCCGTGCTCACCTTGAACGCGTCCGCGCTGAACAGGGCGTCCTGGTCCTCACGGCCGCGCATCAGCAGCCACTCGACGATCGCGTCCGTGACGCCCGTCGACAGCTCGTCGGGGACGGAGACGGAGATGCCGAGGTCCTTCTTGATCTGGCGGTGCTTCTTGATCAACACCTCCAGGACCTTGCCGTCGATGCCGTTGTCGTCGCCGTACAGGGTGATGACGCGGACCTGGTCCCTGCGCTGTCCGTAGCGGTCGACGCGGCCCTCGCGCTGGTCGTGGCGGGTCGGGTTCCAGGCCAGGTCGTAGTGGATGACGGCGTCGAAGTGGTGCTGGAGGTTGACGCCCTCGGACAGGCAGTCCGTCGCGATCAGGACACGGCGGGCGGCCGCGTCCTCGCCGGCCTCCTCCGCGAGCTTCTCGATGCGCTCCAGGCGCTGCTGCGGGGAGAGCGTGCCGGTGACCGCCTTGACGACGGTCTTGGCGCCGAGCGGGCCGCGCCTGCCGTTGTCCTTGTCGTTCTCCAGCTGCTCGGCGAGGTACTCGGCCGTCGGGATGTAGCGGCAGAACACGATCGGGTTGTGGCCGTCCGCGAGGAGCGCCTTGAGGTGCTTGATCAGGGCCTTGAGCTTCAAGTCCTTGGACGGGCCCTCCAACTGCGCCGCGATGTCGGCGAGTTCGCCGAGGTAGGAGCGTGGGTCCTCGGTGTCCACGGTCGTCTCCGCGCCCGGGGCGACGTCCATGCCCTCCATCGCGTCGCTGTCGGCCGCGTCGCTGTTGAGGGGCGCTCCCAGCTTGTCGGCCTCCTCCGCCGACGAGGCGATCGCCGCCGCCGAGCGGGTCCGCAGCGTCTGTGCGGCGGCGCGCGGGGAGGACACCAGCGAGCGGAGCAGCGCGATCGCCGACCACCAGGCGATGCGTGCCTCCCGCTTGCCCTGGCTGCCCGCCTGCTCGACGCGCTCACTCGCGTACGCGATCGCGTCGTCGAGCAGGGCCCGGTACTCCGGCGACAGCTTGTACGTCTCGTCCTTGAAGTAGCGGTCCGAGGGGAACGCCGTCCGCTCCGCGAGGGAGTCGTCGCCGAGGCCGTCCTCCTTGGTGAGGTACTGGCGTACGTCCGCCCGCTTGCGCGCCACGAAATGCCGGGCGAGAAGCTTCCTGCCCGCCTCGGAATCCAGGCTCACGTCGGCCAGTTCGGGCTTGACCAGGCCGAGGAGGTTGCGGAACGCGGACTCCTTGCCGCTGTGCGGGGTGGCCGTCACCAGCAGCAGGTGCCGGTTCTCGTCCTGCGCGACGCGGCGCAGCAGCTCGTAGCGGAGCTGGTTCTGCGAAGCCGTCGAGGTGTCGTCGGCGACCACACAGGTGTGCGCCTCGTCGACGATGACCAGGTCGGGGCAGTGGCGCACGAAGTCGTCGCGGTGGCGGGGGGACTTGATGAAGTCCGTCGAGACGATCACGTGCGGGTACTTGTCGAAGAGGGACTGGCCCAGGTCCAGGCCGCGTTCGAGGCGTGAGACCGTCGAGGACAGGACCAGCTCGGCGTCGATGCCGAACTTGGTGCGCAGCTCCTGCTGCCACTGCTCGGCCAGCGCGGGGGAGCAGAGCACGGCCAGGCCCGTCGCCTCGCCCTGCGCGAGGAGTTCGCTCGCGACCAGGCCCGCCTCGATCGTCTTGCCGATGCCTACGTCGTCCGAGATCAGCATGCGGACCGTCTTCTGCCGCAGCGCCATCAGGAGAGGAACCAGCTGATACGCGCGCGGCTCCACCGCGATGCCGGCCAGCGAGCGGAACGGTCCCGCGCCCGAGCGGAAGCCGACGCGCAGGGCGGTACGCAGCAGGCCCGCCGCGCGCTGGTCACCGAGGTCGCTCGCTTCCGGCGGGGCGAACTTCGCCTCGTCGACCGTCTCGAACGCGGGGAACACGGCGGCGATGTCGTCGTCCGAGCCGCCCAGCGGGCGCAGGACGAGCAGGTCGGGCTTGCTCTCGGGGAGCACCACCCATTCGCGGCCGCGGGCCTTCACCAGGGAACCGGCGGAGTACGTGAGTGCCATGTGAGTCTTCGAGTCCTCTGGGTGGGCGGTCAGTTGGCGGCCGGAGAGCCGAAGTAGCGGGCGTTGGCGGCGGCGACGGCGTCCCAGTCGGCGCCGTGTGCGAAGCGGATGACGTCCCAGCGGGCGTTGAACAGACGGTCCTCGGCGTCCTCGTCCCGGGAGCTGTCCTGCTCCTGGTCCGGCAGGTCCACGAAGACCGCCACGTTCACGCCGGGCAGGCGGTACACGTAGTCGGGGGTGGCCATCGCCTCGGTGAGGAACGAGCCCGGTTCGTCCGGCAGCCGCAGGCCGCGTGCCTTCGCCCAGCCCAGGAAGTCGCCCCGTGCGGCCAGCTCGGCCGCCGACGCCCCCTCGGCCGATGCCTCGACGGCCGTCCGGACCGCCGTCCCGGCCGCCGCCTCGACCGGTGTGGGCTCGGCGGCGGGGGAGACCTGGTCGAGCAGCCGCCGGTACTGCTCCGACCGCGACTCCCCGCGCGCCTCCCGCCGGGCTGTCGCCGACGCCAGCCGCACCAGCAGGTCCCGTACCGAATGCCGGTTGATGAGGGCGTGGTTGAGCTGGTTGCCGTACGTCAGCAGGCACTCGTAGCAGCCGAGCGCGCACGGCCGGTCGGGGTGGGGGCCGCCCAGGTCGTTGCCGTCCGTGTCGAAGTGGCAGATGTCCAGGGCGCGTACGGCCGCCTTGGCCAGGGCGTCCTTCTCCGCCTGGAGACGGCGCAGCACACCCGCCCCGCCCTCGGCCGCCTCCGTGAAGAGGATGCGGCCCCGGGGGCCGTCGTCCGGTGGCAGCAGCTCGCTGGACAGCTCGGCGTCCTCCAGCTCGAACGCGGCCTCGATGCCCCGCTCCAGTGCGTACATCAGGGAGAGCGCCACCGGCTCCGGCAGCGGCTCGTCCAGGGTGACGACGAGTATGTTGCGGCGGTCCTCCACGTACGGGATGACCCGCTTCTTGCGGCGCCGCTCGTTGCCGTCCGCGTCGATCACGGGCAGCTCGCTGGAGTCGCCGGACGCCTCGGCGGCGTCCTTGTCGTTCATCCAGCGGCCGTCTGCGAGGTCCAGCCAGTACCCGGCCGGCTCGTCGGCCTTGGCGCGCACCCGGCCGGTGTTGGTGATGCGGACGGTCGCCGAGTCGCCGTACGCCACCTCGGCGAGCGGCGCGCCCGAGGCGTCGGCGACCGACGCGTTCAGCCGGCCCTTGCGGGTGCCGTGGTCCTGGAAGCGGTACGACGTCTCCAGCTTGAAGCCGGCGCGGCGCCGCTCCTCCTCGTCGGACGAGATCCGCTCACGGCGGGTGGTGTACACGGTGTGCAGGTGCAGCAGACCGTACGTCGCGGCGCCCAGCGGCTCGTCGCACATGGCGCAGCGGTCCTCCAGCTGCTCCGGGTCGTGGTGGTAGCCGCAACTCGCGCAGCGGCGGGCCTCGCTGGTCGCCAGCTCGCCCGAGGAGTCCGGCGGCAGCTGGATGCGGGTCACCTGGTAGCGGGCGCCCTCGTGGTAGATCAGCGCACCCGGCCCGAACTCGCGGATCGCGAGGAAACGCGGCCGCTGGAGGTAGTCGCCGTCCCCTCGGCGCCGGCCGACGGTCGGGATGTACGCGGCGAGTGGGAGCCGCGGGAAGCTGTAGCCGGGCAGGAAGCCCTCGGACGCGAGATAGCGGTACGGGTTGAAGTCGGAGAGGACCGACTTGCTGTCGACGCTCTCGTTCATCAGCAGGTTCAGCTGTGTCTCGGCCTCACGGCGGCGGGCGTTGGCGCGGATACGGTCGCCCTCGGTGAGGCTGTAGTCCAGGCGGCGCCTGTTCTGGATGTACTGGTCGTCGAGCGCGGAGCGGAACAGCTGCCGCCAGCGGTCGAAGGCCCGGTCGAAGCGGGCCGCGACCGTCGCCACCCGGTCCTGGATCCAGTCGTCGTGCCACCAGGTGGTGTCGGCGAAGTCGGGCAGGAGCGGGCCGAGGACGCGCAGGGCGGCGTCGACGGTGCGGCGCCGGGCGCTCTCGTCGAGGGAGGCGGCGAGGATGTCCGGCAGCAGCTCCAGCGCGGGGTTGGGGCGTTCTCCCGTGTCCGGGTACGACACGTCGAGCACCTCGGGGACGGCCCGGCCCAGCTTCAGGCCGGCCTCCGCGATCCAGATGCCCTGGAGGTGGGAGAGGACCAGGTCTTCATTGGCGAGGTCCAGGCGCGGCGGGGCGACGGCGCCCGCGACCATGCGCTCCGAGCGGCGGAAGTAGTACTGGTCGTGGCTGTTGCCCGTCGCGCAGTACGTGGTGACGAGGGCGGGCTGTCCGCTGCGGCCCGCGCGGCCCGAGCGCTGCGCGTAGTTCGCGGGTGTGGGCGGCACGTTACGCATCATCACCGCGTTGAGCTGCGAGATGTCCACGCCCAGCTCCATCGTCGGGGAGCAGTACAGCAGCTTCAGCTCCGCCTTGCGGAACGCCTCCTCGCGCTGCTCCCGCTCCTCCGGCGACACCTGCGCGGTGTGCTCGCGCGCGAACAGGCCGGACAGGGCGCCCGCCGCGTCCTTGTACAGGTCGCGGAAGAAGGTGTTGACGCGCGGGCCGTCGCCGCTCTGGTAGGTGCGGGTCAGCGGGTCGTGCGTGCCGCGCTCGCCCCTGCCCGCACGCCAGACGAGGGACTGGGCGGCCACCCGGTAGCCCGTGGCGGCCGGGGCGGAGGTCCTGCGGTAGCGGCCCGCGCGCTGCGGCGTCTCCGTGACCTCCTTGACCAGGCCCGCCTTGGCCAGGACCTTCAGCAACTCCTCGATGACCAGTTGGAGATCGGCGGTGTCCAGCTTCTTGAACGAGGTGTCCGCACGCCGCAGGTACTTGCCGAACTTGCCGCGCGCCGACAGGAACAGGGCGGAGCGGTCCATGCCCGGACGGGAGGGGTGCGGATAGGCCGTGCCGACCTTCGGCCGGTCCGCGGTGGACAGCACCCACGGGTCGATCAGCCGCTCCTCACTCGCCCGCTGGAGCGAGTCGAAGTCGTCACGGAAGTAGGACACGTCGATGGCGAGGGAGCGGCGCATCTCGTTGAGCAGCGCCTTCATCACCTCGGCCCGCAGCGCCGGGTCGGCGTCGCGCAGCGCGCCGTGCGTGCCCGCCCACCGGTCCTGCTTGGCCGCCACCCAGTCCAGGTCCTCGTAGCCGATCTCCAGCAGCCCGGTCTGCTCCAGGTTCGGCATGGTGATGCGCCAGCCGCGCTCCAGATCCAGATACAGCCGGAACGCGATCACGTCACGGAGGGTCTTGGCCGCGTTGCGGGCGAGGGAGGGCGGCAGGTCGCTCTCGCCGGTGTAGTCGGCCGGCTCGATGGCGAGCGCGTTGGTCACCGCCGAGGCCAGCTCCTCGTGGTGGACACCGTCCTCGCCCGCGTCCAGAGCCGCCCGGTACAGGGCGCCACGCAACTGCGTGATCTGCACGAAGTCGTTGAAGTGCCCCGCCTGGAGGGACGCGTCCTGCCGGTTGTCGACGAAGGTGAGGAGCTTGCGCGCCTCCTTGTCCAGGGTCTCGACCGGAACCGACTTCAGTGAACGGACCACCGACGCCGAGATGAGCGAGGTCGCCGACGACCGGCCCTCCTGGTCGAGCGTCGCCAGCTTCGCGAAGTCCCGGCCTCGTGTCTGCTCGTACGCGACCCCGCAGTGCAGACAGAAGAGGAAGGGGGAGGGGACGAACGCGGCCTGGAGCCCGCCGCTTCCCTCGCGGCCGAGCGGATCGACCATGACGGCCCGCGGTACCCGGTCGCGGTACGACTTCTTCACGACCTCCTGGCCCTTGTCGTCCAACTCCAGCCAGGACTCGGGCAGTCGGCGTTCGTTCACGGCGTGCTGGACGTTGGACGGCCAGGCCCGCTCGTGGTCGACGTACAGATAGCCGTCGCCCTGCCGGCCGCCCGTCGCGGAGGTGTCCCGGCGCGCCTCGTACCGGACCTCGCCGTCCTTCTCGGTCCGCCACACCGTCAGGTACTCCTGGCCGCATTCGCGGCAGAACGCCAGCGGCATCAGCACCTTGCCGTCACTGCCCGGCTGTTCGAGCTGGTACGAGCGAGTGAGGTGACGGGAGAGCTTGTCCTCCAGGGTGACGTACACGGTGTCGCCCTTGGAGAGGAACTGGTGCAGCCGGAACGCGAACAGCGGCCGCTCTGTCACCGGGTGGCGCGCCTGCGAGCCTGCCTCCAGAGTGGCGCGGATCGCGGCGGCGCACTGGTCCTCGGCGACCCCGGTCCGCTCGTGCAGCTCCCTCGCCGCGACCTCGATCTTCGTGGGCCGCTGCCGGACCAGCCGTCCGGTGGCCTCGTCCGTGGCCAGTCCGAAACGGGTCTCGATCCAGCGGGCCAGCGGATCGCGCACGAGATCGTCGTACGCTCGGGGCGCGGCGGGGGAGGAGAGGCGCTCGGCGGGAACGGCCTCGGGTGTGTCACCGGTCGCGCGCACCAGGGTCTCGCCGATGACGTGCTCCGGACGCACCGGCGTACCGAACAGGGTGCTCGCCACCCCGGCCACGACCTTCTTCTGGTCGTCGAGGGTGCCCTCCGTCGACATCGTGGCCGACGTGCCGATGCACTGCAGGTCCTGCGCCTGGCACGCCTCGCGGACGCGGCGGATCAGCAGGGCGACGTCGGCGCCCTGCCGGCCGCGGTAGGTGTGCAGCTCGTCGAAGACCAGGAACTCCAGGCCCCGCGCCATCTTGATGAGACTCGCCCGGTCGGCCGGGCGGGTCAGCATCAGTTCCAGCATCACGTAGTTGGTGAGCAGGATGTCCGGCGGGTTGTCGCGGATCTCCTTGCGCTTCTCGTCGTCCTCCTGGCCCGTGTACCGGGCGAAGGTGACCGGCTCGCGGCCAGCGCCGTATCCGTCGCGCAGGTACTTCTCCAGCTCCTTGAGCTGGCTGTTGGCGAGCGCGTTCATCGGGTAGACGATGATCGCCCGGACCCTCTTGGAGGGGTTCGGTCCCTCGGCGTCCCGCTGGTGGAGCACCTTGTTCACGATCGGCACGATGTACGCGAGCGACTTGCCGGACCCGGTGCCCGTCGTCAGGACGTACGACGCGCCGGACGCGGCGGCGTCGATCGCCTCGCGCTGGTGCTGGTGAAGCGTCAGCGGACGGCCGTCGGTGACCGTTCCGCCCTCGGTCTTCCTCGCCTGGAAGATCCGGGCGCACTCCTCGTGCAGCACCTTCTGCCCGGCGAGCTCCACCACCGTGCCGCCGCTCTGGAAGAACGGGTTCAGCGACAGCCACGGGTCGGGCCACTGCGACTTGCTGTTGAGGTCGTCCTCGACGAACGCCGCGATGCGGTCGTCACGGATGACGGTGCCGCCCTCGGTGAAGGAGCGGTAGTCACGGATGAGCGTGCGGTGGACGCCAAAGACGTCCATGCCCGATCCGGTGGCGGTGACCGGCACCGGCTCCGGCTTCGGGGGGTCGGCCAACCGGGCGGGAACGCGGGCGGCGGACGTACGCAGCGGGCGGGTCGGGTCCAGGGCGCCCCAGTGCGGCAGCCGCGACATGTCGCCATCCTGCCCGGCCAGCGGAAGCAACGCGTCGCGTACGGCCACGGCGTCCGCGGGACGTGCCGCCGGGTCCTTGGCGAGCAGCCGGTCCACGAGCCGGGCGAGCTCCGCGGGAATCTCGCTGCGGATGAGCGTGATGGGCGTCGGCGCCTCGCGAGTGTGCTTCGTGGCCAGCTCGAAGGGCGACTCGCTGGTGAACGGGGGTACGCCCACGAGCATCTCGTAGAGCACACAACCCAGTGCGTACAAATCGGCCGCCTGCGTGACCTGCTTGGCCTCGAACTGCTCGGGAGCCATGTAGCGGGCGGTGCCCACGCTGACGCCCGTGCTGGTCAGCCGGGCCTCGTCCGGGTCGTCGACGATCCGGCCCATGCCGAAGTCGAGGACCTTGACGGTGCCGCCCTGCGTCAGCATGACGTTGGCGGGCTTGAGGTCGCGATGGACGATCTCGGCGGCGTGCGCGGCGGCGAGGCCCGAAGCGATCTGGGCACCGATGGCGGCCGCCCAGGAGACGGGCATCTGCCGCTCTTCCGCGATGAGGTCACGCAGGGTCTCGCCGCTCAGGAACTCCATCGCGAGGTAGGGAAGGCCGTCCTGGTCGTCGGCCACCCCACCGGCGACGATGCGTGTGAGGTGGACGTCGTCGAGGCGACGCATGATGCGCACCTCGCGGGCGAAACGCTCGGTGGCCTTGAGGTCCGCACCGGTGTCGATCCGGGTGCCCGTGCGGCGGCGCAGGATGGTCTTGACGGCGACCGTGCGCTCAGGAGTGCCTTCGGCGGCCTGGAGATCCTCGGCCCGGTGGACCTCTCCCATGTTGCCCTTGCCGATGACATGTCCGATGCGGAACCTGCCGTCCAGCAGTTCCTGGCTCACTGCCGCTCCCCTCGTTCTCCGCCGCCCCGTTCCCGCCCTCGCGCCTGAGGGTAAGGAATCGGAACGTGCCCCCTGCACGCGTTGCAGCTCCGTCCGCTCATCGTGACAGAGCGGAGGTGCAGTGTCCGTAACGGTACACGACCATACTTTATCCAACAGCTCATCAGTGCGTTGACATTGTCAACGCGCAATCATACGCTCTGTCATGTCATCGGCTAGGGGGTGGGCGGTGTGAAGTATCAATCCGACGGAGACTGTGGGGCGCCAAGTGGTGCGTCCGGGTGGGGTCCGGGCCGCGCGGCGGGGGAGGCACAGGGTGCTCGGTCGGGTCGCGGACCCGGAATGAAGGCTGCTCTGACGGAATTGCTGGATCGCCTGCGTCATGCGGCGGTCGACGGCGTCGTGCCGGAATCCGTGTTCCTGGAGCAAGCCGGCGCGCTGGGTCTCGGTGATGCCGAGCGGGAACGGCTTCGCGAGGAACTGGCAGGGCTGGGGCTGCCCGTCCTGGGGGCGGTAGTGCATGCAGACGGTGACGGTCCGAATGCGGAAAAGGTTGCACGAACTCGTGAAGAAAATGTGTCCGCCCCCGCACTTCCTGTCGGCGACGCCGTTCGGGCTCTGCTGAGCCGGTACGCCGACCCCGACGGCTACGTGACTGCTCGCGCACTGGATGGCGTCGTCCGTCTGGCCGGACTCGGCGCGCGAGAGGCAGCGGCTCTGCGGGCCGGGGCGCGTGTGCGCAGCGATGCCGTTGCCACGGCTGCTGCGGCGCTGACGAGCGCGGAGACCGCGATCACACTCACCGACGTCGAGGAACTCGCAACGCTGGATGGTGAGGAGAACGAGCCCTTCCCGCTGCCGGACACGGAGACCGCACAGGGTATCGGGGATCTCACGGCCGCTGTTGCCGCCGCACAGGCCGTCCTGGAGAACGACCGCTTTTCCAGGCGGCCGGAGACACGTCTGCTGAGTGCCGAAGCGGAAGTGGGACTCGCCGTGCTGGTACGGGGCGGACCGGACCGCATGACGGAGGAACCCGACGACGACACGCTGAGCGGCCTGCCGCCCGACGACCTTCGGATCCGAGCCCGGGACTGTCTCGTCCTGCACAACCAACGACTCGTGCACAAGATGGTGCCCCGGTATCTGGAACAAGGGCTGGACTACGAGGACCTGTTCCAGCACGGCGTGCTGGGGCTGATGAGGGCGGCGCGGAAATTCGACCCGGCCAGGGGCTTCAAGTTCTCGACGTATGCGACCTGGTGGATCCGCCAGTCGATCAGCCGGGCCATCGCGGACGAGGGCGCCGTCATTCGCATCCCGGTCCACATGCACGAACAGATGCGCAAGGTGGCGCTGGCGGAGCGCACCCTCGCGGTACAGGGGCGGCCCGCCGGAGTCGCCGATGTGGCAGTGCACTGCGACATGACCTTGCAGAAGGTCGAGGAGATCCGGAAACTGAGCCGGCGCACCGACTCCCTCGACCGCGTCATCGGGGACGGGGCCACACTGGGCGACTTCATCGGACGGACGAATCCACTGCCACCGGTGGAGAAGGCCGTGCTCGACACCATGTTGCTGGAGCAGATCATGAGCGTGGTCGACACGCTCCCCGAACGCGAGGCCCATATCCTCATCCGGCGTCTGGGACTGGACGGAGCTGAGCCGTCGACCCTGGACGAGTTGGGCAAGCAGATCGGACGGACCCGCGAGCGCGTGCGGCAGATCGAGTCGAAAGCCAAGAGCAAGTTCCAGCACCTGCTGGTGACAGTGGGACTCACCGCCGCGTACCGGGACGACGGGGGCCTTCCAGAGGAAGACGACAGGGCTGCGGGCCCGGCCGGCGTGCGGCGAACCGGCAGCGGGGCGGCAGCCCGGAAGGAGAGCGCCGGGGCACAGCGGGTGCCCGGCATTTCGGCCGACTCCGCAGCGAAGCAGGGTCTGCCCCAAGGAACAGAGCAGTCCGCCGAAGCGGGGGAGTCGCTGGACGGGGCATGCGCCAGAGAGCGAACGGCTGCCGACCCGGAAGCGGGCGAGACGTCGACTGACTCTGCCACAGACGAGCCGGCGGAGGCCCAGACCGCACGTGCGGTCGAGCTCGGTGAGCAGACGGACCGCCGGTCCGGGGGGCATTGCGATGATCCTCTAACGGTGGCGGAGCCAGAGCTTGGACCAGCGGCCGTCGCGCATGATGCCGAATCGGATAATGGTCTGGTGCCAAGCCCACGCACGGAGCCGGTACCGGCGTCTGCGCCGGTGTGTCCACGTTCGGCGCAGATTGCCACCGAGGCGAGCGGACCGTCAGTCCCCGGGCCGGTGGTTCCCGAATCCACGCGGTACCCAGCGGACTGGCAGAAGGCGCTGCGGATGCCGCCTGAGTTCGGCGGCGGAGTGGCATGGCTCGCCGAGTACGCCCTGCTGGCAGTGGGACATTCGCAGCTCATCGTGCTGCTCGGTCCCTCCTCGGCCGACGCCGTCGCGCGCGCCGCGCGCGACAGGGGAATGCTCGACCGGCCGGTGATAGCGGCCCTGGAGGTACTGCGGCGCGTGTTCGACGCCGTGAAGGAGGCTGAGCTACAGCCGGAGGACTTCCTGGAGAGGCCGGCCGAGGCACTGGTCGGCATGGCTCCCCGCGCTTATCTGGCAGCCAAGCCCTTGGTGCTGGCCGAGTCGCGCCTCGCACTGCGTGACTCCTTGCGGGAGTTCGGTGCCGAGGTCCCGCTGCGTGCCGGTCCCGGGGGAGCACCCGAGGGCGGTTCGCCGGGCCGCTTCGTGGCAGGGCCCCGTTCGGAGCGGGGGCCGGCGCCCGAGGACGGCGCGCAGGTGCGTGTGGCCGGAGAGCCGCACGACAGGTCGGCCTTGCCCGACCGCTCTCCGGCTGACCCGTACGAGCTCTGGGCGGATTCGCCGGACGAGGTCCGGGATGCGGCAGCTCGCGGAGATGAGCCGCTTGAAGTCGGCCAGGGGGACGCAGAGGCCGACGCCGTGGCAGGCCGCGAGCGGCCCCAGGAAGGCACCGCCGGGACGCAGACACGGCCGCTCAGAGCGAGCGACCCGTCGGACGAGCACGGCAAGGCTGAGGCACCGGCAGCCCAGGAGGTGCTCATGTCTCTGCTCAATGCCAGGCGCGAATCCAGGTCCGCCAGCAGACCGGGGGACATACCCCAGGCGAAATCCGCGCACCCCGGCACCGGGCGGGGAGAGGCGGAAGCAGAGGCCGAACGGCGCCTCGACGACGTACGCCGGGCGCACGAAGCCGAGCTGACAGGCGAACGGGACGAAGCCCGAGGTCGCCTCGCGGCGGAGCGGCAGGCCGCGGACGCCCGGCGCATCGCAGCCCTCGCGGACACCGAGCAGCAGCTCGATGCCTTGGAGGAGACGCTCCTGCGCCGAGCGGACAGGGCCATGCTCCGCAAGGAGCAGCATCTGCGCGCACAGGCGGACGACCGGATCGCGCGCCTCAAAGACGGGCATCGCGAGGCGCAGCAGACCCTGATCGAGCGGGCGGAACACGCCGAGGAGAGAGAACGCGCGGCCCGGACAGCACTGGCCGCGTCCGGCGAGCGCGGTGCCCGGGCGGAGCAGCGCGCCTATGAAGCCGAGCAGCTCGCCCATGCGGCCGAACGGCGTGCGCACGAGGCGGAACACAAGGCGACAACGGCCGAAGAGCGGGCAGCGGTACTGCACCTGCGGGCGAACGAAGCCCAACGGAGGGCGGAGGGAACCAGCCAGCTGCTGCGGCGCTACCGCGAGGAAGGAGAAGCCCGCATCGCCGGCCTCGAGCAGCGGCTGCGGCAGGCAGAGGCCCAGCTCGCCGAACGCGACAGGGCTCTCCATGCTGCCCAGCAGCAGGCATCTGCTCAGGTCGCGGCGGCCGAACAGCGTGCCGCAGCGCGCATCGCCCAGACCGAGCACGACGCCTGGGCCCGCATCACCGAAGTGCAGCAACAACTCGTCGCCGAGCGCGAAGCCGCCGCGGATCGCCCCACCCTTCGGGATCGCTGGCGCCGGTCCTGACCCGGACCCATCCCCCCCCGCGTCCCGTGCCCGACTCACTCGTACCCGCTTCAGGAGCACCACGTTGGATCCCAGACAGCAACTCGTCTCCTCCTTGCACCGCCGGCTCGTCGGTCCCGCTTTCGGGGCACACGAGCTGCTCGAAGCGCCGCCCGACCGCGAATACCTCATGGGCACCCTGTATCCACAGGAAGCAGACCTGCAAAGACAGTTGGACCTCGCAGCAGAGCAGCTCGACGGCGCCGGCACAGAGAGCGGCGCCGAGGACACGGCGCCCGCGGCGGACCCCGTGCCCGAGTCCAACTCCTGGCTGCCCTCTTCACTCGGCCTCAGCTTCTACACCGACGCAACGACCATCGACGTCCGCTGCGCCGGAGCCCGCTACAAGACCCTCGCCGCCACCGGTGAGCGGGGCCGCCGCTGGGAACGCGTCCCCCTACCCGAAGAGACGCACGCACTCGGACCCGACCGGGACCACGTCCCCGTGCTCGACGGACGCGCCGAGATCCGCATCCGCAGGCGCGCCTTCGGCTCCGGACAGCTCGTCACCGTAGCCCTGGTGAACACCGCCCACCACGAACCGAACCTGGGCAAGGCGACGCAGTGGGATCGGATGCTCTTCCAGATCGAACTGGAAGCGCGGCCCGCGGACGGCGATGTTCTGCCCTACCCGAGCGTGCGGCTGGCCAGCCGTGACCCGGAGGAACAGGAACTGCGCCTGCAGTACCGGCACGTCCGCACACACGCCGTCGGCCACGGATGTGCCGTTGAGGAACGGTATGCCGAACCCGACGAGCGCGGCGAGCGGGCGGTCGTGGCTCTGAAGGCCGCCGTCATGCCGGAGGCCGAGGTCAGCGGGGTACGGGCCGCCGGCTTCACCGGATCGCCGGTACTGAACGTGCTCCACCTCGCCGACCCTGCCGTGCCTCTTGCTCAATTGCACGAAGAACTGGCGGAGTTCGCCGCCGACTATCGGGCCTGGTACGTGGGACAGCTGAACACCGAGGTCCCCGCATGGGGCCGGGAGGCCGCCGACCGGGTCTTGGCCCGCGTCAACGCCGCCGTCACCCGGATCGAGTCCGGCGTGCGCACCCTCTGCGACCCGGCGCGGACCGAACTTCAGCGCGCGTTCCGCACCGCGAACCGGGCGATGGCCCTCCAGATGCGGCACTCCGCCCGAGACCAGGCAGGTGAACGCCGGGCCCGCCGTGACACGGTGCTCCTCGACCCGGAGCCCAGCCAGGACGCGGTATGGCGGCCCTTCCAGCTCGCCTTCTTCCTGCTCGCCCTCGACGGCGTGGCAGACCCCCGGCACCGCGACCGGACGACAGCCGACCTGATCTGGTTCCCGACCGGCGGCGGCAAGACGGAGGCCTATCTCCTGCTGGCCGCGTTCGCGATGGTGCTCCGCCGGGGCGAGGAGGACGGTGGGGGCACCGCGGTGCTGAGCCGCTACACCCTGAGCCTGCTCACCACCCAGCAGTTCCAACGCGCGGCCACCACCGTCTGCGCTCTGGAGACGCTGCGCCGCGCCGACCCGGCCCGCTACGGGGACGAGCCCTTCTCCATCGGCCTGTGGGTCGGCGAGGCCACCTCCCCGAACTCGTATGAGAAGGCACGCGCGGTCTTCGACGACGTGCGCGGTGCCGCCCGGCCCGACGACGTCTTCATCCTCGACCGCTGCCCGTGGTGCGGCACACGCATCATGCCCGCCCACAAGTCACCCGACATCGGGGACTACGGAGTACGCGCCACCGCCGACTCCTTCACCTTCTACTGCCCGCGCGAGGAGTGCGCCTTCCACGACGAGCTGCCCGTCGCCGTCGTCGACGAGCAGCTGTACGACCGGCCGCCCACCTTCGTCCTGGGCACCGTGGACAAGTTCGCCCGGCTCGCATGGGAGCCGCGCTCGGGACGGCTGTTCGGCGCGGGCAGCGGGAACCGGCCGCCGTCCCTCGTCATCCAGGACGAACTGCACTTGCTCACCGGCCCGCTGGGCACCACCGTCGGCCTCTACGAGGCGGCGGTACTCGGGCTGTGTACGGACCGTGACGGCATCGGACCCAAGGTCGTGGCCTCGACGGCGACGATCCGCCGCTCCGGCGAGCAGATCCGCGCCCTCTACGGCAGCCGCGCACAGCTCTTCCCGCCCGCCGGACTCGACGCCCGGCACTCCTACTTCGCCGAACCCGATACGTCGCGCCCCGGCCGCCGCTACCTCGGCGTCATGGCCCAGGGACACACCGCAGGACGCGCCGCGGTCGCCACCGCCGCCGCGATGCTGCAAGGCGCCCACGAACTCCCCGAGGAACACCGCGACGCCTACTGGACGCTGGTCGCCTACCACCACAGTCTCCGCGAACTCGGCCGTACGGTCACGGCCGCGGCCGACGACATCCCCGCACAGCTCACCGGGCTGGACTCGGGTTCGGGAGTCAGAGCACTGCCCGACCACCAGGTACAGGAACTCACCAGCAACCTGCCGCGCGCCGAACAGCCCGTCCTCCTCGACCGGCTCGAAAAGCCCTGGAGCGATCCGCAGTCGGTGTCGTTCCTGCCCTGCACCAACATGCTGTCCGTGGGCATCGACGTGAAAAGGCTCGCCCTGATGCTCATGCAGGGGCAGCCCAAGACGACGGCCGAGTACATCCAGGCCACGAGCCGGGTCGGCCGGCACACCGTGCCCGGTCTCGTCGTCACTTTCTTCAACGCCACCCGCCCCAGGGACCGTTCGCACTACGAGACCTTCGACGTGTACCACCGCTCCCTCTACCGGCACGTCGAACCGACCAGCGTCACCCCCTGGTCCGTCCACTCACGTCGGCGCGCCCTGCACGCAGCGCTCGTCATCCTCGTACGCCATCGCCTCGGCCTCGCCGCCGAGAACCGGGCCGGGCACATTCTCGACCGGCTGCCTGAAGTGGAAGCCCTTCTCGATGAGCTGGCGGCGCGGGCCGCCGCCGGTGAACCGTATGCCGCCGACGCCGTACGCAAGGAACTCGCGGAACTCCTCGCCGACTGGGAGGACGCCGCCCGCGAGGCCCGCAAGGACGGCCGCGAGCTCTACTACCGCAGCCAGGGCAAGGGACAGTCCAACCTGCTCAAGAGCTTCGAGCAGCGCTACGGCCTGTGGGAGACACCGAACTCCATGCGCAACGTCGACCGGGAATGCCAGGTGATGGTGAAGGGGGCCGACCTGTGAGCCGCACACTCCGCGTACGCCAGTCGCAGACCGTTCTGCCGTTCGGGGTCGGGGCCGTCTTCGACATCCAGGGCGAGTCCTTCGTCGCCACGGGGATCGGCGACTGGTCGCAGAAGGCCAGACAGCGGATCGAGTCGCCGCGGCTCGCCGGCCGACTCGGCGTCACGGGCTTCTACGCCGCACCTCCCACCGCCAACGACCGCTTCGACAGCCCCGACGGTCCCGGAGCTCCCTACATCCGGTTTCCGTCCTGGCTGTTCTGCGGGGCCTGCCGGCGTATGAAGCGATGGCGCATCGCCGACGAGAAGCCGGGACAGCCGCCTCGCTGCCCCTCATGCTCACCCGGCCGGACTCTCGCCCCCATACGGTTCGTCCAGATCTGCGCGGCCGGTCACCTGGGCGACGTCGACTGGTGGTTCTGGGCCCACTCGCGGCGAGAAGCAGGCGAACGGCGGCAGTGCGGCGAACGCGAGAAGCTCCGCTTCCACGTGTCCGAGCGTGCCTCCGGCCTCGAAGCGCTCTCCGTCACGTGCACGGCCAAGGAATGCGGGGCATCCCGCGACCTGCTCGACATCCTCGGCACCCACGGCATGCGCTGTTCGGGACGCAACCCCTGGCAGCGGGCCAACGAGGCCACCGAGTGCGCCATGCCCGTCCAGATCGTGCAGCGCACGGCGGGCAACCTGTACTACCCGGTCGTGCACTCGGCGCTCGACATCCCCGAGTCCGACGCGTCCGCGACGCACGGAGACGAGGAACTCGCCGGACGCGTACGCGAGCACGACCTGTGGGTGTCGCTGTGCCGGGTCGCAGGCACGCCGCGGGCCGACGTCTTCCGCACGATGATCCAGGAGGACACCGGCGCCGACGACCACCTCCTCGATGCCCTTCTCGCCGAGGAGACCGGGCAGTCTCTGCCCCTCGCATCTTCCGATCCGGCAGGCGCCCCCGCCCGCCCCGACCTCAGCCGCGAGGAGTGGGCTGCCTTCACCGCGCCGACCCCGCCCGCCACCCGGGACTTCGCCCTGCGCGAGACCACCCTCGGACTCGGGCAGGAGACCGTCGAACCCTGGGCCGGCCTGCACCGCCGCATCGGCCGGATCGTGCTCGCCGACCGACTGCGCGAGGTACGCGCGCTGTCCGGCTTCAGCCGGGTCTCCCCGGACGCGGCTCTCGTCCCCGCCGACACCGCCCGGCGCCTCAAGTGGCTCCCGGCCGTCGAAGTCTTCGGAGAGGGCATCCTCCTCACCCTCGACAAGGCGGAACTCGCCGCGTGGGAAGGCGGCCCGGAGGTGCGCCGACGCGTCGCGGGCATGCGTGCCGACCTCGACCGCTCCTTTCAGAAAGAACGGCTCCAAGCCCTGACCGGGGAAGAACTCTCTCCGCGCTTCGTCCTTCTGCACACCCTTGCCCACCTGCTGATCCGCCAGCTCTCCTTCGAATCCGGCTACACGACGGCCAGCCTGCGCGAACGGGTCTACGCACGCCCCGAACAGGACCAGTACGGCATCCTCGTCTACACCGCCGCGGGAGACGCCGAGGGCACCCTCGGCGGACTCGTACAGCAGGGCGAACCGCCTCGCCTCGCCGAGACCCTGCTGCGGATGACCGAAGCCGCCGCCTGGTGCTCAGCCGACCCGCTCTGCGCCGAACACACCGGCCAGGGCTTCGGCAACCTCAACCGTGCGGCCTGCCACGCCTGCGCCCTGCTGCCCGAGACGAGCTGCGAGACCGGCAACACCCTCCTCGACCGCGCTCTCGTCGTCGGCGGCGAACAGGTACCCGGTTACCTGGAGTCGATCGTCACGGCTGCCCGGAGCTCCGCGGTGAATGCCCTGGAGGACATGTGACCCTCACCTACCTCGACCTCATACCGGAACAGCGCTCCTGCCTCGACGGCCTTCCCTTTGACGGTAATCACCTGATCAGCGGCCCGCCCGGCAGCGGCAAGAGTCTCCTGGCGGTCCAACGGGCCATCATGCTCGCCCTCACCGGAACCCCGGCGGTCCTGCTGACCCGGTCCAATCTGCTCCGCCAGTCACTGGCCGCGGCCGTACACGCGCTCGGCCCGGCGGACCGCAGCGTGCGCGTGGCGACCGCGCACGCGTGGCTCACGGAGTGGTACGGCGGACAGCCCTCACACGGCGCTGACGGCTGGTTCGACTGGCCCGCCTTCTACGAACGTGCCGTGGAGACCGGGCCGATGCCCGGACTCACCCTGGTCGTCGACGAAGGGCAGGACCTCCCACCGGAGTTCTATCGCCTCTGCCGACTGCTCGGAGCCCGGACGACCGTGTTCGCGGACGAGTGTCAGCGGCTGACCGAAGCCAACTCCACGCTCGGTGAGATCGCCGAGCGGTTGGGCCGTTGCGCATCTCGCACACTGGACGGCAACCATCGCAACACACGCCAGATCGCGTCCTTCGCCGCCCACTTCCATACCGGAACCGGCCTGCCCGTCCTCCCGGAACGGGAAGGGCCGCCCCCGCGCCTGCACCGGCTGCCGCACGGGAGCACGGCGGACCTGCTGGTCCAGCTGGCGCAGAGGCACCCGCAGAGGAGCATCGGCGTGATCGTGAACTCCACCGACACCCAGTTCTCACTGCTCGGCAGTCTGCAGCGCAGAGCACCCCGGCTCAGACCGCAGGTGTACACGTCCCGGGCCCGGGACGCCCGAAGCCGTTACCGCACGCTGGAACTCGACCGCCCGGGGATCGTGCTCGTCCACCGGGCGAGCGCCAAAGGGCTGGGCTTCGACACCGTCGTCATCCCCGACACGCACACGGACGCGGCCGTCGACCCCACCTCGGCCGCCCTGCGCATGACGTACTACGTTCTGGCGACCCGGGCACGACGTGAACTCCACTTGGCGTACGAGGGAGAAATGGAGCCACCCCTGTGTGCGCAGGTGGGGTCCGGGGACCTACTACGCGGATGACGAGGGCTGAAGGCGCAGGCATCGGCATATACGTCTTCGTTGCGGCCAGGTACAGGCGCCGGTGGTAGAGGTGTGCCCGCCCGGTGCGGGGTGGGTGAGGCCGGCAGTTGCGGACATCGCCGGTCACCCAGCCGTGCTGATGGGCGTCGCAGCGGCCTGGTTCGCGCAGAGACGCAGGCAGGCCGTCTTCTCGTCGGAGTGAAGCGCCGTTCCTCACAGTTTTCAAGTTCAAGCGCGTGTCCGCTGTAAAGTGAAGGCCGCCTTTGACCTGCACAAAGCAGGCAGGGAGCAGACAATTGGAGCCACTCCATGTTCCGTACCATGTTCAAGTCCAAGATCTAGTATCTGGGCGTTTGTGCAGGTCAGAGCTGTGATGATCCCGCTCCGGTCAGCAAATGGTCAGCATCGGGTGCGAGGTGTGTCCTGGTTTGCTGACCTGGTAACCGCCGTGGTGGGGGCCTGGGCGCAGATGTCCAGCTCTCGTTCGGAAGGTTCGCTACGTGGCTCGTCCGCTCGCCCGCGCTATGGGCTCGTTTTCGCGGACTGTGGCTGCCAGGCCGACGCGGTGCCCGTAGCCGTACACGATCCGTTTCCGCAACGGTCTGGGGGAGGCAGATCGAGGAGGACGGGGTCGACACGATGGGTGACGCACTTGAACGCCTCACGCAGATGTACGCGGAGAAGTAGTGCACCGCGCCGTCAGTCGCGGAAGCGCGCGGGGAGCTGGGGCCAAAAGACGGAAGCGGAATACGCGAAGCAATGGCTGCCGGCCAGCGCCGGATGACCGCATACTCCACGGGCGAGCACGTCAGCAACTCCATCAACACCCCTATCGTTCGCAAGGCGATTCTGCGGGACGCCTACGACGAGAGGGCGAGGGCGGATGATCCGGCCAAGGGGCGCAGGAGCCGGACTGCGTTCGCCAGAGGGTGGTCATTGCGGCCCCGGCCTATCTGGAGCAGGTCCCTGGATGTTGCGGGTGACGAATGGAGATCGTGATGATGGCGGAGGGGCGGACTGCGTACCGGCGAAGCCCGGGCCGTGGACATCAACGTGGTGGCGGGCGACGTGTACCGGGTGCGTGAACTCCTTTAGAGGTCGTTTTCTCCCGTTGTTTCATCCCGGAATCTGGTGGTTGGTCTGCGGTGTCGGGGCGCGCCAGGAGATGGTGTTCTCGCCGGTGAGGCGGCGGGCCATGAGGTCGGTCATGGCGATGTGGATTATGGCTTCGGAGCGGGTGGGCAAGGTTTCGTAGTCGCGGGCCAGTCTGCGGTGGAGCATGAGCCAGCCGTAGGTCCGCTCGACCACCCACCGCTTGGGGATCGGGCTGAATCCTCTGGTCCCGGGTCTGCGTTGAGTGATTTCCATGTCGATGCCGAGGGCGGCTGCGTGCTCGACGAGGTGCTGGCGGTAGCCGCCGTCGACCCACACTTTGCGGATGCTGGGATGGTCGGCGGCGACCTGGTCCAGGAGCTGGGTGCCGGCGATGGAGTCCTGCACGCTTGCCGCGGTGACCAGCACAGCGAGTAGAAGGCCGATGGTGTCGGTGACGATACTCCGTTTCCGTCCGACGATCTTCTTGCCGGCATCGATGCCCTGACTGGTGGCGAGCACGCTGGTGGAGGTTTTCACGCTCTGCGCGTCGATCACGCAGGCCGACGGTTCGGCCTCCCGGCCTTCCTTCTGCCGTAAGAGCTGGCGGAGCAGGCCGTTGAGCTGGGCGAACACACCCTCGTCCGCCCACTTGGCGAAGTAGCTGTAGACCGTGTTCCAGTGCGGGAAGTCGTGCGGGAGGTAGCGCCATTGGACGCCAGTGCGGTCCACATACAAGATCGCGTCCATGATGTCGCGCAGGTCGTGCTCGGGCGGCCTGCCGAAGTCCAGAGCTCTGCCACGGCGCTCGAAACGCCAGGCCGCCAGGACCGGCCCGACCAACTCCCAGCGGGCATCGGACAGATCACTCGGATACGGGCGTCGCGTCGGCATGCCTCCGGAGTACCGCCGCGGACCGAGTGCGCCCAGGCGCACAGCGATGACGACGGAAGCACGCAGCCTGGGAAGCCGGGCATCCTGGGATGAGACAGGAACGAGCAGTACTCCGCCCCAACAGTCACACCTCAGGACTCATCGACCCCAGCCACACCGGCTGCCCCTCTCGCATCGCATCCTCACCCACCGAGAATCCATCTATAAACAGGTAAGACAGATGAAAACGACCTCTTGGGACCTCATAACCTTGGTCGGTAATGCGCGCTCAATCACGGCGAGGGCCTCAGCCGTGAGACGTGTAAGTACCGAAGCGGGCCTGTTCGGTTCCTGCATGGTCGAGCCACGCATTGCTCGCAGACGGGATCTTACGGTGGGGCAAGTTTACCCTTGTCGTCATCTTCGGCCAGCCACTCATTAGATTCGTGAAAATCAATGAGTTGGCGAATCCACGCTCGTTCTCGAGCTTCCAGAAGAGAGTACTTCTCGTTGAACGAGTGCACTGATTCATCGGAGCGGGCGACGATTAGAAGGATATTTCCACTCCAGCATTCCGGTATCTCCGTGAGGGCGGCTCCAGATTCCGCAACGCCAGCACCCAGGACCTTCAGGGGGAATCGTTCGAGGGCCGATATAGCGGATTGATATGCGCCGAAGTCTTCCTCGACTCTGAACGATCGGACGAGGGCGGCGACGCCCGTGACTCCCTCGTCACCGCTTACGTTGTCAGCCAGTTGGACGTAGCGTTCCCACAGGCGAGCTCCTTCGTCCTGTGTATCCTCTGTGTTCTCTTGGGGAAAGTTGCCGCAAGCAAAGATTTCATCACGCCATGTCGGTGTGAACATCGGAAGCCCTTCTGCTTGATTATGGACTCTGGCTCTGAATCCTCTGCGCCCACTCTCTTACAGCTCGATTAGAGCTTAGGCTCATCCACATCTCGGTGATTGCTGAATCGTATCTATCACCGAAACGTGCACGGATGTCATCCACGTCCATTTGGATTGCACCTCGAAGATCTCCGGCGTCTAGGAGTTCTTTTTGCCTCATGTGCCACGCTTGAGAAGGGGCCCCGAACCCTGTGCTGTAGACAGCCCGATGATCCGCTCTGTCCATGCGAATAGCAGGCCCACTGTGAAGAGATATTCCCGTGGACTGTTTGAGTGGTGCCTTTGCTGGCATGTGATTGACTTCTTTGCCGGCCCCAGAGCCCTTTTTCGTGAGAGCGCCGTACCAACCTCCGTCTGCACCGCTATTGCAGTTGTGAACGAGGACCGGCGTAGCCCCCGCCACCACATAGTACGTGTGGGTGTCGGTGACGGTGAGGTTGTGGACGCTGGTGTTGGGCGCGGTCCAGGCTTGGACGGCCGTGATCTGGACGTATGTGCCGTTTCCGGTTTGGAGCCAGGTGCCGGCTTGGAGTTGGTCGGCGCGGAGCCACTCTCGGAGGTGGGGGACCCAGAAGGGGTGTCCGTCGGTAGCGGTGACGGTCTCTGTGTGGGTTCCTTCGCTGCCGTCGGTGTCGATGGTGATTTGGACGAGGTGCTTTTCGCCCTTGCCGATGATCGCGGCGGAGACGGTCTGGGCTTCGGTCGTGCCGGTTTCGGGGTCGGTGGCGATGACGGTGTCGCCGGGGTTGATGTCCTTGATGGGTTTGGTGGTGCCGTCGGCCATCAGGACGAGGGTGCTGGGGGTGAAGCTGTTTCTGGTGCAGGAGGCGGCTCCGCCGCTGCCGCCGTTGCCTGGGCTTGATCCTCCGCTGTCGTCGGCCTTCTTCGCTGCGGCTGCTTTGGCTTCGTCTGCCTTCTTCGCTGCTTTGGCGGCGTCAGCTTGCTTCTTCCAGTCGGCGTAGTCCTCGGCGTACTTGGCCATGGCCTTGGCGTCGTGCTCGGCGCGACGTAGGACGCCGGTGGCCCATTTGACCTCGTCTCCCCACTTGTTGTAGGCGCTCCAGGCTCTCTTGAGGGCCTTGTAGACGCGTTTGCTCTTGGCGGCCCACGGCACGGCGGCTTCAATAGCGAGTTTGCCGCAGGTCTTGAGGTCCCAGCTCAGGCAGGCCTTGATGTCGTCGTATCCGCTGACGTCCTTGAGGACTTGCTTGGCCACCTTGAGTGCGACATCTATGGGCCGCTGGGTTTTGACCCAGGTGGCTTTCTTGACGTCGGATTCGCTGACGGTCTGGGTCGGGGGCGCGGGCGGCGGGGGTGTGTAACTGTCGCCGCCGCCACCGCCGCCACTTCCGCCACCGCTGGGCTTGGGGCCGGGACCGCACTGGTTCCAGCCGCCGTCACAGTCGGCCAGGCGCAGGCCGCTGGGGTCGGAGAAGGTGACGGGGCTGTTGCCGGCGTAGACGTATGGATGGAGGGCCGCGGAGTCGGCGGTGTCCATGAGGGGGTCGACGGAGATGAACCGTCCCAGCGCGGGGTCGTATTCGCGGGCGCCGAGGTGGGTGAGTCCGGTGGATTCGTCGAGGGTGCCGCCGACGAAGCCCTTTTCGCCCGGCCACAGGGAGGGGGCGGGGCCGCGGGTTTCGCCGTAGGGGGTGAACTTGCGGCGGGTGACGGCTTTGGATGTGGCGTCCACGGCGGTGGTGGCGGTGCCGTTGCGGTCGCTGAGCAGGTAGGAGGTGGTGATCTTGCCTGCTTGGGCGGTGCGGACCATGACGGGTCCGGCTGGGTGCTGGTAGTAGCGGGTGCCCTTCAGCGTCGAGGTGGCCTTGTCGAGGCGGACTTCGGTGCCGGGCAGGTACAGGGTGGTGCCGGTGGGGTCGCGGCGGATGAGCCGGTTCCCGCCGGCGTCGTACACGTACTCGGTTGTCTTGTCGGCCTGGGTGACCGAGGTGAGGTGACCCTCGAGATCCCAGCTGAGGTCCTGGGTGGTGCCCATGACGGCACGCTGGGTGGTGTTCCCGGCGGCGTCGTACCGGTAGGTGTCGGTGCGCTGTCCTTCTGGGCCGGTGGTGTGGACACTGGCGAGACGGCTGGTGGTGGTGCCTCCGGTTTCGTAGGCGTAGGTGCGCTGGACGTCCTTCGTGGTGTCGCCGGCGGGATTGTGCTGGAGCTCGGTCTTTCGGTTTCCGACCGCGTCGAAGGTGTAGGAGGTCCAGTACGGGTCCGGGCCGCCGACCTTGGGACCACTGCTGGGCTGGGTGGCGGTGGGTTTGGCGGCGCAGTCGTCGGTCGCGGTCCAGGCCTCGGTCATGCGTCGCTGGTAGTCGTAGGCGAAGCATTGGGTGTCGGTGGTGGCCGCGACGGGGTTGGGTCCCTGGGCGTCCTTGATTTTGAGGATGTTGCCGGTGGGGTCATACGTGGTGGTGGTGTCGCTGATCCTGGTGGTGCTGGTGGTGCCGGTCTCCTGGTCGTGGACGGTGCGGGTGGGCCGGCGGGTCTGCTCGTCGAACTCGTAGCTGGAGATGAGTTGCTGGCCGGCCGGGCCCACCCGGGTGCGCAGGAGGTCGCCGAGAGGGCTGTACTCGGTGGAGGCGACGAAGGTTTTCCCTCCGACTGCCATGGTGGTGATCTGGTCCAGCCCGTTGTAGCCGGTAGTGACGCGCTCTTGCGGCAGGCCGCCCGCGGCCGGCTGGGTCTGGGCGATCGGCTGGCCGATGGTCTTGCTGTAGTAGTTCGTGTAGACGTACTCGCCGGCGAGTTTGCCTTCCTTGGCCGGGATGGTGATCTTCGTGCCGGTTGGGCGGTACTCGGTGTCGTATCCGGTGATGGTCTGCGTGTAGGCGGCGCCGTCGATGTAGCGGGTGGAGGCGACGGGCTGACCGACTGCACCGGGCAGACTGTCGTAGGTCTGTTCGGTGAGCTTGGGGCCGTCCAGCGTGGTGTCGTGGGTGGCGGTGGTGCGGCCTAGAGCGTCGTAGGCGAAGGCGATGGTCCTCTTGTTGTTGGTGACGGTCAGGGTCCGGTCGCCCTTGTCGAAGACGGTGGTCGTGGTGCCCTTGTCCGGGTCGGTCGTCTCGTAGGGACGGCCGCGCAGGTCGTACTTGTAGCCCCAGGTATTGCCGCCCTGGTCGTTCACCGTGGCCAGGCGGCCCTTGCGGTCATAGCGGTAGTTGATGGCGTCGTAGGCGCCGGTGGGGGAGGTGCCCTTGAACTGCTGCAGTTGGGTCTTGCGGCCCTGTGCGTCGATCAGGGACTTGGTCGGGGTGTCTCCTTGGGGCGGGTCGACGGCGATCCAGTCACCACCGTAGGTGGTGGTGGTGCGCCAGGTCTCTTCGCCGAGGGTGCGGGAGATGGTTGCCACCGGGCGGCCCATGCCGTCGTAGTCGGTGCGCGTGGAGGAGGGGATCTCGTTGTCGTTGGCGTCGAACAGCTCTGGTTCAGCGTCAGAACTGTTGAAGTATGCCCCGTTCTCCTTCCAGACCAGGCCGCGGCTGTTGTAAAAGGTGTCGGTGACGACACGGCCGCCGTCGAGGGCCCTCTGCTGGGTCTGAATCAGGCGCAGCCTGCCGTCGTAGAGGTCGTAGCTGGTGCGGTAGGTGCCGTTCTCGAGCAGCCGCTCGTTGGTGATGACGGTTGGGCGGCCGTCCGAGCGTACGTCGTAGGTGAACTTGGCGTCGGGGATGGTGGTGGCCGGGGCGCGGTCGGGGGACCAGGTCTTGGTGAGGCGCCCGAGTGCGTCGTACTCCATGGAGGTGCGGCGCTTGTTGGTGTCTTCCTCGGCCAGGACCATGCCCCGGCCGGCGTCGAGTTCGACCGTGCTGGTGTGGCCGAGGGTGTTTGTCGTGGTGACCTTTGTGGCGATGGAACCGGAGGCCGGCGCGTAGGCCACGGTGGTCGTCTCGCCGTAGACATCGGTGACCGAGGTGGGGCGGCCATAGGCGTCGACGGTGGTTTCACCGGTCAGGGTGTACTTCGGTGTGGAGCCCTCGTACGAGGACAGAGACTCGGCCTTGGTGACGTTTCCCTTGTCGTCGTAGTGGACGCGGATGTCGGAGATGACGTCGTCGGGCCGTGCGATTCCAGTGGCGTCACACGCCTTGGAGAGGGTCTCGACTCGCGTCTGCAGCGCCGGCATCCAGGTAGCCGAGCCGGTCAGGTACTCGTAACGGGTGCACGTGTCGTCGTCGCTCTTGCCCAGGTCGCCGCGGTCGGTGGTTTCCTTGACCAGGCCGTAGGAGCCATAGGTGTGTTCGGCAGTGGTGCGGCGCTGGCCGCGGTTTCCGGACAATACGGTGCGGGAGGCGGTCTTGGTCGGGGTGCTCACCCATGCCTCGAGGGGTTCGGCGCCCTCGTTGCGTTTGCGGGTGGCCGTGGGACCCTGGCGGCCGGGCGTGTAGAGGGTGGCGGCCTCCAGAGGGCCGCCCTCGCCGTTGTAGTAGAGCGTTTCACGGATCTGGCCGGCGTACTGCTCGAGGTCGTCGGTCGTGCCGCCTTCGGAGTCGGTGATCTGCACGTCTCGTTTGCCGCTGCTGGCGGACGGCAGCCTGTCGCCGTGCATGCCGCGGTAGTAGACGTTTTCCACCAGGGAGCGTTGGTCCGGGGCGATGCCCTGGAGGGTGCGGACCTTCTGGTAGCCGCGCCACTGGTTCCAGGTGCGGGCCTTCTCGCTGAGCATCTCGCTGTCGTCGTCCCACGCCCAGGCGGGCTTGCCGACGTACTCGTAGGCGACTTCTGTGGCCGTGGAAAGATCGTTCTTGTCCTGCTCGCGGACTTTGGCGACGACGTGCTTGTGGAACCAGTCGGTGGAGTAGACGCGCTTCATGCCGGTGGGGTCGGTCGGGTCCGCGGACTCGATCACCACCGGGTAGCAGCGCATGGTGTTGGTCTCGGGGGAGGCCGGCAGCTTCTTCGGGTCGCTTTTTGCGCTGCACTCCGTCGGCAGGTACTCGACGCCGATGACGCCGCCCGTTTCGGTGTGGATCTGTTCGACGCGCCAGCGCAGGTAGGGCGGGTTGCCGTCGGTGTTGTCGTCGACCCGGTTGGGCAGCTGCTTGCCCGTAAAGGTGACCGCGGGCATGGTGATGGGTGTGCTGCCGGTGCCGTTCTTGCCGGTGTGCTGAATCTTGGCGAGCCACAGCGGATAGTCGCCGTCGACACCGCCGTCACCGGTGGGCGGGAAGTTCTGCGTCAGCTTCCAGGTGTCCACAGGCTCGTGCGTGCTGCCTCTGAGGACCTCGGTCGTCACCGCGGTCAGCTGCTTGCGGCTGAAAAAGGTGGGGGAGTAGCGGTCCTTGCAGTCCTTGCCTGCGGCGCACAACTGGTCGGCCGGCACGTCGGGCCAGTTGCGGGCGACCTCCCAGGTGGCGTCCGGGGTCAGCTTGTCCTCGTCGCAGTCGAAGGTATCGGTCTTGACGCAGCGTTCGGCGACGGCGAAGGACACACGGGCGGGTGCGGGGGCGAATAGGTCGGTGTTTCGCAGGCCGTAGTCGATGCGCTCGAGCCAGCCGCCCCGGCCGTAGCCGCGGTTGGTGGACTTGCCGTCCTTTTGGACGTTGGACCCGTAGTGGTTGGTCTCCTTCTTGTACCAGTAGGTCATGGCGTTGCCGCGGGGGTCGACGACGTAGTCGAGGTTCCAGCGCCAGACCTGGTCGCACACCGAGTCTGCGTAGGACGTCTTGTGGCAGTCCTCGCCGGGATGGTTGCCGTAGACGGGCACTTTCCAGGCGGAGTTGGTCTGTGCTTTGCCGGACTTCCATGTGGGGAGCAGGTTCAGGCCGAAGTAGTACTGCAGGCCTTCGGTAGTCGTCACCCGCCAGTACTGCCGGGCCACGCCCTCGAGGGTGTCGGAGATGAGATCGACCTTTGAACCGTCGTCGCTGGCCGGGTGCCACTTCTTTGTCTCGTCGTCCAGGACGAGCTGGGTAGAGGCGCCGTTCAGCGACATCGTGACCATGGGCGGGCCCTGGCACAAGTCACCGGTGGGCTGTTCGGGGTTGTTGTACCCACTCTTCTTCCGGTCGTTCGCGCAGGGTACGAAGGTCCGCTCGACGTAGTTCGATCCCAGGTCCCAGCCGTCACCGACCCAGGAGGCTTGCTGGGATGAGGCGGACGTGCGGCCGTCGACCGCGGCAGAGGAGTACGACAACCCAAGTGCGGGGCCCGGACCGCCCAGGGAAGCTGGCATCTCCATGGGGTAGGACCAGGAGAAGCCGCCCGAGGAGCCGCCCCCCTGCCAGGACCCCGAGGGGGACAGCGACGTGGCCCGGTAGTCGCCCTTGGGACCCTGAGCGCCTGCGGTGGCGGCAAGCACTACCGGAGAACTCGCGCTGGCCCCGGTGGTTGCCGGCAGCTGAACGCTGGCCGTGAGTCTGCCGGCGGCCGCGTCGTTCTCGGTGGCGACGGGAGTGCGGGTCTGGCACTTTGCGGCGGCCGGGTCGGTGAGGACGCATGCGGGCAGTGCGACGAACTTCAGGCGCGAACCCCAGCCGCCGCCGTAGGCGTTGCGGAAACCCTTGTAGTCCAGTTCCACGTCAACCGGAGCTGAACCGGTGGCGGCGTCGGTGCGTTCCACGGTGAGGAGTACCCCGTCGACGCCGACCCGGTTGGCAGACTTGCGGTCCCGCACCGTGACCTTGGCCCGTATCGGGTCCTGGCCCGCGGGTGCGGCGGAGCCGCGTTTGCTGGGCGAGCTTGGTCGGGTGGAGAGCCGGACGGGGAGGTGCCCCGCCTTGGCGCTGTCCTGGTCCGTGGCGTCGTGTTGTGCAAGCGTCCGGCCGGACGCCCTGGGGAGGTCCACAGAGGAGGAGCCCGACGTAGGCCAGTCCACGCTCGGCGACTTCTTCCAGGCACGTTTCTGAGTCTCGTCCGTGTGCTCCTGAATGCGTGGCTGTACCGATTTTCCGGACACATCGGCCAGCTCTTGCTTGTCCGGCAGGGATCCACCAGTTGCCGCTTGCGCCGGCAAGGCGGGCAAACCGGCTACCAAAAGCGCCCCGGTCGCGACCGAAAGGACGATCCGGGCACGGTTGCGCTTGTGCCTTCCGCGCCCCCCGCGGTGCGAACGCATGCCGAACGACTTCAACCCAGCCCCCCTGGACGGTCACGAGTTGACCCGGAAGTTATCACTCGATGATCACAACTGAAAGGGCAAATCTTTACCGAGTCCCGACCCCCTGATGTGGACAGTTGCTTCATAGCGATCAAACCAGGTTGAACGATGCCAATATCGGGTGAACGGTGCGGTGTCGTGGCAGTCAGGACAGGAGTGCCGCCGACGTTCGCAGGCTGCTAAAAATCTGTGCAGCAACCCTCGAGCGGCATCCGCCGGCCTCGCCGGCAGGGGAGCCGGGGAGGAAACGGGGCGCCGCCGGAACAGATGAAGACGGCGATAGAGAAACGGAAGGCAATTCCTTGGCATACACAAAAAGGACTGCTTCTGGTCCTGGGGGGATCCGCAAGAAGGCGATGTCCGCGCTCACCCTCATGACCCTTGCAGCAACCTTCCTCGCCCTTCCTGCAACCACTGCGAGCGCATCACCCAAAGAATCTGACGTGACCCCGTCCGCCCTCACGGAAAACGAAAAACTTCAGAAAGAGATAAGTCAGGCAAAAGAAAGGGCGAAAGAAACGGGGGAACCCGTTGAAGTGCAGTCGGGACGCACCGAGACGGACGACGTCTACGTCAACCCCAACGGGACTCTTCGCGTCGACCAGTCTCTCGTACCCGTCCGAACTTGGCGCAGCGGTTCGCTGGTGCAGATCGACACTACGCTCGCGGTGAAGAACAACCGCATCGAACCCAAAGCCGTCGGTCTTGACCTCTCCCTGTCGAACGGCGGGGACAAGAAGCTTGCAACCCTCGGCAGCGCCGGCAGGACCATCACTTTGACCTGGCCCCACAACCTGCCGACGCCGACACTGGACGACAACACGGCTACCTACCCCGAGGTGTTCCCCGGAGTCGACCTCAAAATCACCACCGGCGGTTCCTCAGTCTCCCACTCACTGATCGTCAAAAGCGCCGAAGCCGCCGAGAACCCCGACCTCAAGAGCATCAGCTTCGGAATTGACAGCAAAGGACTCGACCTTCAGGCGTCACAAAACGGCGAGGTACGCGCCGCCGACGCCGCAGGACAGACCGTGTTCGCCACCCCCACCCCTCGGATGTGGGACTCGGCAGGAGCTGCAACCGAGAACGACACGAAAGCAAACCAGCAGACGCGAGCTGCCGGCCTCAGCACAGCCCCGCACGACCCCGCCGACGGCTCACCAGAAGGCTCACGGCAGGCAGACCTCAAAGTAGCCCTTGACGACACCACCCTCACCCTCACGCCCGACCAGCAACTTCTCACCTCACCCGACACGGTATTCCCCGTAGTCATCGACCCCACCTGGGCCAAACCTGCCTGGAAAAACGCGTGGTCAGTCGCATACAAGCACAGTGCCTGGCCCAGCACCGCCAACACCGTCTACTACAACGGCGGCACCCTGTCCAAGAGCGCCCGCGTTGGCTACGCCAACGACAACCAAAACGGCGGCACAGTCCGAGCCAACACCTACTTCCGAATCGGCACCGGCAACCTGGCAGGCAAACAGATACTCGAATCCACACTGCGCATCAAGCAGACACACGCCGGGTCATGGTCATGCAAGTCAGGACAGCTGCAGATCCGGAGCATCGGAAAGACCCTCCCCACCAACATCACCTGGAACAACCAACCCACCTGGGGAGGCGTCGTCGACTCCTCCGGAGAATCCTTCGGTGGACGCAACTGCCCCGCCGACAGCGCCGGACTCGTCGAATTCGACGTCACGTCGGCAGTCAGCTCGGCCGCCCGTGCCAAATGGGCCAACTGGGCGTTCGTTCTGACCTCGAAGAACACCACCATCGACACGTCCTGGCGGCTCTTCGACCCCGACACCGCCCGCATCTCCACCTACTACAACACACCCCCCACCAAACCCACTGAACGCTCCATCAACCCCTCCGTCCCCTGCACCGGCGGCACCATCGGTCTGACCGACCACATCACCCTGCGTGCACGCATGAAGGACGCCGACGACGCTACCCTCACAACAGAGTTCCTCTACGCACCCCTCAACGCCGACGAGGACGTCGTCCGGACCAAACGCAGCGGAGCGCGCAACACCTACGCCTCCCTGCGCATCGACACCAAGAACCTTCCCACGGGCACCTACTGGTGGGACGTGCGGGTCAGCGACGGCCACGCCAACAGCCCCTGGGCCGGCCGCTGCGAATTCACCATCGACAAAGAACGCCCAGCCAACCTCCCTGGAGTAACGTCCCAGCAGTTCCCCGAGAACACCGACGGATCCCCAGCTCGGACCGAGGGCACCTTCGTCTTCACCGCGAACGGAGTCAAAGACGTCACGCGTTACGCATGGTGGACGGAAGACGACACCACCGAGCGCTACGTCAACGCCGCCACCCCTGGGGGACCTTCCCCGGCAGTCAAGTACACCCCCCTTGCTGCAGGCCCTCAGTACCTCTACGTCCGCAGCCTCGACGCCGCCGGCAACCGCTCCAGCGTGCGCACCTACCTCTTTACCCCGACCCGGTCGGCCACGCGCGACAAAGCCGGTGACCTGAACGGGGACAACAACGTCGACCTGTGGTCGGTCGACCCGGGATCCGGCGCACTGCGCATGCACCCCGGCCTGGGCAACGGCAAGTTCGGCGTCAGCCGCGACGCAGCCTCGGCCTCCTTCGCCGGCACCACCCTCGCCCACCGAGCCAGCTGGAACGAGGACTACTACGAAGACCTCGTCACCCTCCAGAACGGAGCCGAGGACCCAAACCGTAAGGAACTATGGGTCTACACCAACAGCGGCAACGGAGAACTCAACGAGCAGGACAGCGGGCGCTACGAACTGACGGTGCTGGAGGAGAGCGAGAACCGCTGGCACAACGCCGATCAGATCCTCTCCGTCAGCAGCCTCAACGACGACAACGACGACGGTGTCATCACGGACGCTGACTCCCCCGACCTGCTCGTCAAAACCGGAGACCAGTTGTGGCTGTACCTCGGTTCACGAGGCAGCCCCTACCTGGACGAGGTCAGCTTCCAAGCCATCCTTCTCGGCAACACCGACTGGCAAGACATGACGCTCCTGGCGCCCGGCGACCTCAACGGCGACAGCCTCCCCGAACTGTGGGTCCGCAACACCCAGAGCGGCAATATCCACCAGTACACCAGCCGTCTGCTCACCGACGCCGATTCACGTACCAGCGCCGACCTGTCCGTCTACGGCGATACCGCCGTACGCCAGACCTCCATCGGCACCGGCTTCACCGGCGCCCGATACCCGCACCTTGCCACCAACGGTGACTTCGAGAACGACGGGTACGCCGACCTGTGGGCGCGTGACGGAGAAGGGAAGGTCATCGAGTTTCCCGGGCGAGCCCTCACCAACGGCAGCGCTTTCGCTGCGGCACGCGACCTGGTCATGAGCGGCACCCCGTGGGCGGAGTGCGAGTCGTTTCCCACCTCTGCCGGGGCTACGACCACACACCAGTTGTGCGGCCCGGTGCTGGCGAAGTACAAGGCCCTGGGAGGCTCCTCGGTCTTCGGCTATCCCAGTACCGACATCGTCACGGCACCCGACAAGGTCGGCCGATACGCCCACTTCCGGTCCAGCGACTCCACCAGCAACAACCGATCCATCTACTGGAGCCCGGCCACCGGAGCCTGGTCCGTACGCGGTGGTATCTGGGCGAAATGGACTGCCATGGCCCGCGAAGGCGGAAGCCTCGGCTACCCCACCAGCGACGAACGACGCACCAGCGACGGCGTCGGATTCTTCTCGACCTTCAGCAAGGACGGACGAGCCGGAGCCATCTACTGGATCTCCGAGTACGGAGGACACTCGATACAAGGAGGCATCTACGCCCGATACCGCGATATGGGTGCCACAACGGTCATGGGCTACCCGACCACAGACGAGCTGACGCTCCCGATCCGCTCGGGCAGGTATCAGCACTTCCGTCGACGGGGCGAAGCTGCCGACACCGGCTCCGTCTACTGGACCAGCGCCACCGGAGCGTGGCCGGTGACCAACGCGATCCGGACCAAGTGGCTGGCCCTGAACGGAGCCGAAGGGTGGCTCGGACTTCCCCGCTCCACTGAGGAAGAAGTCACTGGCGGTGTGAGCACGACCTTCGAGAACGGCTACATCCGCTGGAACCGCCACAGCCGCACCGCCCTCGAGCACAAGCCCGAGGACCGTACAGCCCACCTACGCACCGACCTGATGGGCGACGTCGACGGGGACGGGCGCTCCGACCTGATCACCGCCTACGACTACCAAGCAGGCACCACATCACTGCACACCTTCACCGCAGACGAACAGGGCCGCTTCGCTCCGCCGACACAGGCATGGGCCAGCGGAAAGGGAAACTTCCACTACGAACACGCCCGCTTCGCCACAGGCGACTTCAACGGTGACGGCCGTGACGACGTGGCCGCACTCTACGGATACTCTGACGGAACGACCATCGCGATGACCTTCATCAGTGAAGGCGATGGCACCTTCAAGCACTGGGTCAAGAGCGCCGAACTCCCCTCTGGCTGGGACTGGAACCGAACCAAACTCGTTGCCGGCGATTTCAACGGCGACAAACGGTCCGACCTCGCCATCGTCTACGACTACAGCGACGGCGTCACCGGCACCCACACACTCCTCGCAAAAGAAGACGGTACCTTCAACACCCCAATAGCCAGCTGGAAGTCCGGTACGGGCAACTGGTACTCCTCCAACGTCACCTACTCCGCAGGCGACGCCAACGGCGACGGCCGAGACGACATCATCGCCTACTACGCCTACAGCAGCGGAGAAGTGGCACTGTTCACTCTCCCCGCCACCGCAAGCGGCGGCTTCACCACCCCAGTCAAGTCCTGGAACGCCGCGGCCGGCACATGGGACAAGGCAGACATCAAATTCACCACCGGTGACTACAACGGCGACGGCCGCCACGACGCAGCCTTCATCTACGACTACGGCGACGGCGTAACCGGCGCCCACACCTTCACGGCCAACACCGACGGAGGCTTCACCCCGCCCGTAGCCAGCTGGAAGTCGGGCACCGGAAACTGGTACTCCACCAGCACCGGAGCCGTCGTCTCCGGCGACACCAACAACGACGGCCACGCCGACATCGCCACCATGTACAACTACGCCATTGGCGCCAGCCGCGCCTACACACTGCTCAGCCAACCGGATGGCACCTTCCCCGGACCGCGTGGGTCCTGGTACGCCGACCCAGGCACCTGGTAACCGGTCACAGCAGAAGGGCTGCCGCACAGCACGAGTTGCGCGGCAGCCCTCGCTGTCCTCGCCAGTAAGGAGCGCTTCGTAGATAGGCTCGCTGTTCCCGGCGAATCCGTAGGCGTCGGAAGCCGTGCAGCCACGCGAAGGTTCTCTCCACGCCCCGGCGGTCGGTGCTCAGTCCATCGCCGTGCTTGGGTGCCGTGGTGGGTGATCGCGGCCACGATGCCCTGGCGCGGACCATCCTGCGGGCCACGCACAGGCGACGATGGGGCATCAAGCAGTCGCAGATTCACTCGACCGCCTAATGCTTTGGTGCCGGATGAAGCCCCAGGCTGCCGGGTTCGTTGAACGACTTCCAGGTCGACGCAGAGGATGGCTCCGTGCTCAACGTAGTGCCTTCCTGGCGCATCGTCAGGTAAGTCAGCATCTGGTCAGTATGAGTCCCCGCATACTCCGAGGCAGGTACTCGAGCGGGTCCTTGGACGGCGATAGCGCAACAGCCTGATACTACGCGGATTGGCAGGTGAGGAACCTTCTCACCCGAGATGGATCGATGTTCCTCAGCATCTTCGAGTGTGAGGATTGTCGGTGTACAGTGAACAACGCCCCTGACCTGCAGAAAGCGGCGGGGAGCCGTCACATAGGAGTCCAAAGTGCTGCGCACTGTTCTCAAGTCCAAGATCCACCGCGCCACCGTCACCCAGGCCGACCTGCACTACGTGGGATCGGTGACCATCGACGCCGATCTGCTCGACGCCGCCGACCTGCTGCCCGGGGAACTGGTGCACATCGTGGACATCACCAACGGGGCCCGGCTGGAGACGTACGTCATCGAGGGGGAGCGGGGGTCCGGGGTGGTCGGGATCAACGGGGCCGCCGCGCATCTCGTGCACCCCGGGGACCTGGTGATCATCATCAGCTACGCCCAGGTCACCGACGCCGAGGCGCGGGCGCTGCGGCCGCGGGTCGTGCACGTGGACGGCGACAACCGTATCGTCGCCCTGGGTGCCGACGCGTCCGAGCCGGTGCCCGGTTCGGACCAGGAGCGCAGCCCGCAGGCCGTGTCGGTCTGACGTACCGATCCAGGGGACGAGGAGCGTGGCCGTGAGCGACATCGAGATCCGTGACGACCGGGCGGCGGGCCGGCTGGAGGCGCTCGCGGCCGGCGAGGTTGTAGGCCGGGTCGAGTACTTCGTCCTGGAGGCTCCCGAGCGGGCCCTCGTCCCCGTCCACACCATCGTCGAACCGGCCCACGAGGGCCGGGGGATCGCGGGCTCGCTGGCGCGTGAGCTGTACGCCCTGGCACGCCGCGAGGACGTCGCCGTCGCCCCGCTCTGCCCGTACGTCGTGAAATGGGCCGAGCGTCATCCCGACGAGGCGCCCGCCGCCGATCCCGAGCTGCTGCGCGCGGCCAAGGAGTGGCTCGTGGCGCACCCCGAGCAGTTCTGACCGGGGTCGAGGGACCAAGGAGAGCGCGCTTGCTGGCACTGCTGCACACCTCGCCCGTCCACGTCCCGGTCTTCGATGCCCTGCGCGACGCGGCGCACCCGGGTCTGGAGCTGCGGCATCACGTCGACGCCGGGTTGCTGGAACGGGCGCGGCGCGAGGGCCCCGAGGCGGTGACGGACGCCGTTCGTGGCGCCTTGCGGCGGGCCGCGGCGGAAGGGGCGAGGGCCGTGCTGTGCACCTGCTCCACCATCGGTGCCGTCGCCGAGGGCGCCGCCGGGGAGGCCGGGGTGCCAGTGCTGCGGGTCGACCGGCCCATGGCCGCCGCCGCGGTGGCGGCCGGTCCACGTGTCGTCGTCCTCGCCGCCCTGGAGAGCACGCTCGCCCCGACGGCGGCCCTGGTCGAGGAGGAGGCCCGGCGTGCCGGACGTGCCGTGCGGCTGCGGACCCGGCTGGTCGAGGGGGCCTGGGCGCGGTTCGAGGCCGGTGACACCGAGGGCTGTCTGCGGCTGGTGACCGAGGCCGCCGACGCCGTCACCGGTGCCGACGTGATCGTCCTGGCCCAGGCATCCATGGCGCCGGCCCGGGAGTCGGCCCGAACCCGTGTCCCGGTGCTCGCCAGCCCCGCGCCCGGACTGGCCGCCGGAGCGGAGGCGGCACGCCTCGGCCACCTGGGCCCGGGGGTTCATGCGGGGGAGTGAGTGCGGCGGCGGGCGGCGGGTAGGCGGGGGACAAGTCCAGAGCCGACGTCGACCGACTGGCCGGAGGACAGCGCCATGACGAACCCGTATCCGGATCCCGTTCCGCCGGGGCCCACTCCGGGGCCCGCACCAGGTCCGGACCCGGAGCCCCAGCCGCACCCCGACCCGGTGCCGCCACCGAGCCCGGGCCCGGAACCGACCCCGCCGCCTCCGCCTCCGGGGCCCGGCCCGGAACCCACGCCGCAGCCCCCGGGCCCCGGCCCTCAGCCGCCGGGGCCTCCCGAGCCCTCGCCGTCACCGATCCCGCCGGGACCGGAGCCGGTGCCCAACCCGGAACCGGGACCGCCCCTCACCTGAGGGACACCCGGGCCGACCAGGGGCAACCAAGGCAACCAAGGGGAAGGGGCCGGTGGACGGGTCCCACCGCGCTCTCACGCACCGCGGTCTCACCGCGATCCCACCGCGGCCGTCCACCGGCCCCTTCGGCCTGCCGTCGCCTCGCCGCGCGTTACGCCGCGCGTTACGCCGTGACCTCCGACCGGTCCCCGCCCCACAGCGTGTGGAACGCGCCGTCCCGGTCCGTCCTCCGGTACGTGTGCGCGCCGAAGAAGTCACGCTGCCCCTGCGTCAGCGCCGCGGGCAGCCGCTCGGCGCGCAGCGCGTCGTAGTAGGCGAGGGCGGCGGCGAAGCCGGGCGTCGGCACGCCCTGCCGGGTCGCGGCGACCAGGACCTCGCGCCAGTCGTCCTGGGCGGCGGCGATCTCCTGGGCGAAGGTCTCGTCCGACAGCAGACTCGGCAGGTCGGGACGGGCGTCGTACGCGGCGCGGATGCGGTCCAGGAAGGCCGCGCGGATGATGCAGCCGCCACGCCAGATCGCGGAGACCGCGCCCAGGTCGATGTCCCAGCCGTACTCCTCGCTGCCCGCCGCGATCTCGTGGAAGCCCTGCGTGTACGAGACGATCTTCGACGCGTACAGCGCCTGCTCGACGCGGTCGGCGAAGGCGGCCGCCTCCGACTCGCCGAGCGCCGACGCCTTCGGCCCCTCCAGCCCCCGCGAGGCCTCCCTCAGCGCCGCGTGCCCGGACAGGGACCGGGCGAAGACGGCCTCCGCGATACCGGACACCGGCACGCCCAGGTCCAGCGCGATCTGCACCGTCCAGCGGCCCGTGCCCTTCTGCTCGGCCTGGTCGACCACCACGTCCACGAACGGCTTGCCGGTCTCCGCGTCCACGTGCGACAGCACCTCGGCGGTGATCTCGATCAGGTACGAGTCCAGCCGGCCGGTGTTCCATGTGCGGAAGATGTCGGCGATCTGGGCGGGGGAGTACCCGGCGACGTCGCGCAGCAGCTGGTACGCCTCGCCGATCAGCTGCATGTCGGCGTACTCGATGCCGTTGTGCACCATCTTCACGAAGTGCCCGGCCCCGTCGGGGCCCACGTGCGTGACGCAGGGCGCCTCGTCCGCGGCCTTCGCGGAGATCTTCTCCAGCATCGGGCCCAGCGATCCGTACGACTCCTTCGAGCCGCCCGGCATGATGCTCGGGCCGTGCAGCGCGCCCTCCTCGCCGCCGGAGATGCCCGTGCCGACGAAGTGGATGCCCTGCTCGCGCAGTTCGCGTTCCCGGCGCCTGGTGTCCGCGAAGTGTGCGTTGCCCCCGTCGATGATCATGTCACCCGGTTCGAGGAGCGGGGCGAACTCCTGGATCACCGCGTCGGTCGGGTCACCGGCCTTGACCATGATCACCAGTCGACGGGGCCGCTCCAGCGCCGCCACGAACTCCTTGGCGGTCTCGGTCGCGACGAAGTCGCCCTCGCCGCCGAACTCCTCCACCAGCGCGTGCGTGCGCGACGCCGTGCGGTTGTGCAACGCGACCGTGTAGCCGTTGCGGGCGAAGTTGCGGGCGAGGTTGCGGCCCATGACCGCGAGACCCGTGACGCCGATCTGCGCTGTGCTGCTCATTGGGATGGCTCCTAGTGACCTTGGTGTCGGTGGTGCCGGTCGTGTCCGCCAGTATGGCCGGTTCCGCCCCGTGACCATCCTGACGTGCCCGTTCGCCGGTCGCACTTTCTGGCCCGGCGGGCTCCAGTACGCACGGAACAGGCTCCGCGCCTCAGCGGGCGGACGGTGCATCCGGCCAACGGGCGTCCATTCCGCGCCACTTGACGGGACGAACCGGCCGATTGCCGTCTTGTCATGGCCTGTTCGCGGCGCTTACTTTTGCCCCTCCTGACGCAATGTCGAGGGGGACCTCCATGGCCGTACGCGGCCGGCACCGCCGGTATCAGCCGAACAGGATCAACCGCGCCTCACTGACCGTCACCGCGGGCGGCGCGGGTCTGGCCCTCCCGCTCGTCGGTACCGGCACGGCCCAGGCGGCCGACGTGGAGACCTGGGACAAGGTCGCCGCCTGCGAGTCCACCAACGACTGGGACATCAACACCGGCAACGGCTACTACGGCGGGTTGCAGTTCACCCAGTCCACCTGGGAGGCGTTCGGCGGCACCCGGTACGCCCCGCGTGCCGACCTGGCCACCAAGGACCAGCAGATCGCCATCGCCGAGAGGGTGCTCGACGGACAGGGACCCGGCGCCTGGCCGGTGTGCTCGCAGCGGGCCGGACTGACCCGGGGCGGCGACACGCCGGACATCCGGCCGGCCGGGGGAGGAGCGGGGGACCAGAAGTCCGCCGGCACGCCCTCAGAGAAGTCCGCCAGGAAGCCCGCCGCCGAGGCGGACTCGGTGAAGGACATCCAGCCGCAGACCACGCCGCAGTCCCGGGCCGGCAAGGGCCGCATGTACACGGTGGTCACCGGCGACACCCTCTCCGGCATCGCCGACACCCACCGGGTCGGCGGCGGCTGGCAGGGGCTGTACGAGGCCAACCGCGACGCCGTCGGATCGGACCCCGATCTGATCCTGCCCGGTCAGCGCCTGTCGCTGCGCGGTGGGACGGCGGGTACGGCCCCCCGCACCGGCTCCGGGACCGCCACCCCGCGGCCGAAGCAGGAGCAACCACGGGAGCGGGAGAAGCCGCGGGAAAAGCAGGAGAAGAAGCAGGAGAAGCCGCAGAAGCAGCAGGAGCGGGAGCAGCGGAAGGCCCCTGGGAAGTCCTCCTCCGACAGCGGCACCAGCAAGGCCAAGAGCAAGACCAGGACCAGCGAGGACAAGGCCACCACGCACCGCGCCGTCGTCGCTCCCGTCGACGGCGCCGTCGGCACGCCCTACCACCAGTCGGGCTCCTCCTGGTCGAAGGGCTACCACACCGGCGTCGACTTCCCCGTCCCCACCGGCACCTCGATCAAGTCGGTCGCGGCCGGCCGGGTCGTCAGCGCGGGCTGGGGCGGTTCCTACGGGTACCAGGTGGTCGTCCGGCACACCGACGGCCGTTACTCGCAGTACGCCCACCTCTCGGCGATCTCCGTCCGGGACGGGCAGTCGGTGAACGCCGGTCAGCGCATCGGACGATCCGGCTCCACCGGCAACGTCACGGGCCCGCATCTGCACTTCGAGGTGCGGACCGGGCCCGGCTTCGGTTCCGACGTCGACCCGCTGGCGTACCTGCGGGCCGGAGGGGTCAGGATCTGACCCGGACCCGGTGCGGGCTGAACAGGGGCGGCGGCACGAACGGGCCGCCGTAGAAGGGGCCGTAGGAGAGCGGGGCGTCGTCGCTCTCCGCCCGGCTCCGTGCCGCGTACAACTCCTTCGCGGAGTCCTCGGCGGGCGCGGCCGCCGGCACCGACGGTGGCACCGGGAAGGGCACCAGGACCTTCTCGGGCAACCGCGCCACCTCAACGCCCGCCGCCTCCGCCGCGACAGCTGCCGGAACCGGACCCGTCGATACCGGGACCGGACCCGTCGATACCGGGGCCGGGCCCGTCGGCATCGCGACCGGTTCCGCCCCGTCCGCTCCAAGAAGCACCTCGGGCTGCTCGGCTTCCCGCGCCTCGCCCTCCCCGGCGGACGCCGACTCCCGTGCGATCCGCTCCGTCGTCAGCAGGATCAGTCCGCCCGCCGCGACCACGCCGCAGCTCAGGGCGAGCGCGGTGCCGGTGGTGCCGTACCGGAAGGTTTCGCCGAACATCGTGATGCCGACCACGGCGGCCACCACCGGGTTCACCACCGTCAGCGTGGCGAGCGGGGCGGCGAGGCCGGCGCCCCGGTAGGAGGCCTGCGACAGCACCATGCCCGCCGTGGCGAGCACGCCGATCACGGCCATGGACGGCAGGTCGGCGGCGGACAGCCCGCCGCTCCAGTCGACCGCGACCGTCTTGGTGAAGACCGAGGACATGCCGAACGCGATGCCGGACGCGACCGCCAGCAGGATGCTGCGGACCGCCGGGTGACGGTGTACGGCCCGGGCGGCGATCATCAGCGCGACGATCACCGCGCCGGTGACGACGGCCGCGCCGATCCGCTGTGCCGTGTCCAGCGACTGCGCGTCGGCCGCGCCGACCAGGGAGAGCAGACCGGCGAGGCCGACCGTGGCCATGACCGCGCCGCGCCAGGCCGTGGCACCGGCCTTGCGGCCCACGAACAGCGCCGCCATGGGCAGCGCGAAGACGATGGTCAGCGCACCCAGCGGCTGCACCAGGCTGAGCGGACCGAGAGCGAGCGCCACGACGTGCAGCAGGCCGCCGAGGCCGTTGAGCGCGACCGCCGCCCACCAGCCGGGCCGGCGCAGCGGCGCGTACTGAGCGGCCGAGGAGGACGCCGCGACCTGCTCCTGCACGATCGCTCCGCCCGCGTATGCCACGGCGGAGACGAGCGACAGAAGCACGGACAACGCGAGGGCGCTCATCGGCTGATCCTCTGCGTGAGGCGGGGGCGCTGGGCCCGGCGCGGCGAACGGTCGTCTTCCATGGACAACACGATGCCGCCTCAGGGTCTTCCCGTCGTCGTCCCTGAGACTTCATTGGGTCCTACTACCGATGGAGTACGACGACCCCGTCGTCCTCCCCAGGGTGGGCGACTTTGGTCAGGTACCCCTGGTCGCGACCCCTACGGGGCTTGATAGTACTGCTGTCCGTGGACCTCGACCCCGCCCTCGCCGTACTCCGCCCGCTCGGCGGCTTCTTCGTCCTGCGCGCCTCCCGGCCGTCGCCGCCCCGGCCCCTTCCCACCCTCGCCCACGCCTATGCACCGGATTACGGGAACACCGGCCCGGACGTTCATGTTCCGGTTCCGCCCGGACCGTCGGGCGACCTCCTGGCCGACCCTCTGGCCCACCGCGTCCGGAGGGTGGCGGACGCCCTGCGCGCCCCCGAGGCCCGGGTCGCCGCGTCCGTCGCCCAGCAGGGGCTCGCGGCCCGCCTGTGGTCGGTGGCGCTGGCCTGCGCCGCCCTCACCGGCCGGGTCCCCGACCTCGCCCCGGGCCTGCTGCGCTGGGACCCCGACGCCACCGCGCCCGACGACCTCTGGCTCGCCGAGGTGCGGTCCGCGAGGCCGGCGGACACCGACACCCTCGCGGACATCGTGCTCACCGCCCACCTGGCGCCCCTGACGGCCGCGGTGCACGACAGGTACGGCGTCGCGACCGGGCTGCTGTGGGGCAACGCGGCCTCCGCGCTGGCCGGCGCCGGCCGGGAACTGGACCGCTGGGCCCGCCGCCACGGCCGTACGGACACGGCAGGGCGGGCCGCGGCCCTGACCGCGGGACTGCTCGCCCACCCCTTGCTCGCCGGGACCGGCACCCTCACCGGCACCGCCTTCCGGCGCCGCAGCTGCTGCCTGTACTACCGGGTTCCCGGAGCGGGCGTGTGCGGCGACTGCTGCTTCCCGCAGCCACCGGGATCGCAGCCGCCGGGATCGCAGTCACCGGGATCGCAGCCACCCGGACCGCGGCCGCCGGGATCCTCCCGGTCTCCGCGGGCCCCGCGCTCTTCCTAAGGCGCCCCGTCTGGGTGACCATGAGGGGACCAGCCGCTAAGACGGGAGGTTCCGGGTGCGTGTGGGACTGCTGACCCGGGAGTACCCGCCGGACGTGTACGGGGGCGCGGGTGTCCACGTCGAGTTCCTCGCCCGGGAACTCGCCCGCCTCGTCGACCTCGACGTGCACTGCTGGGGCGAGGGCCGCACCGACGGTGTGCTGCGCCACCGCCCCTGGTCCGCACTCGACGGCGCCAACGACGCGCTGCGCACCTTCTCCGTCGACCTGGCCATGACCGCCGCCCTCGAGGGCCGCGAACTGGTCCACTCCCACACCTGGTACGCCAACCTGGGCGGCCACCTCGCCAAGCTCCTGTACGGCATCCCGCACGTGGTGACCGCCCACTCGCTGGAGCCCCTGCGCCCCTGGAAGGCCGAACAACTCGGCGGCGGCTACGAGCTGTCCGGCTGGGCCGAGCGCACCGCCGTCGAGTCCGCCGACGCCGTCGTCGCCGTCTCCGGGGCGATGCGCGAGGACATCCTCGGCTGCTACCCGGCCCTGGACGCCGCCCGCGTGCACGTCGTGCACAACGGCATCGACACCGCCCTCTACCGGCCCGACCCCGGCACCGACGCCCTGGACCGGATCGGGCTGGACCGCTCCCGCCCGTACGTCCTGTTCGTCGGCCGCATCACCCGGCAGAAGGGCGTCCCGCACCTGCTGCGCGCGGTACGGGACATCGACCCGGCCGCGCAGGTCGTGCTGTGCGCCGGCGCCCCCGACACCCCCGAGATCGACCAGGAGTTCCGCGACCTCTACGCCGGGCTGAGCCGCGCCCGCGAGGGCGTGCACTGGATCCCGCGCATGCTGCCGCGCCCGGAGGTGATCCAACTGCTCACGCACGCCGCCGTGTTCGTCTGCCCCTCGGTCTACGAGCCCCTGGGCATCGTGAACCTGGAGGCCATGGCCTGCGGCACCCCGGTCGTGGCCTCCCGGGTCGGCGGTATCCCCGAGGTCGTGGCGGACGGTGAGACCGGCGTGCTCGTCCCCAGGGCCGAGGGCCGGGACGACGCGTTCGAGGCGGGCCTCGCGCGGGCGCTGGACTCCGTCCTCGGCGACCCGGCGACCGCCCGGCGGATGGGCGAGGCGGGCCGCGAGCGGGCGGTGGAGGAGTTCGGCTGGGACGCGATCGCCCGCCGCACGGTCCGGCTCTACGAGGAGATCCTCAAGCAGGCTTAGGCGTCCCGCCCCGGGGCAGCCGAGGGTGAACGAGGGTGAGGGGAGCGGCCCATGCGTCGTGGAGGTCCTTCGGTGCTCGGCATCGTGCTGGCGGGCGGAGAGGGCAAGCGGCTGATGCCCCTGACCGCGGACCGCGCCAAACCCGCGGTCACGTTCGGCGGCACCTACCGGCTGGTCGACTTCGTACTGTCCAACCTGGTCAACGGCGACATCCTGCGCATCTGCGTCCTCACGCAGTACAAGTCGCACTCGCTGGACCGGCACATCACCACCACCTGGCGGATGTCCAGCCTGCTGGGCAACTACGTCACCCCGGTCCCCGCGCAACAGCGTCTCGGCCCGCGCTGGTACCTGGGCAGCGCCGACGCGATCCTCCAGTCCCTGAACCTGGTGCACGACGAACAGCCCGAGTACGTCGCGGTCTTCGGCGCCGACCACGTGTACCGGATGGACCCGCGGCAGATGGTCGCCCAGCACATCGAGTCCGGCGCCGGAGTGACCGTCGCCGGGATCCGCGTCCCGCGCGGCGAGTCGTCGGCCTTCGGCGTGATCACTCCCGGCTCCGACGGCCAGACCGTCACCGGATTCCTGGAGAAGCCCGCCGACCCGCCCGGACTCGCCGACGACCCCGAGTGCGTCTTCGCCTCGATGGGCAACTACGTCTTCACCACCAAGGCCCTCGTCGAGGCCCTGCACCGGGACGCCGAGGACGAGAACTCGGTGCACGACATGGGCGGTTCGATCCTGCCCCAGCTCACCGACCGGGGCGAGGCCGCCCTCTACGACTTCAGCGCCAACCATGTGCCGGGGGAGACCACCCGGGACCAGGGCTACTGGCGGGACGTGGGCACCCTCGACGCCTACTACGACGCCCACATGGACCTCATCGCCGAACGGCCCGCGTTCAACCTCTACAACCGGGACTGGCCCGTCTACACCCACTCCGCGCAGCTCTCGCCCGCCCGCTTCAACGCCGGCGGCATCGCCAGCGAGTCGATCATCAGCGCGGGCTGCCTGATCCGAGGACAGGTCACCCGCTCCGTGCTCTCGCCGGGCGTGGTGGTCGACCCGGGTGCGGTGGTCCAGGGCTCGGTGCTGCACGACAACGTGCACATCGGCCGGGGCGCGGTGGTGCGCGGGGCGGTGCTCGACAAGAACGTCGAGGTGCCCCCGGGAGCGACGATCGGCGTCAACCCGGACCGGGACGGTGAGTTGTACACGGTCTCCAAGGGCGGTGTGATCGCGCTCGGCAAGGCGCAGCGGGTGCCCTGACGGCCGGGCCGACGTCGTACCCCTGGGCCTCCTGGGCCGTTGTCATGTCCCTGGACGCGAAGCGGAATCCGTGTTGTCATGCCTCTGCTGTTACATCGATGTACGAACGGTATGACATCGATGTCCTGAGCCATCGGCCACCACCCGTTCCCAAGGAGAGGGTCCGTGCGCACCAAACGACTCAGAGACAAACTCGCGCTGCTCCTCGTCGCCGCGCTCGGCGCGGCGGGCCTCGCCGCCGTACCGGCCGCGCACGCGGCGGACACGGCCGCCGACGATATCCAGGGCCTCAAGGGCGAGTACTACACCCAGTCCGCCCCCGGCGCCTTCGACTTCCACGAGCTCAAGGCCACCGGCTTCGACCCGCAGGTCGACTTCGCCACCCTGGAACCGCGACTCGCCTTCGCCACCGGGCAGTCGGACGACGTCAGCGTCCGCTGGACCGGCAAGCTCGTCCCGGAGAAGAGCGGCGCCCACACCTTCTCGATCACGGGCGACAACGGCTTCCGCCTCTGGGTGGGGGACCGGCTCGCCGTCGACCACTGGGTCGACGACTGGGACCGCGAACAGACCTCCGCGCCCGTCGAGCTGACGGCGGGGCAGTCCTACGACATCAAGCTGGAGTACTTCGAGCACTTCGGCGGCTCCAACCTGCACCTGCGCTGGACCGAGCCCGGCGGCGCCAAGGAGGCGATCCCGCAGTCGGCCTTCCGCCTGCCCGACGGCTTCGACTACAACGGCGCCACCGCGACCGCCGTCCAGTCCACGGGCCGCACCCTCAGGCTGGACTTCGCGAGCCCCCTCGCCGCCGCCCCCGACGGTCTCACCGACCACCTCGAAGCGGTGATCGGCGGCGCCAAGTGGCCGCTCGGCGGGACGAAGGTCGACCCGGCAGACCCCAGCGCCCTGCTCGTCGCCCTCGGTGAACCCGTCGTCGGCAACAAGAACGGCGACGCACCCGGCACCGCCGACGTCCGCTACGACGGCGAAGGCGGCCTCACCGACACCGAAGGCAACGTTGTCAACGCCTTCTGGAGCAGCGGCGGCAACCACTCCACCTACGAGCTGCGCACCGACTGGGCCGACGAGGTGGGACCGGACAACGCCCTCCCGGAGTACCCGCGCCCGCAGTTGACCCGCGACGAGTGGCGGAACCTCAACGGCCGCTGGCAGTTCGCCGCAGCCGAGGCCGGTGAGAGTCCTCCGGTCGGCCAGAACCTGAAGGAGCGCGTCCTCGTCCCGTACCCGGTGGAGTCCCAGCTCTCCGGAATCCAGCGGCACGAGGACCGCATGTGGTACCGCCGCACCTTCACCGTGCCCCGCGACTGGCACATCGGCTCCGGACAGCGCCTCAAGCTCAACTTCGGCGCCGTCGACTGGCAGTCCGAGGTGTACGTCAACGGCACCAAGGTCGCCGACCACAAGGGCGGCTATGACAAGTTCAGCGCCGACGTCACCGACGCGCTGAAGCCGGGCCGCACCCAGGAGCTGATCGTCGGCGTCTACGACCCGACCGACGCGGCGGACGGCGAGAACCCGCCGGTCGGCAAGCAGCGCCTGGACCCGAGCGGCATCTGGTACACGCCCAGCTCCGGCATCTGGCAGACGGTCTGGATGGAACCGGTCGCCCGGGACCACGCCGAGTCCCTCAAGCTGACCCCGCACGTCGACGGGGCGGCGCCGGGCACCCTGACCGTCGAGCCGAAGGGCGTGCGCGACGGCGTTCCGGTGAGGGCGACGGCGTACGCAGGGCACCGCAAGGTCGCCACGGTGAGCGGCCGTACCGGTGAGCCGCTGACCCTGAGGATCCGAGACCCGCGTCTGTGGTCGCCCGACGACCCGTTCCTGTACGACCTGAAGGTCACCGTCGGACACGACCGCGTCGAGAGCTACTTCGGGATGCGCTCCATCGCCGTCGAGAAGGTGGACGGCGTACCGCGCACCATGCTCAACGGCGAACCGGTCTTCATGATGGCCACCCTCGACCAGGGCTTCTGGCCGGACGGCCTGCACACCGCCCCCACCGACGAGGCCCTCGCGTACGACCTTGAGCTGCACAAGCGGCTCGGCTTCAACTCGGTGCGCAAACACATCAAGGTCGAACCCGACCGCTGGTTCTACTGGGCCGACCGGCTGGGCCTGCTGGTGTGGCAGGACATGCCCGCGATGACCGCGGGGAAGAACCCGTCGGCCGCCGCCCGCGCCGAGTACGAACGCGAGATGAAGGAGATGATCGACGAACACGTCAGCCACCCGTCGGTCATCATGTGGGTCACCTTCAACGAGGGCTGGGGCCAGTACGACATCAAGCGCGTCGCCGAACAGGCCAAGGCATGGGACCCGACCCGCCTCGTCAACAACCAGTCGGGCCTGAACCTGGGGGCCGACGGCGGCGCCGGCGACATCATGGACGAGCACGGCTACCCGAGCCCCGCCCTGCCGCCGTCCCCGGACGGCGAACGCGCCCTGGTCTCCGGCGAGTACGGCGGCCTCGGCCTCGCGGTACCGGGTCACGCCTGGTCCGTGCAGCAGTCGTACGTCGACGTCGACCCGCAGACCTACACGGACGACTACCTCACCAAGCTCGACGAGGTCCGCGCCCTGGTCTGCCGGGGCGGCAACGGCGCCGTCTACACCCAGATCTCGGACGTCGAGGGCGAGCTGAACGGCCTGACGACGTACGACCGCAAGGTCCTCAAACCGGACGTCGAGCGGGTGAAGGCCGCCCACGAGGCACTGATCCGCGACGCGTCGCAGCCCGCCCCGGCGGGATGCACCGGCTGAGCACCCGCACCACGAACCGCACGGCAGAACCTCCGGAGGGCACCGCACATGAGAGTCACCCGGCGTCTGCGGCTGTGCGTGGCCGGGGTGGTGGCAGCGTCCGCGCTGCTCACCGCCCCGGCGGCGCAGGCCGCCCCGACGACCGACCGGCACCTGACCGACCTGGTGAACCCGTTCATCGGGACGGAGAACGAGGGCAACACCTATCCCGGGGCCGCCGTGCCCTTCGGCATGGTGCAGTTCTCGCCGGACACCGGCCACAACACCGGCTACGACCACTCCGACACCCACATCCGCGGCTTCTCCCTGGTCCACCTCTCCGGCGTCGGCTGCGGCCTCGGCGGTGACCTGCCGGTGCTGCCGACCACCGGCGACGTCACCGAGACGGACTACGCGAAGTACGCCGCCCCCTTCAGCCACGACGACGAGGAGGCGAGCCCCGGCTACTACCGCGTCGGCCTCGAATCCGGCGTCGACGCGGAGCTGACCGCCACCGAACGCACCGGTGTGCAGCGCTACACCTTCCCGGCCACCGACAAGGCCAACGTCCTGCTCAACGCGGGCCAGTCGCTGCACAAGAACATCAGCACCGAGGTCGAGATCCTCGACAGCCGCACCGTGCGCACCGCGATCACCGGCAGCGGCTTCTGCCAGGACACCGAGCCCTACACCGTCTACACGGTCACCCGCTTCGACCGGCCCTTCGCCTCCCACGGCACCTGGGACGACTCCACCGTGACCGCGGGCGCGAAGACCGGCGGCGACGGGGCCTACGTCCGCTTCGACACCACGAAGGACCGCACCGTCGAGGCCACCACCGCCCTGTCCTACGTGGACGCGCGGGGCGCCGCGCTCAACCTGCGCGCGGAGGGCGGACGCTCCTTCGACGCCGTGCGCCACGGCGCGCAGCGCACCTGGGAGAAGCGGCTCGACGACGTCCGGGTCCGGGGCGGCGACGACACCCTGCGCCGCACCTTCTACTCGTCCCTCTACCGGTCCTTCCTCGCGCCCAACGTCGGCAGCGACGTCGACGGCCGCTACACCGGCTGGGACCAGGAGATCCACCGCGCCAAGGGCTTCACGTACTACCAGAACTGGTCCCTGTGGGACACCTACCGCACCCAGTCACAGCTCCTCGCCCTCCTCGCGCCCGGTGAGGCGCGGGACATGGCGATCTCCGTCATCAAGATCGACGAGGAGAGCGGCTGGCTGCCCAAGTGGGGCTACGGCACGGTCGAGACCAACATCATGACCGGCGACCCAGTGACGCCCTTCCTCACCAACGCCTACCAGCAGGGCCTGCTGCACGGCTGGGAGGAGCGGGCCTACCGGGCCCTGCGGAAGAACGCCGACGGGGTGCCGCCCGCGGACTCGCCCGCCGTCGGCCGGGAGGCCAACCGCGAGTACCTCGCCGACGGCTTCGCGCCCTACGTCAAGGGCCGCCCGCACGCCAAGCCCGGCGACTCCGACTACGACCACGGCGCCTCCGCGACCCTGGAGTACGCCCTGTCCGACGCCATGCTCGCCCGGATGGCCGGCGACCTCGGCCACGACGACGACGCCAGGCGGTACGCCGAGCGGACCGGGAGCTACCGCCACGTCTTCGACGCCTCGACCGGCTTCTTCCGCGCCCGCGACGCCGACGGGGCCTTCACCGGCCCGGCCGACCCCGCGCAGAGCGAGGGGTTCCACGAGGGCACGTCCTGGCAGTACCAGTGGCTGGTGCCGCAGGACCTGCCCGGCATGATCGACCTCATCGGCGGGACCGAGGCAGCCAACGACCGGCTCGACTCCTTCTTCGCCTACGACCAGCTCCTCGCCGACCCCGCGAAGACCGCCCGCGAGGTGTGGGTGAACGGGCCGTACGACTACTACAACGCCGACAAGTACAACCCGCAGAACGAGCCCGACCTGATCGCCCCTTACACCTATCTGTCGACCGGGCAGCCCTGGAAGACCACCGACGTGGTGCACGCGGCGCTCACCCTGTTCACGGACACGCCGACCGGCATGACCGGGAACGACGACCTCGGCACCATGTCCGCCTGGAACGTGCTGTCCTCGATAGGGATCTTCCCGATCCAGCCCGGCTACGACACCTGGGGCCTGTCCACCCCGGTCTTCGACCGCGTCGACCTCAGCCTCGACCGCCGCTACTACCCGCGCGGCGCCCTGACCGTCACGGCGCCCGGCACCTCGGACACGGACCGGTACATCCAGTCGGCCCGCGCCGACGGCGCGGCCTACGACCGGACGTACCTCACGACTGATGCCCTGCGCTCCGTCCGGTCGCTCGGGTTCACGGTCGGCCCGCACCCGTCCGGGTGGGGAACCTCGGCCGAGGCGGTGCCACCGCCGCTGACGTGAGCACAGACGCCCCATGAGTCACAGCAGTCCCGCCCCTGCCAAAAGGGGCGGGACTTTAATCTCCTGTTAACTGTGCGTAGCTTGATCGTACTTGACCGTAATCGGCAGAGGACGATTGACTGCTTGTCCATCCGTTGTCGACGCGTCGTCCCTGCGAGGCAGACCCTTGACTCCCGATCCGCTCGCTCCCCTCGACCTGGCGTTCTGGAACATCGAGTCCCCCGAGCACCCCATGCACCTCGGCGCGCTCGGCGTCTTCGAGGCCCGGTCGCCCACCGCCGGCGCCCACGCGGCCGACCTGCTCGCCGCCCGCGCGCCCGCGGTGCCCGGACTGCGGATGCGGATCCGGGACACCTGGCAGCCGCCGCTGGCGCTGCGCCGCCCGTTCGCGTTCGGCGGCGCCACCCGCGAACCCGACCCGCGTTTCGACCCGCTCGACCACGTACGGCTGCACGCCCCGACCACGGACTTCCACGCCCGAGCCGGCCGCCTGATGGAACGGCCCCTGGAACGCGGCCGGCCCCCGTGGGAGGCGCACGTCCTGCCGGGCGCGGACGGCGCCTCCTTCGCGGTGCTGTTCAAGTTCCACCACGCCCTCGCCGACGGCCTGCGCGCCCTCACCCTCGCCGCGGGCGTCCTCGACCCGATGGACCTCCCCGCCCCCCGGCCCCGCCCCGAGCAGCCCCCGCGCGGGCTCCTGCCGGACGTGCGCGCCCTGCCGGACCGGCTGCGCGGCGCCCTGTCCGACGCGGGCCGCGCGCTGGACATCGGCGCCGCCGCGGCCCTGTCCACCCTCGACGTGCGCTCCTCGGCCGCGCTCACCGCCGAGTCCTCCGGCACCCGCCGGATCGCGGGCGTCGCGATCGACCTCGACGACGTGCACCACGTCCGCAAGGCCACCGGCGGCACCGTCAACGACGTACTGATCGCGGTCGTCGCCGGGGCCCTGCGCCGCTGGCTGGACGAGCGCGGCGACGGCAGCGAGGGCGTCGCCCCCCGCGCCCTGATCCCCGTCTCCAAGCGCCGCCCGCGCACCGCCCACCCGCCGGGCAACCGGCTCTCCGGCTACCTGATGCGGCTTCCGGTGGGCGACCCCGACCCGCTGTCGCGCCTCGGCACGGTCCGGGCCGCCATGGACCGCAACAAGGACGCCGGACCGGGCCGGGGCGCCGGAGCCGTCGCCCTGCTCGCCGACCACGTCCCGGCGCTCGGCCACCGGCTCGGCGGGCCACTGGTCTCCGGCGCCGCCCGGCTCTGGTTCGACCTCCTGGTCACCAGCGTCCCGCTGCCCAGCCTCGGGCTGCGGCTCGGCGGCCACCCGCTGACCGAGGTCTACCCGCTGGCCCCGCTGGCCCGCGGCCACTCCCTGGCGGTGGCCGTCTCGACGTACCGCGGGCAGGTCCACTACGGCCTGGTCGCCGACGCGAAAGCGGTGCCCGACCTCGACCGGTTCGCGCTCGCCCTCGCCGAGGAGGTGGAGACGTTGCTCACGGCGTGCGGGCCCTGACCCCGGCGGGTTTGGATCCGGGCCCGGCGCTGAATAAAATCCGCTGTTCGACAGCGGTCGCGTCATGGAGCGCCGCGACGGTGACCAGGGAACGGCAGCGGCGATGACGGTGACACAGGACGGTGCGGCGAGCACGGACGAGGCGGTGTACGGCCCCGGGATCGACCCGGAGCGGCTGGCCGTCTGCCTGAGCGTGCTGGAGGAGCTCGACGGGCTCGACGTCGACCACCCGGACGCGATCCGGGTGCGCCGGGCCACCTCGCACATCTACCGCATGGTCAAGCAGCGCCGCCGCCAGGACCGCCGGGCCGCCAAGACCGCCCACGACAAGGCGGTCACCGAGGCCACCGCCACGGGCTCCGCCGAGCGCATCGACGACGAGACGGAGGGCCTGCTGCCCTCCTCCCGCACCGAGCAGGGGCGGATCGCCGGAATACTGCAGCGCCCGCGCTCCTGCTACATCTGCAAGCAGCGCTACGTCGAGGTCGACTACTTCTACCACCAGCTCTGCCAGACGTGCGCCGCCGAGAACCGCGAACGCCGCGAGGCCCGCGCCGACCTCACCGGCAAGCGCGCGCTGCTCACCGGCGGCCGCGCCAAGATCGGCATGTACATCGCGCTGCGGCTGCTGCGCGACGGCGCGCACACCACCATCACCACCCGTTTCCCCAAGGACGCCATCCGCCGCTTCAAGGCCATGGACGACTCCGCGGACTGGCTGCACCGCCTGGAGGTCGTCGGCATCGACCTGCGCGACCCCGCGCAGGCCGTGGCCCTCGCCGAGCGGGTCACCGAGCCGGGCCCGCTCGACATCCTGATCAACAACGCCACGCAGACCGTGCGGCGCCTGCCCTCCGCGTACGCCGCGCTCGTCGAGGGCGAGAGCGCCCCGCTGCCCGCCGGTGAGCTGCCCGCCCACCACGTCATCGGCGCCTTCAACTCCGGTGCGGTGGACGGGCTGGCCGCGCTGCCCGTCGGCACCTCCGGGCTGGACGCGCAGAAGGTGGCCGACCTCGCCCTGGTCGCCGGCCACGCCAGCGTGGTCCGGCACCGCGAGGGCACCGCGATCGACGCGGGCGGCCTCGTTCCGGACGTCGTCGACTCCAACACCTGGGTGCAGACCATCGAGCAGATCTCCCCGGTGGAGCTGCTGGAGACCCAGCTGTGCAACTACACCTCGCCGTTCATCCTCATCAGCGCCCTGAGGCCCTCGATGGCCGAGGCCGCGCGCCGGGCGTCCAAGGGCCGCGCCTACGTCGTCAACGTCTCCGCGATGGAGGGGGTGTTCGCCCGCGGCTACAAGGGTGCCGGCCACCCGAACACCAACGCGGCCAAGGCCGCGATGAACATGGTGACGCGGACCAGTGCCCAGGAGATGTTCGACACCGACCGGATCCTGATGACCTCCGTGGACACCGGCTGGATCACCGACGAGCGTCCGCACTACGACAAGCTCCGCCTGGCCGAGGCCGGCTTCCACGCCCCGCTCGACCTGGTCGACGGCGCGGCCCGGGTCTACGACCCCGTCGTGCGCGGCGAGGCGGGCGAGGACCTGTACGGCGTCTTCCTCAAGGACTACGCGCCCGGCAAGTGGTGACCAGAGGGCCGGAAAAGCGCTAGTCGACGGCGCCCAGCCGCGAGTTGCGGGCCGCCGTCAGCTCCAGCACCGGGCGCCAGTCCTCCAGGACACCGGCGTCGAAGACGGCGGTGCGCGCCTCCTCGGCCGCCTGGTGCAGGCCGGCCAGGTCGTCGTCGTGCGCCCACGCCTCGGGGTGAGCGACCCGGCGCAGCAGCCGGGCGACGCGCGCGCCCAGCAGCGGCCGCACCGCGTCGGCGGTCCGGACGGCCGGGGCGCCGGGCCACAGCAGCCGGCCCACGGGCGCCACCAGACCGGCGACCTGGAGCTCCTTGTCGGCGGGGCGGCGCCGCCGCAGCAGCGCCGCGGTCCGCAGCGCGTGCCCGTGCAGGTCCACGGTCTCACCGCCGTACTCCCCGGACCGCTCGCCCCGGCAGGCGTACAGCAGGTCCATCAGCTCCTCGACGCTGCGCAGTTCCATGTCCCGGTCCTCCCGCGAGACAGCCGTTGCCGACGGGCAGCAGACCATGGCGAGCTTGCGCCGCAGCCAACGGCGACTGAACGGCGCGACCGTGGCCGCCGGCATTCGAAGGAGCGGTCGGCGGTTGGGCCGAACGGGTGAGCATCGCACCGTGCGGACGGGGAGGAATCACGGCAAACTGGTGCCAACTGTGCGCGGGGCGAAGGGCAATGGTTCTCCCATGTTTTGAGCCCCATAGAGCGCACCCCCGCTCATTTGGTTAATCTGGATCGGGCGGACCGCAGCACAGGGCACTACCCACACCCGAGGTCCGTCCGGGGGCAGCCGGTGCACAGCGGTCTGCTCTCCTGCGAGGTACCGGCGCCACCGCGTCCGTAGTGCATCTCGACCCACACCCGAGCGGGGGCCCGGTGCCGGACGGAAGACTGGCCGACAGGCCCCGAGGGTGATCCGACACATAAGGAGTGCGCGGTGACACCGGAGACGACGACGAGCCCAGAGCAGCGCCCCAAGGAACGCACCGAGCGTGCGCACCGCCGGCCCGGCGAGATCGGCAGCCTCGACGTGTGGGCGCGGTCCGCCCCGATCCGCCTGGCGGGCTACGAGGACGACCTGGCCGAGCCCCACATCCTGCCCAGCGTGGACTGAGCCCGCGCCGCCCCCCGGGCAGCCGCCGGACGCATGGGCGTGCGAGACTCACGCCCATGCTGATCAGGGAAGCCGCTCCCGACGACTGGCCGCGCATCTGGCCCTTCTGGCACCGCATCGTCGCCGCCGGCGAGACCTACGCCTGGGACCGGGACACGTCCGAGGAGGACGCCCGGTCCCTGTGGATGAACCCCGCCAAACGCGTCTACGTCGCCGAGAACGACCGTGGCGCCGTCGTCGGCTCCGCCTACCTCACTCCCAACTACGGCGGCCCCGCCGCCCGCGTCGCCAACGCCGGCTTCATGGTCGACCCGGACCGGGCCGGCCGCGGTACCGGCCGGGCCCTCGCCGAACACGTCCTGGCCGCCGCCCGCGCCGAGGGATACCGGGGCATGGTCTTCAACGCCGTCGTCGAGACCAACCCCGCCGTACGGCTGTGGACCTCGCTCGGCTTCACGATCCTGGGCACCGTGCCGGACGCCTTCGACCATCCGCGCCACGGCCGGGTCGGCCTGCACGTCATGCACCGCGCCCTGTAGCCCGGTGGCCCGCCCCGTCACTCCACCGGGGCCGTCCGCCGCCAGGGTCGCAGCGCCTCGATCCGCTCCGCCAGCTCCAGCAGCGCCGCCTCCGACCCGGGGCGCCCGGCCAGCTGGACGGCGCAGGGGGCGCCCGACGGCAGGGAACCGACGGGCACCGTCATCGCGGGCCAGCCGGTGAGGTTCCACGGCGGAGTGAAGGGCGAGTACGCCGAGTTGGCGGCGATGTTGCGCAGCCAGCCCCGCTCGTGCCAGGGGCCCGCCTTGGGGGAGCGGCGGGCCAGCGCGGGCGTGAGCAGGACGTCGTACTGAGCGAAGAACGGCTCCAGGCGCCCGCGCAGCGCGTCACGGGCCGCGCCGGTGGTGACCCCGCGGACGAAGGGCCGCCCGAGAGCCGCGTGCACCCGGGTGCGCCGGGCCAGCCGCCGCCGGTCGAGGTGGCGGGCGTCCACCGAGGTGCCCGCCGTCCAGTGGGTGAGCGCGGTCATGCTCAGCGACGCCGGGTAGGACGGGTCCGCCCGCCGCACCAGGTGCCCCGCCCGCATCAGCACCCCGGCGGCCTCCCGGACGGCGTCCGCGTAGGGGCGGGAGACGGTGACACCCGCCAGGGGGCTGCGCAGGGAGGCGGCGACGCGCAGGGCGCCGGAGTCCGCCCGGCGGGGCGCGGCGGTGTCCGCGAGGACGGCGAGCATGAGGCGGGCGTCCTCGACGGTGGTGGCCAGCGGCCCGTTCTCGGACATGCCGAACCAGTCGCCCTCGCCGATGCCGGCCGGCACCACGCCGTGGCCCGGCTTGAGGGTGACCAGACCGCAGTTGGCCGCCGGTATCCGCAGCGAACCCATGCCGTCGTTGCCCAGCGCGAGGGGTACCATCCCGGCGGCGACCGCGGCGGCGCTCCCGCCCGAGGAACCGCCCGCGGAGCGGGCCGGGTCCCACGGGTTGCGGACCGTGCCGTGCACGCCCTCGCTGGTGCCGAACACACACAGCTCGGGCACGTTGGTAAGGCCCACCACCACCGCACCGGCCGCCCGCAGCCGCGCGACGGTGACGTGGTCGGCCCCGGCCGGCGTGTCCGGGGTCGCCGCCGAGCCGACCCGGGTGGACTCGCCGCGCACCGCGAGATTGTCCTTGACCGCCACCGGCACGCCGGCCAGGGGCAGTTCGCCGAGATCACCCCGGGCGCCGGTCTCCCCGGCCTCGGCGAGCGCCGCCTCGGCGCGCACCGTGCGGAAGGCGCCGACGCGGCCGTCGAGCCGCTCGATCAGGGCCAGGTGCTCCGCCACCACCTCGCGGGGGGTGGTCCGCTTCTCGCGGACGGCGGCGGCGATCTCTGCGGCGGTGCGGCCTGCCCAGTCGGTCACGAGGGCTCCTCGGGGTGCGGTGGAACGGGATTACCGGCGAGTACGCAGACAGCACTCTGCCCGCCCGCCCGCCTCCGCGTCGAGGCCCCGGCCGCCCCCCGGGTCGCCCGGCTCAGGACGACCGGGCCGGGCCCGTGCTGTCCCGCTCGATCAGCCGCGGCACCGGCACCCGCACCGTGCGGGCCGGGCCGCCGTCCAGCAGGGCGGTCAGCTCGGTCGCCGCCGTCCGGCCGAACTCCACGCTGTCCCGGGAGAGGGCGGACAGCCACGGCTTGACCATGCGGCACAGCGCGGAGTCCTCCCAGGCCACCACGGAGACGTCGGCCGGCACCGAGAATCCCAGCTCCGCCGCGGCGGCGACCCCGGCGACGGCCATCACGTCGTTGTCGTAGATCAGCGCGGTCGGTGCGACGGGGGCCTCCAGGACCCGGCGGGTGACGGCGGCGCCCTCCGCGTCGGAGTAGTCGGTGGTCACCGACTCGACCTCCGTCAGGCCCCGCCGCCCGGCCTCGGCCCGCAGGGCCCGGATCCGGCGCTCGGTGTGGGCGAGGCCGGGCAGACCGGCGATGTGCGCGATCCGCCGGTGGCCGAGCGCGTAGAGCCCGTCCACCAGCGCGGCCATCGCGCCCGCGTCGTCCGCCCACACCGTCGACAGTCCCGGATGACGTTCGTCCGGTGCGCCGCCGATCACCACGGCGGGCAGCCCGAGTCCGTCGAGCAGGTCGGGGCGCGGATCGTCGGTACGCGGGTCGACCACCAGGACGCCGTCCACCCGGTGTTCGGCCCACCAGCGCCGGTAGACCGCGCACTCGTCCTCGACGTCCTGCGCCACCTGGAACAGCAGGCCCAGATGGCGCCGCGCCAGCACCTCCTGGATGCCCGAGACCAGTTGCAGGAAGAAGGAGTCCACGCCCAGGGTGTGCGCGGGCCGGGCCAGTACGAAGCCGACGGTCGCCGCACCCTCCCCGGACAGCGCCCGCGCCGCCGTGCTGGGCCGCCAGCCGAGCTGTTCGGCGACCCGGCGGACCCGGTCCCGGGTGATCTCGGAGACCCCCGGCCGGTCGTTCAGCGCGAACGAGACCGCGCTCTCGGATACCCCGGCCCGCCGCGCGATGTCCTTCATCGTCGGCCGGCGCGCGGCGGGCCGCTTGGCCGGCATGCGCGCTCCCTTCTGCGGAACGTGAACGAAAGCGCCTTCTGGACACAGCACGCTAAAGCGCTTGAGTGGAAAGATCCTAAAGCGCATTAGTCTTAGCTGGCAAGTGCCTTCGTGCACCGCTCTGAGCTGGGCTAATGTCGTCTCAATCGCATTAGTTCTCGTGAATCCATTGACTTTCCCCGAACGTGCCGTGCATGGTCGCTGCCATCCAGTCGCCGACGTCCTTCAGGAGACGTGTCACCGTGCCCACCTCGCGCAGAACATTCGCCGTCGCCGCCGTCGCCGCCCTCGTCCTCCCGCTCAGCGCCTGCGGTTCCGGAGGCGACGGCGGGGGCTCGACCGACGCCTCGGGCAAGGTCGAGGGCGACATCACCTTCCAGACCTGGAACCTGCGGGCCAACTTCAAGCCCTACTTCGAGGACCTGATCGCGGACTTCGAGAAGAAGTACCCGGGCACCGAGGTCAAGTGGGTCGACCAGCCCGGCGAGGGCTACGCCGACAAGATCAGCGCCGACGCCGCCGGCGGCACCCTGCCCGACGTCGTCAACGTCTCCCCGGACCTCGTCGCCCCGCTCGCCAAGGCGGGCCTCGCCCTCGACCTGGACAAGGCCGCCGGCCAGTACGAGAAGGAGTACCTGGAGGGTGCCTGGGCCAGCCACCGGATACCGGGCATGGACGGCACGTACGCCTTCCCGTGGTACCTGAACACCGGCCCGCTCTTCTACAACAAGTCCCTCTTCGAGAAGGCCGGACTCGACCCGGAGCAGCCGCCGAAGACGTACGACGAGGTCTTCGACGCCGCACTGAGGATCGCGGACAGGACCGGCGGCGACACCGCCACCCTCGCCAACGTCCCCACCATCGAGGACTTCGGCCGCTACGGCGTACCGCTGATGAACAAGGAGGGCACCGCCTTCACGTTCAACGACACCAAGGGCGTCCAGCTCCTCACCCGGTACAAGGAGCTGTACGAGGCCAAGGCGCTCGACTCCCAGGCGCTGACCGCCACCCCCGAGTCCTCGGGCAAGAAGTTCCTCACCGGGGCGGTGGCGATGAACCCGGGCAGCGCGCTCGACCTCGCCAACTTCAAGAAGCAGGCCCCGAACCTGTACAAGAACATCGGCATCACCGACCAGATCACCAGCACCGGGCACGTCAACATGTACGTGATGGGCCTCATGGTGAACGCGCAGAGCCAGCGCAAGCCCGCCGCGGTGGCCTTCGCGCACTTCGTCACCGACGCCGCGCACCAGATGTCGTTCGCCAAGCAGGTCGCCATCTTCCCGAGCACCGCCGGTTCGCTGGACGACCCGTACTTCACCAAGGAGGACGGAACCGACGAGACCCGCGTGCGCGTCGCCGCCGCCAAGTCGCTGAAGAACGCGGTCAACTACACGCCGGTGCTGTTCAGCGAGCAGATGAAGACCGAGCTGCGCAACGAGGTCGCCAAGGCGCTCCAGGGCAAGCAGAGCCCCGAGGAGGCCCTGGACAACGCTGTCAAGGCGTGCGACCGGCTCCTCCAGCAGCAGGGCTGAGACGTCATGGCGAGTCCCACCGTCACCGGCACCCGGCACACCCGCGAGGGCGGCACCCGGCGCGTACGGCGCCAGCTTCCCTCCAGCCCGTGGCTGTTCGCCGCCCCCGGGCTGCTGATCACCGGCGCGTTCATCCTCTACCCGTTCGTCTCGACGCTCGTCAACTCCTTCACGGACCGCCGGACCCTGGTCCCGGGCGAGTTCGTGGGCCTGGCCAACTTCCGCGAGCTGCTGCACGACGACATGTTCTGGACCGGCCTGCGCAACAGCACCCTGTACGTCCTCGGGGTCGTCCCCGCGCTCGTCCTGCTGCCGCTGCTGCTCGCCCTGCTCGTGCAGAAGAACATCCCCGGCATCACCTTCTTCCGCTCCGCCTTCTACACCCCGGTGGTCGCCTCGATCGTCGTCGTCGGGCTGATCTGGGTCTGGCTCCTCGACGAGCGCGGCCTGGTCAACTCCCTGCTGGAGACGGTCGGCGCCAGTCCGATCGGCTTCCTCAGCGACCAGTGGCTGATCCTGCTCAGCGCCATGGCCGTCACGGTCTGGAAGGGCCTCGGCTACTACATGATCATTTACTTGGCGGCGCTCGCCAACGTCCCGCGCGAACTGCACGAGGCCGCCGCAGTGGACGGCGCGGGCGCGGTCCGCCGCTTCCTCACCGTCACCGTGCCCGCCGTCCGTTCCACCATGGTGCTGGTCGCCGCGCTGTCCTCGGTCGCCGCCTTCAAGGTGTTCTCCGAGGTGTACCTGATGGCGGGCCCGAGCGGCGGCCCGGCCGGCGAGGACACCACGCTCGTCATGCTGGTCCAGCGCACCGGCACCGGCCTGACCGGCCGGGTCGGCTACGCCTCCGCCATCTCCGTCGTCGTCTTCGTCGTCACCGTCGCCCTGATGCTGCTCGTCCTGCGCGCCGACCGGAAGGAGGAGTCGTGAGCGTCCTGGAGAAGACCCGGCCCACGGAGAAGCCCCGGGCCGCCGCGCGGGAACGGGAACCCCGGATCACCGACGAGCACGGCCGGCGTGTACGCGTCTGGGAACTCGTCCTGCGCTACCTGCTCCTGCTCGGCGTCCTCGCCCTGACCATCGGCCCGTTCCTGTGGCAGCTGTCGACCTCGCTGAAGGGCCCGACGGAGGACATCTTCAGCTCGCCGCCGAAGTTCCTGCCCTCCGATCCCACCCTGCACAACTACGAGCGGGTCGCCGACACCATCCCCGTCTGGGACTACGCCCTCAACTCGCTGCAGGTCGCGGCCGCCAACGTGGTGACCAACTGCGTCGGCGCCGCCCTCGCCGGATACGCCCTGGCCCGGCTGCGCTACCGCGGCCGGCGCGTCGCCACCCTCGTGTTCATCCTGGCGATGCTCGTGCCGGTGGAGGGCATCATCATCGCCCAGTTCACCACCATGCGGGAGCTGGGCCTCAACAACACCCTGGTCGGCGTCCTGCTGCCCGGCTGCGTCAGCGCCCTGAACGTCCTGCTCATGCGCAACGCCTTCCTCAACCTCCCCTACGAGATCGAGGAGGCCGCCTACGTCGACGGCGCCAACGTCTGGCAGCGGTTCTGCCGGATCGCGCTGCCCTCGGTCAAGGGCACCCTCGCGGTCGTCGCGATCTTCGCCTTCATGGGCGCCTGGGACGACTTCCTGTGGCCGCTGATCGTGCTGAGCGACCCGTCCAAGTTCACCCTGACCATCGGCCTCAACTACCTGCACGGCACCTTCGCCAACGACGAACGCCTCGTCGCCGCCGGCACGATCATCGCCGTGGCGCCGCTGATCGCCCTCTTCGCCTGCCTCCAGCGGTACTTCTTCCGCGGCGTCGGCGAGGGCGCGGTCAAGGGCTGATCCACGTACTTCTTCCCCACAAGGACACCGCATGCCCCCTGCCGTGCGCTTCGGCGTCAACTACACCCCGAGCGAAGGGTGGTTCCACCACTGGCTCGACTTCGACCTCGACTCGGTCCGGGCCGACCTGGACTCCATCGCCGCGCTCGGCGTGGACCACGTCCGCGTCTTCCCGCTGTGGCCCTACTTCCAGCCCAACCGCTCCCTGATCCGCGAGCGCGCCGTCGGGCACCTGGTCGCGCTGGTCGACGCGGCCGGCGAACGCGGCCTCGACGTCAACGTGGACGGCCTCCAGGGCCATCTGAGCAGCTTCGACTACGTGCCGGCCTGGACCCGCACCTGGCACCGCCGCAACCTCTTCACCGACCCCGAGGTCATCGACGGACAGGCCACCTACCTGCGCACCCTCGCCGCAGCGCTGGCCGGGCGGCCCAACTTCCTCGGCATGACCCTCGGCAACGAGGTCAACCAGTTCTCCGCCGGACCCCACCCCGACCCGGACCGCGCCACCAGCGAGCAGATCGACACCTGGCTGGAGCGGATGCTTGCCGCCTGCGAGGAGGGTGCCCCCGGCGGGATGCACCTGCACGCCGAGTACGACGCCACCTGGTACCAGGACGACCAGCCCTTCACCCCGGCCCAGGCCGCCCGGCGGGGCGCGGTGACCGCCGTCCACTCGTGGGTCTTCAACGGCACCGCCCAGCGCCACGGCCGCACCTCCGTGCCCAGCGAGCACCACGCCGCCTACCTGATCGAGCTGAGCAAGGCGTGGGCCGACGACCCCCGCCGCCCGGTCTGGCTCCAGGAGGTCGGCGCCCCTGCGCCCCTCGTCCCCGCCGAGCACGCCGCCGCCTTCACCGAGGCCACCGTCGCGAACGCCCTGGACTGCCCCGACCTGTGGGGCGTCACCTGGTGGTGCTCGCACGACGTGTCCCGGGAGCTGGCCGACTTCCCCGAGCTGGAGTACGGCCTCGGACTGCTCACCAACGACCGCCGTTCCAAGGACACGGCCCGGGTCCTGGCCCGCGCGGCGCTCGCGGCCCGCGAGGGGACCCACCCCGCCCCCGCCCCGCGCACCACCGCCCTCGCCGTCCCCGCCGACCCGGCGACACGCTCGGCCTGCGCCCCCGGCGGCCCGGTCTTCGACGCCTTCTTCCACCTGGTCGCCGACGGCGCCCGCCCCACCACCGTCCTGGACACCCGCGCCGCCGACACCGGACACCTCGCGGCCCGGGGCATCACCGAGGTCGTCACGCCCGACCAGGTGTCGCCCACCCCGCACGGACTCCGCGTCCGCCGGGCAGACGCCCGCCCGTGACCTCCGTACGGTTCGAACCAAGCGCGGTGGGGGAGCTGTACACCACATCCCGGCCCGCCACCGCGATCCACACCTGGTAACCCCCCACACCGCCCGCACCCGCCCCGTCCACCAGGAGCACCCCTCATGCATGACGACCGCAACCTGGTCGAAGCCCGCCTCAAGCGCGTCCTCGACGAGCGCGTCCGCCCCGCCCTCTACCCCGAGTCCGTCCCCCTGGACGTGGCGGTGTGGCACGCGCCCGGCGAGCCCGTCCCGGTCGAGGAGGGACTCGCCGCGAAGCCCGAGCCCATCCAGGTCGGCGCCCGCTGGGGCGCGCCCTGGGGGACCAGCTGGTTCCGCGTCACCGGCACCGTCCCCGAGGAGTGGGCCGGGAAGACCGTCGAGGCGATCCTCGACCTCGGCTTCGACGAGAACATGCCCGGCTTCCAGTGCGAGGGCCTGGTCTACCGGCCCGACGGCACCCCGGTGAAGGGCCTCAACCCGCGCAACCAGTGGGTGCGGATCGGCGCCCCCGTCGAGGGCGGCGAGGAGGTGCGCCTGCACGTCGAGGCCGCCTCCAACCCCGTCATCCTCGACTACCACCCCTTCGTGCCCACCCACCTAGGCGACCAGGACACCGCGGGCAGCGACCCGCAGTACCGGCTGGCCCGCATGGACCTCGCCGTCCTCGACGAGACGGTGTGGAACCTGGTGCTCGACCTGGAGGTCGCCGGTGAGCTGATGGCCGAGCTGCCGGTCGACTCGCCGCGCCGCTGGGAGATCCTGCGCGCGATCGACAAGGCGCTGGACGCCATCGACCTCCAGGACGTCAACGGCACGGCGGACGAGTCGCGTTCCCGCCTCAGCGAGGTCCTGTCGGCCCCCGCCGTCCCGTCCGCCCACCGGATCAGCGCAGTCGGCCACGCGCACATCGACTCGGCGTGGCTGTGGCCGCTGCGCGAGACCGTGCGCAAGGTCGCCCGCACCACCTCCAACATGACCGCTCTCCTGGAGGACGAGCCGGAGTTCGTCTTCGCCATGTCCCAGGCGCAGCAGTGGGCGTGGGTGCGCGACCACCGGCCCGAGGTGTGGGCCCGGGTGAAGAAGGCCGTCGCCGACGGGCGGTTCGTGCCGGCCGGCGGCATGTGGGTGGAGTCGGACACCAACATGCCCGGCTCCGAGGCGATGGCCCGGCAGTTCGTGCACGGCAAGCGGTTCTTCCTCGACGAGTTCGGCGTCGAGAACGACGAGGCGTGGCTGCCGGACACCTTCGGCTTCGCGGCCGGGCTGCCGCAGATCATCAAGGCGGCCGGCGCCAAGTACCTGCTGACGCAGAAGATCTCCTGGTCGCAGACGAACAAGTTCCCGCACCACACCTTCCGCTGGGAGGGCATCGACGGCACCCGGATCTTCACGCACTTCCCGCCCGTCGACACGTACAACTGCTCCATGAAGGGCAGCGAGATCGCGCACGCGGCCCGCAACTTCAAGGACAAGGGCGTCGCCCGGCACTCCCTCGCCCCGACCGGCTGGGGCGACGGGGGCGGCGGCACCACCCGTGAGATGATCGCCAAGGCGGCCCGCCTGCGCGACCTGGAGGGCTCGGCGACGGTCACCTGGGAGACCCCGCACGCCTTCTTCGAGAAGGCCGAGGCGGAGAACCCGCAGCCGCCCGTCTGGGTCGGCGAGCTGTACCTCGAACTGCACCGCGCGACCCTCACCAGCCAGGCCAAGACCAAGCAGGGCAACCGGCGCAGCGAACACCTGCTCCGGGAGGCCGAACTGTGGGCGGCCACCGCGGCCGTGCGCGCCGGGTTCCCCTACCCGTACGACGACCTGGACCGCATCTGGAAGACGGTCCTGCTGCACCAGTTCCACGACATCCTGCCCGGCTCCTCCATCGCCTGGGTGCACCGCGAGGCCCGCGCGACCTACGACCGCGTCGCCGACGAGCTGAACGCCGTCATCGACGCCGCCCAGCGGGCCCTGGCCGGGCAGGGCGACACCCCGCTGGTCTTCAACTCCGCCCCGCACACCCGCTCCGGCGTCCAGGCGGGCGCCGCCGCGGCCCCCGCCGCCGAGGGCCGCACCGAGGTCACCCCCCGCCCCGGAGGCGGACACGTCCTGGACAACGGGATGCTCCGGGTCGAGATCGACGGCCAAGGGCTGGTGGTGTCGGCGTACGACCTCGCCGCCGACCGCGAGACCATCGCGCCGGGCACCGCTGGCAATCTGCTCCAGCTGCACCCCGACTTCCCGAACATGTGGGACGCCTGGGACGTGGACGAGTTCTACCGCAACACGGTCACCGACCTCACCGACGTCGACGAGAGCGCCCCCGGGGACGACGGCGCCTCGGTGCGGATCGTCCGTTCCTTCGGCTCCTCCCGCGTCACTCAGGTGCTGACCCTGGCGCCGGGGGAGCGGCGCCTCGACGTGGACACCGAGGTGGACTGGCACGAGACGGAGAAGTTCCTCAAGCTGGCCTTCCCATTCGACGTGCACGCCGAACGGTACGCGTCGGAGACCCAGTTCGGGCACTTCCACCGGCCGACCCACACCAACACCAGCTGGGAGGCGGCCAAGTTCGAGGCCTGCAACCACCGCTTCGTCCACCTGGCCGAGCCGGGCTGGGGCGTGGCCGTCGTCAACGACTCGACGTACGGCCACGACGTGACCCGCACCGTCCGCACCGAAGGCGACGCCGGTACGACCACCACGGTCCGGGTGTCCCTGCTGCGCGCCCCGCGCTTCCCGGACCCCGAGACCGACCAGGGCGTGCACCGCTTCCGGCACGCGCTGGTGCCCGGCGCGGACATCGGCGACGCGGTGCGCGAGGGCTGGCGGATCAACCTGCCCGAGCGGCGGGTCACCGGCTCCGGGGAGGTCGCGCCGCTGGTGACGGCCGACCGGGACGCGGTCGTGGTCACCGCCGTCAAGCTCGCCGACGACGGCAGCGGTGACGTCGTGGTCCGCTTCCACGAGGCGCACGGCGGCCGCGTCCGGTCCACCCTGACGGCCGGTTTCCCGGTCGCCGGGGTGGAGGTCACCGACCTCCTGGAGCGCCCGCTCGCCGACACGGAGGACGCCGTCGAGACCGACGGCGACCGGATCGCCGTACGGCTGCGTCCGTTCCAGCTGATGACCCTGCGGCTGAAGCGCGCTTAGGGCCTGTCCGCCGGGCAGACCCTGACGCACCCCGTGGGCCCGGTCCGCCACCCGGTGGGCCGGGCCCGCGCCGCTAGTCTTTTGAGTCAGGAATTCTGTTCAGATAGCTGGCGAGGCGTTCGAGGATCTCGTCTGCGGTCTTCGTCCAGACGTAGGGCTTGGGATCGG